>NZ_CP023564.1:3021301-3331951 GCF_002407065.1 Brachybacterium ginsengisoli
GCGGCGTGCTCGGGATCGAGGACCTGCGGGTCTACGACATCGACCCGGCGGCGACCGAGAAGGTGCGCCGGAACCTCGCCCCGCTCGGCTTCCGGGTGCATGCGGCGACGTCGGTCGACGACGCGGTGGACGGGGCGGACATCATCACCACCTGCACCGCGGACAAGGCGCGCAACACGATCCTCCGCGCCGAGCAGGTGCGACCCGGGGTGCATCTGAACGCCATCGGCGGCGACTGCCCCGGGAAGACCGAGCTGGACGCGCGGATCCTCGAGGACGCCGTCGTGGTCGTCGAGTTCACGCCGCAGACCCGCATCGAGGGCGAGATCCAGCAGATGGCGCCGGACTTCCCCGTCACCGAGCTGTGGGAGGTGCTCACCGGCGCCGCCCCCGGTCGCACCGACGCGGAGCAGGTCACCCTGTTCGACTCCGTGGGATTCGCGATCTCCGACTTCTCCGCGCTGCGCTGCGCCCGCGATGCGACCGCCGGCAGCGACCTGCAGGACGAGGTGGACCTCGTCGCCCAGCCGGACGACCCCAAGGACCTGTTCTCGCTGGTGGACGTCCTCGCGCCGGTGAGCTGAGATGAGCGGGCAGGCGCCCTCTCACGTCGTCCTCGTCCGCCCCCACCGCTTCCGCCCGAATCCGCAGACCGCGGCCGACAACGCCTTCCAGCACGAGCCGACGCGATCACCGGCCGAGGTCGCCGCCCGCGCGACGGCGGAGGTGGACGCTCTGGCGTCGGCCCTGCGGACGGCGGGCGTGGAGGTCGAGGTCTTCGAGGACCGGGGCGCCACGATGCCCGACAGCGTGTTCCCCAACAACTGGCTGTCCACCCACGCCGATGGCACCGTGGTGCTCTACCCGATGTTCGCCGCGAACCGGCGCGCGGAGCGGCGCGAGGACGTCATCGCGCACCTGCAGGAGCGCTTCGTGGTGCGCCGGGTGCTGGACCTCTCCGGCCACGAGCGCGAGGAGCGCCATCTCGAGGGCACCGGGGCGATGGTGCTCGACCATCTCGCGGGCATCGCCTACGCCTGTCGCTCCCGACGCCTGGATCCCGGCCTGTTCGAGATGGCCTGCGCGGAGCTCGGGTACCGGCCGATGCTGTTCGAGGCGTCCGACGCCGACGGGGTGCCCGTCTATCACACGAACGTGCTGATGAGCGTGGGGACCGAGATCGCCCTGGTGGGCAGTGGGATGATCCGCGACCCCGGCCGACGGTCCCAGGTGCTGGCCTCGCTGCGGGGCAGCGGCCGGGAGGTGGTGGAGCTGTCCGAGGCCCAGGTGCGCGGCTTCGCCGGGAACTGCCTCGAGCTGCTCGGGGACCGGGGGCGGGTCCTGGCGATGTCGGCATGGGCCGCCGCGCAGCTCACGCCCGCGCAGCGGCGCCGCATCGAACGTTCCTGCCCGATCCTCGCCGTGTCGGTGCCGACCATCGAGGCGGCCGGCGGCTCCGTGCGCTGCATGATCGCGGGGGTGCATCTGCCGCCGCGGGGCTCAGGCCCGTGACCGCCACAGCAGCCAGACGAAGTACGGCGCACCGAGCACCGCGACCATCAGTCCGGCCGGGATCTGGGCGGGCGCGATGAGGGAGCGTCCCAGGGCGTCGGCGAGTCCCACCAGGGTGCCGCCGAGCAGCATCGCGACCGGGATGGTGCGCAGGTGCCTGCCTCCCACCAGCGCCCGCGCGAGGTGCGGGGCGACCAGTCCCACGAAGCCGACGACCCCCACCGCCACCACGCTGATCGAGGCGAGCACGGCGGCGAGCCCCATCACCGCGAGGCGGGTGCGCTGCAGACGCACGCCGAGCACCCGCGGGGTGTCCTCGTCGATCGCGAGCAGGTCCAGCTCGCGATGCTGGACCAGCAGCAGCGGGACGATCAGCAGCAGGGCGATCAGCACCGGCAGCACGTCGTCGAGCCCGCGGCCGTAGGTGGTCCCCGACAGCCACGTGAGGATCGCGGGGGTGTCGAAGGGGTTGGCGCTGAGCAGCAGGAAGGTGGTCAGGGCGCTCATCCCGTAGCCGGTGCCGATGCCCACCAGCACGAAGCGCTCGGGCGCGAGGCCGCCCCGCCATGAGAGCACGGTGATCAGCACGAAGGTCCCGACGCCCACCAGGACCGCGCACAGGATCATCGCGGCGCGCCCGCCGTCGAGCATCGTCACCACGGTCGCGGCGCCGAGCCCGGCACCGGCGGTGATGCCCAGCAGTCCGGGTTCGGCGAGCGGGTTGCGCACCGTCGTCTGGACGACGGTCCCGGCCAGGGCGAGCGCGGCCCCTGCGAGCACGGCGGCGCCCACCCGCGGCACCCGGTCGGTCAGGGCCCGGGCGATGAGGTCCGGCGCCCCGCCGCGCAGCCACAGCAGCAGGTCCCCGGTGCGCAGCCAGAGGCTCCCCGCCAGCAGCCCGAGCACCACCACCGCCACCAGCAGCGCGCCGAGCACGACCACCACGATCAGGACCCGACGCCGGGAGCGCAGGCCGACGCGGGCCTGCGGCGGCTGCGCCGTCGGCCCCGAGTCCCGCAGACGCCGGGCGAGGACCACGATCATCACCGCACCCAGCAGCGCGGTGGGGATGCCGGTGGGGATCGCGGCGGCGCCCTGCGGGGTGAGCAGGGCGCGCATGCCGGCGTCGGCCAGCAGCACGATCAGCGCCCCGAGCAGGCCCGAGACCGGGATCAGCAGGACGTGCCGGTGCACCGCGCCCACCATCGACCCGAGGAGCCGCGCGAGCACCGGCGCGCCGAGGCCCACGAAGGCGAGCGGCCCGGCGACGGTGACCGAGACCGCGGTCAGGAGCACCGCGCACAGCACCACCACGGCCCGGGTCGAGGTGACCGGCACTCCGAGCGAGGCGGCGGCATCGTCCCCGAGCCCGAGCACGTCGAGGCGCCGCGAGAGCACGAGCGCGGCGAGCAGTCCCAGTCCGATCACGGGCAGCGCGCGCAGCGAGGCGTCGAGGTTCAGCTGGGTCAGGGAGCCGCTCCCCCAGGCGTACAGCCCGGTGGTCTCGGCCTCGAAGAGGATCAGCAGCATCGAGGTCCCGGCCTGCAGCGCCATCGCGACGGCGGAGCCGGCGAGGATCAGCCGGGTGGTCGAGGAGCCCGCGCCGCCCGCGATCGCGAGCACCAGGCCGGCGGCCAGCAGTCCGCCCACGAAGGCGACGCCTCCGGAGGCCCACAGCGGCACGGACAGGCCGAAGGCCGCCACGAGCGTGAGGCCGAAGTACGAGCCGGCGGTCACGGCGAGGGTGTCCGGGGAGGCCAGGGCGTTGCGGGAGACCGACTGCAGCATCGCCCCGGCGGCGCCGAGCGCGATGCCGACGGCGATGCCCGCGGCCAGCCGCGGCGCCCGCGAGGCGAGCAGCACCTCGGTGACGCCCACGCTCCGGTCCTCCTCCGACGCACCGACCAGGTGCCCCAGCAGCTCCGCGACGCCGAGGTCAGAGGTGCCCTGGGTGAGGTGCCACAGGCCCACCAGCACCACCGCGGCCAGGAGCACCAGGAGGGTGCCGAGCCCGGCGAGCAGTCCGCCGGCGCCCTGCGGCCTCACGGCGCGGTGAGGGTGTCGACGTAGGCGTCGATCGCCTGCTCGGAGGAGCGCGGACCGCCGAAGGTCCAGATGCCGGAGGGGAAGGCATGGGCACGGCCGTCCTCGACCGCGGGCAGGGAGGTCCAGATCTGATTCTTCTCGAGCTCGGTCACGTAGTCCCCGGCCGGGTCGTCGGTGCCCGTGTAGAAGAGATTCGCCTCGCCCACGGCGATGAGCCCCTCGACGTCGGTCTGGCCGAGGCCGTAGACGGGGTCGACCTCCCCGGTCCAGGCCGGGGTGAGGCCGAGCTCCTCGCCGATCGCGGTGAACAGGGCGCCCTCGCCGAAGGGGCGCAGGGAGACGTTGCCGCTCTCCACCCAGCCGTCGAGGTACACGAAGTCGGTGGTGGGCAGGTCCGCGGCGGAGACCTCCTCGCGGGCCGCGGCGAGGTGCTCCTCGAACTCGCCCAGCACCGCCTCGGCGCGCTCGGTGCGACCGGTGGCCTCGCCGATCAGGGAGAACAGCTCGGTCATGTGCCCGATGGGATCCGCGGCGTCGGCGCCCGTCGTGGCGAGGACCGGCACGCCCCGCTCCTCGAGCTGCGCGAGGATCTCGTCGTCCGCCCCGCTCGCCTCGACGATGACGAGGTCGGGATCGGCGGCGTAGAGGGCGTCGAGGTTCGGCTCCTGGCGGGTGCCGACGTCGGTGGTGCCGTCGGGGAGGGTCTCGGCGGTGACCCAGGTGGAGAAGCCCTCCACGTCCGCGACGGCGACCGGGGCGACGCACAGGCTCAGCAGGTCCTCGGTCTGCTGCCACTCGAGCACGGCGACCCTCTCGGCGGGGGCGTCGAGCTCGACGGGGCGGCCGAGGTCGTCGGTGAGGGACACCGGGCCGGTCGAGGTGGTCGTCTCGTCGGCCGCGCAGGAGTCACTGATCGCGGCGCCCTCGGAGGAGCCTCCTGCGGCGGTCTCGGGGACCTCGGTGGTGCCGCAGGCGGCGAGGGCGGTGAGGGCGAGCAGGGCGGTGGCCGCGGCGAGGACGCGGCGAGGGGTGCGGGGCACAGTGATCTCCGGATAGGGGGGTGAGATGGGGTCAGGCAGGTGCGACGACGGGGGCGCTGCGGCGGCTGCGCGCCTCGATGCGCAAACGGCCGCCGAGATCCGCGGTGACGTCGATGGGGATCTCGTAGACGTCGCTGAGGTGCGAGGAGGTGAGCACCTCCGCCGCCGTGCCGGCGGCGTGGACGCGTCCGCTCTGCAGGAGCACCACCTGGTCGGCGATGCGTGCGGCGTGATCGAGGTCGTGCAGCACGATCCCGACGGCCGCTCCGTGGACCTCGGCGAGCTCGCGCACCAGGTCGAGGGTCTCGATCTGGTAGCGCAGGTCGAGATGGTTGGTCGGCTCGTCGAGCAGCACGATCGCGGTGTCCTGGGCGAGGCAGGAGGCGAGCCAGACGCGCTGCATCTCGCCGCCGGAGAGCTCGCCGACGGCGCGCCCGGCGAAGTCGGAGATGCCGGTCAGGCGCATCGCATGGTCGATCGCGGCGCGGTCCGCGTCGTCGAGCCCGGCGAAGCGGCGGCGATGCGGATGGCGGCCGAAGGCGACGACATCCCGGACGGAGAGGCCCTGAGGCGCCGAGCGGCTCTGGGTGAACAGGGTCAGCGACCGCGCGAGCTCCTTCGCCGCGAGCAGGTCCGTGCGCCGCTCCCCGGCACCATCGGTCAGGCGCACCTCGCCGGATCGCAGCGGGTGCAGGCGGGCCAGCGCGCGCAGCACCGTGGACTTCCCGCTGCCGTTCGGGCCGAGCAGCGCGGTGACCGCCCCTGCCTGCAGGGCGATCGACACGTCATGGACGACAGGGCTGCCGCCGTAGGTCAGGGTGAGCTCGTCGCCCACGAGGGCGGGGCGGGGAGCAGGGGCTGTCGGCACAAGGGAAGCCTACCCTCACCTCATTCCGGTCGTCCACCCTTGCATAAATGATGGACAGCGGTGCTCCGGCTCAGTGCGCCGCCGGCTCGACGACCTCGGTGCCGGTGAGACGGCCCAGCCGATCCATGACGTGGTAGATCACGAGGGCCGCCGCCGTGCCCAGTGCGATGCCGGTCAGCGTGATGCCGTCGACGGTCCAGGTGACGTTCGCGATGCCCACCACGAGCGCCACACCTGCGGTGATCTGGTTCTTCGGTCGCGAGAAGTCGACGCGGCCGTCCACCCACATGCGCACGCCGACGATCCCGATCAGCCCGTAGAGCACGAAGGTCACGCCGCCCAGCACGCCGGCCGGGATGGTGAAGATCGCGGCGCCCACCTTCGGTGAGAGCGAGAGGCCGATGGCGACCAGGCCCGCCACCCAGTACGAGGCGGTGGAGTAGACGCGGGTCGCGCTCATGACGCCGATGTTCTCGCCGTAGGTGGTGGTGGGCGAGCCGCCGAACCCGGCCGAGAGGGCGGTGGCGAGGCCGTCAGAGGTGAGGGTGCGCCCCACCATGTGGTCCAGGTTCCGGCCGGTCATCAGGCCCACGCTGGAGACGTGACCGACGTTCTCGGCCAGCAGCACGACCACCACGGGCAGGAACATCGGCAGCAGGCCGAGGTTCAGCTCGGGGCTGTGGAACTCGGGCAGGCCCAGCCACGCCGCCTCGGAGACCGGCGCGAAGTCGACCTCTCCGCGCACGACCGCGAAGAGGTAGCCGATCAGCACGCCCAGGAGCACGGAGACCCGGCCCAGCAGGCCCTTGAACAGGGCGGTGCACAGCACCACGGCGAGCAGGGTGACGGTCGCGGTCAGCGAGGACTGCTTGAAGTTGTCGTATGCGGTGGGGGCGAGGTTGAAGCCGATCAGCGCCACGATCGAGCCCATCACCACCGGCGGCATGAGCACGCCGATCCAGCGGGTGCCCACCTTCTGCACGAGCAGGCCCAGCAGCGCCAGCAGGATGCCGGTGACCATGACGCCGCCGAGGGCGGCGCCCATCGAGTCCGCCTGGGTGGAGGCGGTGATCGGAGCGATGAAGGCGAAGGAGGAGCCCAGGTAGCTGGGCACCCGGTTCCTGGTGATGGTCAGGAACAGCAGGGTGCCGATGCCGGAGAACAGGAGCGTGGTCGAGGGCGGGAAGCCCGTCAGCAGCGGGACCAGGAAGGTCGCGCCGAACATGGCGATCACGTGCTGCGCGCCGATGCCGATCGTGAGCGGCCAGGCCAGCCGCTCCTCGGGCAGGACGATGGCATCGGGAGCGATGGTGCGGCCGTTGCCGTGCAGTCTCCAGCGGAACATGGGTCTCCAGGCGGGGTGAGGAGGAGCGGGAGGAGCGGGTCAGCGACCGGGGAAGATCTTGCGCCGAGCGGTCTCGGCGGTGACGTCGGGCACCAGGTCCAGCAGGGACCGCGTGCCGCCGTCGCGGGCGCGGAAGTCGGCGAACATGCGGGTGACGTCCGGGGCGCCGAACTCGTCGCGCACCGGGGCCGGCACGGTGAGCATCAGGGCGACGGCGAGGCCGAGGGACAGGGCGACGCCGCCGGTGACCAGCCCGGCGCCGGCGGCCATCGCCAGCGAGTTCACGATGACGTCGAGGAAGCCGACGACCACCAGGATCAGCCCGGCGACCACGCCGCTGGCCCGCGCGCTCACCGCAGGGCGGGTGAGCAGCGAGGTGCGGCCGGACAGCGAGACGACCAGGAAGCAGACGCACACCACGGCATCGATCCCGTGGAGCAGGGGGCTGCCGGGGGCGCGCCCGCCGAGCGAGGCGATCGCGGCCAGCACGTGCCACAGCACGGCGGCGGCATGCATGAGGGCGCTGAACTCGAAGGCGCGCACGCAGTAGACCAGCCAGTCGGTGCGGCGGAAGGAGACCGGCATGCTGCGCACGAAGGAGCGCGAGATCATCAGCCCGAAGGCCGCGACCAGGAAGGGCAGGTAGACGAAGCCGGTCGCGAAGCTCTGCGGCGCCGCGAACTGCAGCTCGAGGGTGTTGTCGGCCAGCGCCGCGATCACCAGGGCCGCCACCACGGCGGTGGACAGCACGTACCAGGACCGCTCACGGCGCAGGCCGGAGAGCAGCACGATCCCCAGCAACAGCGCGGAGATCACCGTGTTGGAGAAGGTGACCAGGGAGTACGCCCAGCCGGTCGTGAAGATCCGGCCCACGATCATCACCAGCGCGACCAGGAGCGCGGCGGCCGCCGCGACGCCCACGCCGAAGAGCAGGGTGCGGGCCGCCCGGCGCGCCCGCGCCTGCGGGACGTGGCCCTCGTGCGCACGGGGCTCGATGCCGAGGATCCCGCCGAGCAGCAGCAGGGAGACGCCGATCCCGATGCCGACGGGCGGGCCGTCGGGCAGCGAGGCGAACAGGTTCGGCAGCGAGAGCACCAGGTCGGCGACGATCACGGTGACCGCGGCGCCCAGGGCCGGCAGCATGCCCACGATCCGCAGCACGCGCACGGCGTTCAGCGGCGGGTTCTTCGGGACCCAGCGCAGCAGGTGCACCGCGACCAGGGCGAGCAGTGCCGAACCGATCCCCACCTTGCCCAGCAGGTCCAGCTGCGGGGAGTGTGCGACGGTGAACGTGGTGGTCAGGGCCGCCGCGAGGCAGATCAGGGCGGCCACGTCGCGCAGCGCGTCGAAGACCCCGAGGTCCGTGAAGCGATCCGGGAGCACGAACCCGTTCCACGGGATCTCGTCCCCCTCCGCGTTCGGGGTGGTGCCCGAGCGGGCGTAGGACGTCGCCGCCGCCGGCCGGGACAGCGGAGCGGTCAGCTGGTCCGCGTCCTCGTCCTCCAGGGGCTCGCCGTCGGGTCCGAGCATCGGGATCGCGCCCGTCGCCGCGGCCGGCTCCTGCGCAGGATCCGCGCCGGGATCGGTGAGGTCCAGGGAGCTGAGGTCGACGGTCTCGTTCTCACCCGGGGGCATCGCCGCGCCGCCGGCTCGTCGGGCGAGCAGCGGGGTCGCGTAGCGGTCGAACTCGGCCCGGTCCGGGAGGCGATCCGTGGGCAGGCTGTGGGGGTCGTCGATCGCGAAGATCCAGTCGTCGTCCTGGGTCCCCTCGCCGTGCCGCTCCCTGTCCATCGACCTTCTCTCCTGACCTCTGACGCCCGCGGGCCGTACTCAGCGAGGCGGCCGGGTCCTGCTACCACCGCACACAATCGCCTCGCATCGTACGGAGGCCGAGGCCTCCGCCCCCGTCGGCGCGCCGTGGCCGCTCTGTGCGATGCGCGACGCGATCTGCCGAGGGACCTGCTCAGAGGTGCAGCCGCGTGGCCAGCTCATGGCGTACCGCGCCGCCGCGGAGAGCCAGCAGCAGCGTCACCACCGCGATGCTGAGGGCGCCGCAGATCGCCGAGGGGATCGGGGTGCCCACCCAGCCCAGCGCCAGGAACACGATCGGGGCGAGGCCCAGCAGCACCGTCAGCCCGCTGTAGACCACGTAGTCCGCCAGCTCCATCCGGATCACCCGCACCGTGATCAGCAGGCCCGCGATCGAGGCGGCGCACACGATCGGCACCACGTAGGTCACCGACCAGCCGGACCACTGCGTGAGGTAGTCCCAGTACACGCTCACCGCCGCCGCCGCGGCCACCAGGTAGACGATGAACTTCGCGAGATTCCGCCGCTTGCTCACCGCCATCAGCACCACCAGCCAGGTGGTCGCGATCCCCAGCCACACCGAGCGCAGCGCGCCGAGGTCCTCGGCATCGCGACGGAACAGCAGCTGGGCGAGGAAGGACAGCAGGATCACGCCCAGCGAGCAGAGCACCAGGACCCGCAGCACGCGGCGGCGCGAGTAGCGCAGCGGGACCGCCGGGTACGGACTCGGCACGACCGCTCCGCGCAGGTCGCCGCCGCACAGGGGGCAGCGCTTCCAGTCGCCCTCGACCCGGAGCGAGCAGTCGGCGCACGCTCTCATGCACCCACCCCCGCGAGCTCCTCCTCGGTGGACCGGGCGGCCGCGAGGGACACCTCGATGCCGGCCCCGGAGAGCAGCCGCGCGAACTCCCGCACGTGGGCCGTCTCCACGAACGGCGAGGTGAACCCGAGGGTCAGCTGCCCGCCGTGGGTGATCGCGCAGAACTGCGGGCGCACCGCGGAGACGAGGAAGAGCATCCGGCCCACATGGTCCTGCGCCGGGCTCGGGAGCGTGACGCGGCCGAGGTTCGAGATCGCGACCGTGAGCGAGCGGTTGTTGGCGTAGTTGATGGCGCTGAGCAGCAGATCCTTGAGCGGCCGCGGCACGATGCGGGCCGGCGGGAAGCGCTCCACCCGGATCAGCCGGCGGAGCCGTCGGCCGAGCGCCTCCTCGGTCGCCTCGGCGCTGAAGGCCTCCTGCAGCCCGCGGGCGACCGCCCCGATCGAGTCGTCGCCCCGCCCGTAGGTGTGCTCGACCCGGATGGTCGCGAAGAAGTTCCGCGCGGAGGTCGAGGGGAAGAACTGTCGCAGGTTGACCGGCACGGAGGCGGCGAACGTCGAGCGCGCGTGCACCCTCGCGTCGGTGCGGCGGATCGCCTCGAAGAACAGCGCGGTGAGGTACATGGTGGGGGCCGCGCCCTCCGCCTTCGCGAGGGCCAGCACGTCGGCGGCCGGCATGCTCAGCTCGAGGGCACGGGTGCGGTGGTCGGGAGTGCGGGAGCCGCGCAGGCGGTGGACCCGCCGACGGCGACCGGACGGGCGCCGGGCTCGCCCCTCGCCCACCGGCCCCTCCTCCCGCGCCGCCTCCTCGACGGTGAGCACCGCCGGGGTCGCCTCCCGGGTGAAGTCCTCCTCGTGCGAGGCGGGGACGGGCTGACGGCGACGGAAGTAGTGGGCGAAGGAGTCCGGGGCCAGCTCGTGCACCTCCTCGACGACCGGGGCCTCCCCGGCGAAGCGCCGACGGGCGTAGGCGCCGAGCAGGTCGGTGAGGAACCACAGCGCGCCGGTGCCGTCGGAGAGGGCATGGAAGACCTCGAGGCCCACGCGGCGACGGTGGTGGACGACCCGGAACAGCAGGGTGCGTCGATCGGGCTGGTAGATCGGGGCGCAGACCTGCTCGGTCTCGGCGACCACCTGGGGCCGCAGGTCGCTGTCCTGGAGGTAGTACCAGAACACTCCGCGCCGCAGCACCGCGTGATAGAGCGGGAAGCGCTCGAAGGTCTCCTCGAGCGCCTCCTGGAGGAGCGCGGGGTCGACCAGGTGATCGAGCTCGGCCCCGAGCCGGAACACCTTGGGGTCCACGTCGCTGCGCGCGGCGGGGAAGATGTTCGAGGCGTTGTCCAGGCGCACCCAGTGACGGCGCTTCACGGCGCGGTGCTCCCGGCCGGTCCGGCGTCGAGGAAGTCGTCGATCACCTCGTAGGCGTCCCGCAGCGGCCGGGCGAAGCGGGGCAGGGTGATGAAGCCGTGCAGGGCCCGCTCGACCCGGTGGGTGCGCACCCGGTTGCCGGCCGCGGCGAGCGCGCCGGCGTAGGCCTCCCCCTCGTCGCACAGCAGGTCGAGCTCGGCCGTGATCACGAGGGTCTCGGGCTGCCCTCCGAGGTCGGTCGCCATCAGCGGGGACACGAGGCGGCTGCGACGCAGCTCCGGGTCCGGGACGTACAGGTCGAGATAGTCGCGGATCTCGGTGGTGGTCAGGCGGTAGTCCTCGCCGTGGCGCCGCACGGACTCGAAGGGTGAGGTCTCGGGGTCGTGATCCCAATGGGTGACGGGGTAGAGCAGGATCTGCCGGCTGGGCACCGGGCGGCCCTGCTCGGCGAGCAGCAGGGAGACCGCGGCGGCGAGGTTCCCGCCCGCGGAGTCGCCGACCAGCACGATGCCGTCGGCGTCGGGGAGCCCGGCGAGCGAGGGGTCCTCGAGCAGGCGCCTGGCCGTGCCGTAGCAGTCCTCGAGACCGGCCGGGAAGGGATGCTCCGGGGCGAGCCGGTAGTCGACCGAGGCCACGCGGCAGCCGGTGAGGTCGGCCATGGTGGCGCAGGCAGGGGTGTAGCTCTCGATGTCGCCGGTGACCCAGCCGCCGCCGTGGAAGAACAGCAGCAGGTCCTCGCGCCGCTGCTCGCGCGGGGTGAACACGCGCACGGGCACGCGCCTGCCGTCGCCGCTGTCGGAGAAGGTGTCCCAGGTGGGGGTGCGGAAGCGGGCCGGCGGCAGGGCCGCCAGCTGCCGCTGCAGCCGCCGCACCTTCGCGTAGTCCTCGCGCACGTCGAAGCGCGCGGCGGGGATCAGGCGCAGCGCCAGTCGCTCCAGCGGGTTCATGGGATGCAGGATAGCCATCACCCCTGGGCAGGCGGTCAGCGCAGGGAGCGCTTCTCCCCGGCGAAGCGCACGGCGGGGTCGGCGTCGGGCCGGCCCTCCCCCATCTCCACCACCCCTCCGATGAGCAGCCGGTGGGTGGCGGCGTCGACGGCCTGGTCGATGCGGAGCGCGAAGTGGGCGAGCGCTCCGGGCAGGATCGCGTCGCCGTCCGCGGTGCGGGTGACCTCGAGGCCGCCGAGCATGCCCTGCAGGGGCGCGCCGGGGGTGCCGAAGCGGTCGGCGAGGTGCTGCTGATCGTCGCTGAGCAGGGTCAGGCACACGTGCCCGGCCTCCTCGACCGCCTCGGCCGCGCGCGACATCCCGTACAGCGCGATGAGCATCGTGGGCGGGTCGTAGGAGAGGTCGAGGTAGGAGTCGACGGTCACCAGCACGTCATGCGGGCCCTGCCGCGTGCTGGCCACCGCGACGCCCACGGCGAGCAGGTCGCTGAGGCGGCGGTACTCGTCCTGGTCGACGGGCACGGCTCAGCGGACCGTGGGGAGCATCCGGGATCGGGCCGAGTCCGAGTCCATGACCTCCTTGCCGAAGGGGAAGCAGGTCACCGGGATCAGCTTGAGGTTCGCCCAGGCCAGCGGGATGCCGATGATGGTGACCGCCTGGGCGATGGCGGTGGCCACATGCCCCAGCGCCAGCCACCAGCCCGCGATGACGAACCAGATCACGTTGCCGAGCGCGCTGCCCGCGCCGCCGCGGCCGGTGTCCACGACCTCGCGGCCGAAGGGCCAGATCACGAAGCCGGCGATGCGGAAGGAGGCGAGGCCGAAGGGGATGGTCACGACGAGGAGGCAGGCGAGGACGCCGGCCAGCACGTAGCCCAGGAAGAGGGCCCAGCCGGCGGTGAGCAGCCAGATGATGTTCAGGATCAGCGAGATCAGGGAGCGCATGGCTCCACCCTAGGCATCGGGTCCGGTGCCCGGGAGGGGGCTGGCCCCCGCAGCGGCCTCCGGTTCCCCGCACCTCGTCGGCGTGCCGTCGGTCGCACTGCGCCCGCCGCGGCGGAATCCGAGGGGACCTGCGGGCGGTCGCCGATTACCCTGGGAGCATGCCTGCTCCCGAGATCGCGCTGACCCAGCGCTTCCAGACCGCCTTCGCCGCCGCCTTCGGGTCCGAGTACGCCGATGCGGACCCGATCATCCGCCCCTCGCAGTTCGCGGACTTCCAGTGCAACGCCGCGATGGGTCTGGCCAAGCGCCTGGGACGGAAGCCGCGCGACATCGCCGCGGAGATCGTCGAGGCCGTCGACCTGAGCGACATCGCCGAGGATCCCGAGATCGCCGGGCCGGGCTTCCTGAACATCCGCCTGCGCACCGACTGGGTGGCGGCGCAGGCCGCCGAGCTGGTGGACCCCGCCGCCGCGCTCGGCGTGCCCGCACCCGAACGGGCCGAGACCGTGGTGCTGGACTACTCGGCGCCGAACGTCGCCAAGGAGATGCACGTCGGCCACCTGCGCACCACCGTGGTGGGCGACTCCATCGCCCGCACCCTGGAGAAGCTCGGCCACACCGTGGTGCGCCAGAACCACATCGGCGACTGGGGCACCCCCTTCGGCATGCTCATCGAGCACCTGCTCGAGGTGGGCGAGGACAGCGCCGAGGCGGATCTGCTGAAGACCGATCCGAACGCCTTCTACCAGGCCGCGCGCGCGACGTTCGACGGCGGCGGCGACTTCGCCGAGCGCGCCCGGAAGCGGGTGGCGACCCTGCAGTCCGGCGACGCCGAATCGCTGCGGATCTGGACCAACCTGGTGGAGCTCTCGAAGCTGTACTTCCACCGCATCTACGACATGCTCGGCGTGACCCTCACCGACGATCACCTCGCCGGCGAGTCCTCGTACAACGACCTGCTCGCCGCGGTCTGCGACGACCTCGAGGCCGCGGGCATCGCCCGGATCTCCGACGGGGCGCTGTGCGTCTTCCCCGAGGGCTTCACCGGCCGTGACGAGCAGCCGCTGCCGCTGATCATCCGCAAGTCCGACGGCGGCTACGGCTACGCCACCACGGACCTCGCCGCGATCCGCCATCGCGTGGGCACGCTCGGAGCGGACCGCATCGGCTACGTGGTCGGCTCGGCGCAGGGCCTGCACTTCCAGATGGTCTTCACCGCTGCCCGCGAGGCCGGCTGGCTGCCTGATGAGGTCCAGGCCGAGCACGTGAAGATCGGCTCCGTGCTCGGCGAGGACGGCAAGATCCTGCGCACCCGCTCCGGCTCCTCGCTGCGGCTCATGGCGCTGCTGGAGGAGGCCGTCGGCACGGCGCGCACCGTCATCGACGACCTGCGCCCCGACCTGCCCGAGGACGAGCGCGCACAGATCGCCCACGACATCGGCATCGGCGGCGTGAAGTACGCGGACCTCTCCACCGCGCACGACTCCGATTACACCTTCGACCTGGACCGCATGCTGGCGCTGACCGGCAACACCGCCCCGTACCTGCAGTACGCGGTGGCGCGGATCCGCTCGATCAGCCGGAAGGCCGCCGCCCAGGGCATCACCGCGGCCGCCGCGCCGCGGATCGAGAACGACGCCGAGCGCGCCCTCGCCCTGCAGCTGCTGGAGTTCGGGCCCACCCTGGTGAGCGTGGGCGCGGAGTTCGAGCCCCACCGGCTGTGCGCCTACCTGTTCTCGCTCGCGCAGGCGTTCACCTCCTTCTACGAGGCCTCCCCGATCCTCAAGGAGTCCGACGAGGAGGTGCGGGCGGGCCGCCTGGCGCTCGCCCAGCTCACCGAGCGGGTGCTCGTCGAGGGTCTCGACGCGCTCGGGGTGAACGCACCGCAGCAGATGTGACCTGAGGCGCACACCGGGGCATTCCGCGGCAATTCGTACACTCCGCCCGGCGTCGTGACCCAAACGTGCCCAGGCGTTACCCAACCGTGCCCCAGGGAGTGGACGAACCCCTGGTCAGCGCGGGAAGCGATTCCTAGGCTTGAGCAGTGCCGCCGTTGCGTTCGATCCACCTCGCGTCGTGGGCGGCGTATGCCCTGGCGGCCCTGCTGAACGTCGGCGCGGTCCTCGCGGACGCGGAGACGCTCCGTCGGCTGACCCAGCCGCTGTTCGCGCCGTTGCTGATGGTGGTGCTCCTGACCGCGGCACCGCACCGCTCGCGCACCACCACGCTGCTGATGGGCGGCCTGCTGTGCGCCTGGGCCGGGGACAGCCTCGGGCAGCTCATCCCGCAGGGCGCGCAGCTGATCGCCGTGGCGGGATTCCTGGCGGCTCTGGCCTTCTACTCGGCGGCGCTGGCTCCGCTGTGGGCGCGCAGCTGGGATGCGATGCGCATCGCGCTGGCGATCCCCTACGGCGCCGTGGTGGTGGGACTGTTCGTGGCCTGCGCCGACGGTGCCGGCCCGCTGCTCGGCGTGGTCGCCGCCTATGCCGTGGCCCTGGCCGTGATGGCCTTCCTCTCGGCGGGAGGGAACGGCCTGACCTGGTCCGGAGGAACGCTGTTCCTGCTGTCGAGCTCGCTGCTCGCGATGGACTGGTTCCTGCCGGGAGCGTCGATCGCGCTCAGCACCGAGCTGGTGATGCTCACCTACACCGTCGGCCACGCCCTGCTCATCGGCGGGATGGTGCGCCTGATGCCGCGGCGCCGCTGGACCGTCTGCGCACCGGGCGCCTCCCTGGTGGTCGTCGAGAGCTGAGAGCCGGGCGCCGCCTGCTCAGCCGGCCGTCGGTCGGAGCGCGCGGGCCAGCAGCTCGGCCTGCTCGCGGTGCACCCGCTCGATGTCCTCGCCCTTGCGCGGGATCAGCTGCAGGCCCAGCCGGCCGCTGATCTCCCGGTAGTGCAGATCCGCGCCGTTCTCCTCGAGCTGGAGCTTCGCCACCCGCACCTCGGAGAGGAACAGGTCGCGCATCCCGACGCTGAGATGGATGGGCGGCAGCCCCTCGAGGCTCGCATTGATCGGGGAGAGGTCCGGATCGTCCAGCGGGGTGCGCCCGGCGTAGCGGCGAGCGGCATCGCGCAGCAGGCGCCGCTCGTGGACGGGATCGACCTGGTCCGTCTCGGTGATCCCGGCGTTGGAGAGCTCGAGGTCCAGCCACGGCGACATGGCGATCAGCGCCGACGGGGCCGGGATGCCCTCCTGCTCGCGCAGCCGCCGCGCGACGACGAAGGCGAGGCCGCCGCCGGAATGCTGCCCGGACAGCACCCAGGGCCGGCCCTCCAGCCGGCCGTCGGCCGCGAGGGCGCCGAGCGCCGCCTCGACGTCGTCCCGGCCCACGGGGTGCTGGTGGTCGGGGGCGTTGCGGTAGTCGATCATCAGCCCCGCGCAGCCGAGGGCGTCGACCTGCCGTGAGAGCCAGGCCCAGTCGCTCGCGAAGGGGCCGGAGACGTAGGCGCCTCCGTGGAGATGGATGATGATGCCGTTCTCGGCGCGATGCTCGTCGAGCCAGATCGACCGGGTGCGTCCGATCATCTCGTGCTCGATCGCATGCGTCTTCTGCACGTGCCCGGGAGGCATGGGGCTGCGCGCCTCGCGCAGCGCCTGATGGGTCAGCGTCGAGGGGATCGGGATGCGCCTCACGGCCCGAGCCCCCGTCACCACGGCATCCTTGAACCGACCCATCACTGCCTCCTGTCCACGACCCCTGCGGATCGCCTCGCTGGCGGATGCGTCCAGCCTAACGAATCCTGCTGGGCGCCACGTCCACGGCAGGGGCGGGCGTCCCGGTAGCCTTCGGGCATGTCCTCCTCCGCTGCCCCTGATGCCGTCCTGCCCTCCGAGTCCGTCGTGCTCGAGGGCCCTCTGCTGGTCCTCGTCGCGATGCCGGAGGAGGCCGCTCCCCTGACCGCGCGCCTCGAGGCGGCGCAGCAGCTGGAGACCCCCTTCGCCGTGGGCGTCGCCGCGACGCGCGGGACGCTCGCAGGGACCGACGCGGTGGTGGTCACCACCGGGATCGGCATCGCCGCCGCCTCCGCCGCGGCGACCTGGGCGATCCTCACGACCTCGCCCGGCCTGGTGGTCGCCGCCGGCTCCTGCGGCGGGCTCGCGGCCGACGTCGAGGTGGGCACGCTGATCGTCGGCGAGACCTTCACGTACTCCATCGCCGACGCCACCGCCTTCGGCTACGCCCCCGGCCAGGTGCCCGGCGGGCCCGAGCGCTTCACGGCACGGGCCGCCTGGGTCGATGCGGCCGAGCAGGCGGCGCTGCGGGCCGAGGCGCGCAGCGGCGGCCACGGCGTGCGCCGCGGGCTGATGCTCTCCGGCGACGCCTTCGTCACCGCAGAGATCGCCGCCCCCATGAGGGAGCGGTTCCCGGCCGCGCTCAGCGCCGACATGGAGACCACCGCGAGCGCCCGCACCGCCGAGGCGCTCGGCGTCCCCTTCGTCGCGCTGCGCGCCGTCTCGGACCTGTGCGGCCCGGCCGCGGGCCAGCAGTTCCACCTCGAGCTGGAGGTCGTCGCCGAGACCTCGGCCGCCGCCGTCGAGCAGCTCGCCGGAGCCCGGCCCCTCTGATGTGACGGCGCCGAGCACGTTACGGTGGGGGCCCGTGACCTGATCCCTCTCCGAAAGAAGAGCCGTGTCCTCATCGAAGGCCCAGCCGCCGCCCTCCTCCTCGACGGCTGCGCAGACCGCGCCGGACGGCAGTCCTGCGCCTCCTGTCGCTCCCCGGTACTCCCTGTCGAAGCCCGTATTCCTGGTCTCCGCCGGGATCATCCTGCTCGCGGTGCTGTTCGCCTTGCTCCTGCCGGATGCGTTCAACGCCGCGATCTCGACCCTGAACACCACGGTCGTGAACTCGATCGGCTGGTACTACGTCCTGGTCGTCACCGCGTTCGTGTTCTTCGCGATCGTCATCGCGGCCAGCAGGATGGGCCAGATCAAGCTCGGCAAGGACGATGACGAGCCCGAGTTCAGCATGTTCTCCTGGTTCGCGATGCTCTTCGCCGCCGGCATGGGCATCGGACTGGTCTTCTGGGGGGCGGCCGAGCCGCTGACCTTCTACAGCGAGGCCGGAGCCCCGCCGAACGCCGCGGGGCTCGCGGACCCGGACCGCGCCGAGCGCGCGCTGGGCCAGACCTTCCTGCACTGGGGCCTGCACGCCTGGGGCATCTACGTGATCGTCGGCCTCGCCGTCGCCTACGCCGTGCACCGCAAGGACCGCCCGGTCTCGATCCGCTGGGCACTCGAGCCGATCCTGGGCAAGCGCACCGACACCTGGATCGGTGACGTCATCGACATCATCGCCCTGGTGGGCACCCTGTTCGGCATCGCCACCTCGCTCGGCTTCGGCGTCAACCAGATCGCCGCGGGCCTCGACCACCTCGGGGTGCTGCCCAACTCGACCGCGGTGCAGGTCATCATCATCCTCGTGGTGACGGCCCTGGCCACCCTCTCGGCCGCGAGCGGCGTCGACAAGGGCATCAAGATCCTGTCGAACCTGAACATGGGCCTGGCCGCGCTCCTGCTGCTCACCGTGCTGATCCTCGGCCCGACCCTCTTCCTGCTGCGCGACGTGGTCTCCAACATCGGTTACTACCTGCAGAACTTCCTGCAGCTGTCCTTCCAGACCCTGCCGTTCCGCGGCGAGGAGGGTGCGACCTGGATCAGCAGCTGGACCACCTTCTACTGGGGCTGGTGGATCTCCTGGTCGCCCTTCGTCGGCGTCTTCATCGCCCGCATCTCCAAGGGCCGCACCGTCCGTGAGTTCATCACCGGCGTGCTGCTGGTCCCCACCGCGCTGACCTTCCTGTGGTTCACCGTCATGGGCGGCACCGCCCTGTACGAGTCGGTCATCAAGGGCGTCGACTTCACCGGCGGCACCGGGGAGATCGACCCCAACACCGCACTGTTCGACACCTTCGCCCACCTCCCCGCGGGGGCGCTGCTGTCCGGCATCGCCGTCATCCTGGTGTCGATCTTCTTCATCACCAGCGCCGACTCGGGAGCGTTCGTGATGGACATGATCGCCCACAAGGGCGACCCGAACCCGCCCCGGCTGACCCGCATCTTCTGGGCCTCCGCCTCCGGGGTCATCGCCGCCTCCCTGATCTGGGTGAGCTCGCTGTCCGCCGACGGGGACTCGGGCATGGAGGGCCTGCAGGCGCTCGCCCTGCTCTCCGCCCTGCCGTTCTCCGTGGTGATGATCGGCATGGCCATCTCGCTGTGGCGCTCGCTGAGCCGGGAGGTCATGGTCATCGAGAGGCTCGAGCGGCGCCTCCGCCAGCGGGAGTTCATGGAGCGCTACTCCGACCAGCTCACCGACGAGGTCAGCGGCCGGGTCGAGGACCGGTTCGCCGAGCAGGTCGAGGCGCAGGTCTCCGAGCACCTGTCGACCTACACGGGCGAGGTCCCGATCCTCCCCGCCGACGGCGGCGACTCCGCTCCCGGAGGGCGGGGCGGCCGCCGACGCCTCCCGCGCAACCCGTTCAGCCGGGACTCCTGATCGCCGATCCGGTCCGAGGCGGGTCGGCCCCGTGCCGGGTCAGCGCGAGGCGACGTGCAGGATCTCCCGGCCGTCGACAAGGGCGCGGACGTTGGCGGAGATCCGCTCGTCCGCGCCGACGGGGCGCCCGCCTGCCGCATGCGGCGTGATCAGCAGGCGCGGCGCGTCCCACAGCGGGTCGTCCGCGGGCAGCGGCTCCGGGTCGGTGACGTCCAGGGCGGCGCCGCCGATGGTGCCCGCCTCGAGCGCCTCGCGCAGGGCGGTCTGATCCACGGTCGCGCCACGGCCCACGTTCACCACCAGCGCGTGGTCCGGCAGCGCCGCGAGGGCCTCGCGGCCGATGGCCCCGGCGGTCGCCTCGGAGGCGGGCAGGATGTCGATGAGCACGTCGACCTCGGGCAGCGCGGCGAGCACGTCGCCGTCGGCGATGACCTCGAAGCCCGCGCGGGTGCCGGCGCTGCGGGCCGCGCCGCGCACCTCGGCGCCGAGCGCCCGCAGGGTCGGGGCGAGGGTCTGGCCGATCTGGCCGAAGCCCCAGATCAGCACCCGGGCGCCGATCAGCGTGGTGATCCGGCCCTCGGGGTGCAGCGGCTGCAGCCCGCCGATCTCGGTGGACCATTCGCTGCGCCGCTGCGCCTCGAGGCTCTCGGGCAGGCGGCGCACCAGGCTCAGCAGGAGGGCGAGGGCGTGCTCGCTCACGGTGAGCGAGTGCAGACCGGCGCCGGTGGCGATCGCCACCCGCTCGTCGAAGCCGGCCGCGAGCATGCCCTCGACGCCGGCCGAGAGCGACTGCACCAGCCGGAGCTGTCCCAGGTTCTCGGCGGCGGAAGCGAGATGACGGCGGGAGGCGCCCCACACCACCAGCGCCTCGGCGTCGTGGTGCTCGGCGGGGATCTCCTCGCGGCAGTCGATGGTCACCGCCTCCCAGCCGGACGGCAGAGCGGGGTTCAGCGGAACGGTGTCGGGCAGCAGGATCTTCATCCCTCCAGAGTACGGAGGAGAGCGCCCTCCCGGCGGTCGCATCGACCCCTGGACTCCACCGAAAGTCCCTGTTCTGCCCGGAGGCCTGTCCGATAGCCTGCCCGCATGCGTCCCGGCCTCGCCCCCGTCCCGTCCGGACCGACCAGCTGGCTGCGGGGTGCCGCGACCGCGGTGCGCGCCGCGACCAGGATCGTCGGCCGACGCGACCGGCGCACGCACCGCTCCGCGATCACGGCCCCGCTGGACACCGGCGGCTTCCTCGGCGCCTCGGTGGCCGGCTGGATCTCGACCTCCCCGAGCATGCTGCCGCGCACCTGGTGGATGTGGGCGGTGAACATCGGGCTGTCCGAGATCTACGGCTACGCCACCGGCGCGCTTGCGGGGCGCGTGGTGCGGCGCGTGGGCCGCGAGATCGGCCTGCAGGTCCACATCGCTCCCGACCACCGCCACCGGGCGCGCTGGATAGGCGGCGCGGCGCTGGTGGGCATCTCCACCTACTCCTGGGTGCGCGGGGTGCTGCGCCAGCGGGAGATCAGCCGGCTCGTCCAGGAGGAGCCCCGCCCCCTCTCCACCCATGCGGTGGGCTCGGCGGCCGGGATCGGGGCGTTCCTGCTCGCTCTCGGCATCGCCCGCTCCACCATCGAGACCACCCGGCTGTACCGGGCGCTGCTGCGGCCCTACCTCCCCCGGCGCCTGGTCACGGTGCTCTCGCTGCTGCTGACCGCCGCGACCGTGGCGATCATCGCCGATCGCCTGATCCGGGGCCGGGTGCTCGAGGCGATGATCGAGCGGGCCGACGCCGCGAACCGGCTGATCTCGCCGGACATCTCCCGACCCACCTCCTCGCTGCGCTCCGGCGGGCCGCAGTCGCTGGAGACCTGGCAGTCCCTCGGCGCCCCGGGCCGCAAGATCGTCTCCGGCGGTGCGCGTCGGGAGCAGATCTCCCGGGCCGTCGGCCGTGAGGCGCTCGACCCGATCCGCGTCTACGCCGCGAAGTCGGGCACCCGCACCCTCGAGGACACGGTGGAGGCGGTGGTGGCGGAGCTGGACCGCACCGGGGCCTGGGACCGCGAGGTGCTGGTGCTGTTCACCGGAACCGGCACCGGCTGGCTGCAGGAGTGGTCCCTGTCCGCGATCGAGTTCCTCACCGCCGGGAACTGCGCCACGGCGTCGATCCAGTACTCGTACTACCCCAGCCCCCTCACCTATCTCATCGACCGCCGCTCACCGCAGCGGGCCGGGCGGCTGCTTCTCGAGGCCGTGCGCCGACGCCTCGACCATCTGCCCGCCGACCGCCGACCGGCCCTGTACGTCGCCGGGGAGTCGCTGGGATCCTTCGGCGGCCAGGCCGCCTTCCGGGACGTGCCCGAGATGCTCTCCACCATCGACGGCGCGGTGTGGACCGGCACCCCCAGCTTCACCCCGCTGTGGCAGCAGCTCACCGCGCGCTCCCGCCCCGGCTCCCCCGCCGTGGCCCCGGTGATCGACGCCGGGCGCCATATCCGCGTGGTCACCCGGCCGCGGGACCTGCATCGCAATTACTGGGGCGGGCTCTACGAGCAGTGGCGGCATCCGCGGGTGGTCTACGCCCAGCACCCCTCGGATCCGGTGGTGTGGTTCGACCTCTCCCTGCTGTGGCGGGAGCCGGCGTGGCTGCAGCAGCGGGTGGGCCATGACGTCACCCCGGCGATGCACTGGGTCCCGTGGATCACCTTCTGGCAGATCGCGGCGGACATGCCGCTGTCCATCGGCGTCACCGGCGGGCACGGCCACTCGTACCACGAGGAGATGGTGCCGATCTGGGCCGCGGTGCTGGGGCAGGACGTGCCCGAGGGCGGTCAGCGCGAGCATGGGGAACGGCTGCGCGGCATCGTCCGGGCGATCCGGGAGAGCCACCCGAAGGGGTGATCCCCCGGCGAGGCCTCAGGGGTTCGGGCCGACGGCGACGGGCCGGGTCGTATCCGTGCTCCACTGCGACCAGGAGCCGGGGAAGAGCCGAAGGCGGGTGAAGCCGGCGCTCTCGAGGGCCAGCAGGTCATGGGTCGCGGTGACCCCGGAGCCGCAGTACACGATCGTCTCGCGGTCCTCGCGCACGCCGGCGGCCTCGAAGCGGGCCCGCAGCTCGACCGGGTCCATGAAGCGGCCCTCGGCGTCGAGGTTCCCGACATAGGGCAGGTTCACGGCGCCGGGGATGTGGCCGGCACGGGGATCGATCGGCTCGACCTCGCCGCGGTAGCGCTCCGGGGCGCGGGCATCGACCACCAGCGACTGCCCGGCGGCGACCTCGTCGGCGCTCGCGAGTCGCTCGACGGGCCAGTCACGGGCCGCGACGTCCCCCGGTGCCGGGAGCACGTCCTCCGTCTCCAGCGGGCCGTCCCAGGCGCTCAGACCGCCGTTGAGCAGCGCGGCCCGGTGGCCGAGCGCGCGCAGCATCCAGACCAGGCGCCCCGCCTGGGCGCCGTCGCCGTCGTCGTAGGCGACGACCGTGGAGCCCTCGGTGACCCCGGCCCGGCGGAGCGATGCCGCGAAGGTCTCGGGATCGGGCAGGGGGTGGCGGCCCGCCTCCGGGCGGGCGGGGGCGGCGAGCTCGGTGTCGAGGTCGACGTACACCGCGCCGGGCAGGTGCCCGGCGAGATACGTGCTGTGCCCCTTGGACCCGTCGAGCGCCCAGCGGACGTCGAGCAGGTGCGGCGAGCGGGCGCCGGGCGCGGGATCCTCGAGCAGGGCGTGCAGCGCGGAGGCGTCGAGGAGCGGCGGCAGATCGGGCGGGGTGGGCCGGTCGTGAGCGGTCATGCCCGAAGCCTAGAGGGTCAGGCCTTCACCTGGAGGTCCACCCGGACCAGTCGGTGGTCCGAGGTGGGGAACGGGAAGGTGCCGGTCAGCTCGCTGCCGGGGTGACCGGTCTGCGGCCAGTACACCGCCGAGGAGACGACCTGGAGCGACGTGGCGGGCAGGACGTAGTCCACGCGCAGGTTTCCCGGGGAGGGATCGTCGTTGAAGTCGGCGGTGTCCAGACGGGGATCGCCGGAGTGCTTCAGGTTCGCGCCGCCCTGGGCCTTGGACGCCTCCACGGCGCCCTCGCTGGCGGGCTTGGTGTCCTGCACGCGGGGGTGGCCGAGCAGCTGATCGATCGCGCCGGGCCACGAGTCGCCGTCGAGGGGGTCGGAGTTCATGTCGCCGAGGATCACGAACTGCTCGCGAGCGGCGAGGCCGCCGCGGAGGCCGGCGTCGTCCACGATCCACTTCGAGCGCCGGCCGGGGCTCAGGTAGTCCGACCAGAGCCGGATCTCGTCGCTGTTGCGGCGCTGGTTGCGCTTCTCGGGACCGTCGAAGCTGGGCGGGGTGGGATGGGCGGCGAGGATGTGCACGATGCCCGCGCCGACGCTCACCGGCACGTCCCAGTGGGACTTCGAGCTCAGGCGGAGCTCGGGCGAGATCTCCTCACCGTAGAACTCGGTGGGCAGCAGGTTGCTGGGCATGTCCGCCCAGCGCAGGTTCTGGAAGGTGCGCACCTGCTCGGTGAGGATCGGGTGGCGCGACAGGACGACCATCCCGTACTGGCCGGGGAACTGGCCGAAGCCCCAGGCGTCGTCGGGCCCGCCGACGGTGCCGTCCCGGTTGAGGTCGTGGCCGCTGGGCACACCGGTGTTCACCGGGGCCGTGAAGGCGTGCGGGTAGAAGACCGGGCTCTTCCCGTTCTGGGAGACCTCGAGGTACTTCGTGCGGAACAGGTCGACTCCGCGGCCGTCCGCGTCGTGGTCGAACTCGTTGATCAGCAGGATGTCGGGGTTGTTGATCTGGATGACCTCGGCGACCGCGCGGATCTGCGCGTCCTCGCCGGTGGCCAGGTCCTCCAGCAGCTGACCCTCCTGCTCCCGGTTCAGGGAGGCGTTGAAGGTGGCGACCCGCAGGTTCTCGAAGCCCCCGCGGTGGCGCGCCGGGGCGGGAGCGGCGTCGGCGGCGGCGGCGGGCAGGCCGAATCCGGCCGCGGCGGCGGCGAGTGCTCGACGGCGGGTCACACGAGGAGTCATGCCTCCTATTGTGCACTGTCCTGCTCGCCGGCCGCACGGCGGTGTGGACGACGGATGACAGACTGCACGCATGAGAATCGCTTTCCTCGGCACCGGCCGCATGGGCACCGAGCTCGCCCTGCACCTGATCCCCGACCACCAGCTGACCGTGTGGAACCGCACCGCGGACCGCACCCGCCGCCTCGCCGAGGCCGGGGCGGAGGTCGCCGGCACCGCCGCCGAGGCCGTCGCCGGGGCGGACCTCGTGGTCACCTCCCTGTTCGGGCCCGACGCGGTGCGGGAGAGCATCCTCGGCCCCGCGCTGATCCCTGCCGGCACCCCCTGGGTGGACACCACCACCGTCTCTCCCGCGGATGCCGACGAGTTCGCCGCCGCGGTACCCACCTACGTGGGAGTGCCGGTGGTCGGCTCGCTGGGACCGGCCCGCAACGGCGCGCTCGGCGTCTACGTCGGCACGCCCGACGAGGGCCTGCGCACGCAGGTGCTCGAGCTGGTCGCCCCGTGGGCGGACCCGGAGCGGCTGCGCGGCGTGGACTCGGGACGCAAGGCCGCCGTCGGGAAGCTGCTGGCGAACCTCGCCCTCGCGGTCAGCGCGCAGGGCCTGCGCGAGGCGCTCGCGCTCGGCGAGGCGACCGGCACCTCCGCGGAGGACACCCTGGACATGCTCGGCGGGACCGGTCTCGCGTTCCTCGCCGGGATGAAGGGGCCGTTCGTGCGCGGCGAGCGCAGCACCGAGGGCGGCGACTTCACCGCGAACGCGATCGCGAAGGACGCGCACCTCATGATCGACACCGTCGGCGACGGAGCCCGTCCCGGCAGCGACCTCCCCGCCCTGCGCGGCGCGCTCGCCTCCCTCGAGGCGGAGATCGGCGCCGGCCACGGCGAGGACGACTTCTCCACGATCCTGCTCGAGCAGGCCGCGCGGACCGGGGAATAGGTCAGGGCGGTCAGTCCGTCGGCAGCGCCGCGGCGCTCAGCACGGCGCGCGCGGTGGCGCGGGGGTCCTCGGCGATCGGGACCGTGAGGTCCTCGACCCCGGCGGCGTCGAGGATCGTGGTGAGCTCGTCGAAGCGCTCCAGGTGCCAGGCCAGCATCCCCGCATCGAGCTCGTGGCGGCGGCGGAGCCGCGAGCGCACCAGCTCGCGCGGCCCGGTGAGCCGCACGACGGTCAGCGGGGCGCCCATCGCCTCCTCGTACCGATCTCGGCGCCGCCTCTCCTCGATGACACCCGCCCCGACCAGCACCTGCGCGCCCGCCTCGCGGTAGTTGCGGGCCACGTCGCTCAGGTTCGCGAGCTCGATGGCGGTGTTGAAGCGATCCCCCGGCGGGGAGGGCCAGCCGCGACGGATCGCGTCGAGGTCGATCACGGCGCCGGGCACGCCGCGCTCGGCGAGCTCGTCCCCGATCGCGTCGATCGTGGTGGTCTTGCCGACGCCCACCGCGCCGATGAGCAGGAGCGCCCGGCAGCCCGGGGCCGCGCTCATCGCAGGTCCTCGAGCACGCCCGCGGCGGCCTGCCGGCCGGAGAACAGGCAGCCGCCGAGGAAGGTGCCCTCCAGCGCGTTGTGGCCGTGCACCCCGCCGCCGCCGAAGCCGCTCGCCTCCCCCGCCGCATACAGCCCGGGCAGGGCGCCCTCCCCCGCGGCGGCCTGCACACGGCCTCCGAGGTCCGTCTCGAGCCCGCCGAGGGTCTTGCGCAGCAGCACGTGCAGGCGCACCGCGATCAGCGGGCCGGCCTTCGGGTCCAGCAGGGCGTGCGGGGCGGCGGTGCGGATCAGCCGGTCACCCACGTACTTCCGTGCCCCGCGCAGCGCCGTGATCTGGTTGTCCTTGGTGAAGGGGTTCAGGATCTCCGCGTCGCGGGCGCGCACCGTGCGCTCGAGCGCCCGGGCGTCGATGAGCTCCTCGCCGGTCAGCGCGTTCATCTGCGCCGCCAGCTCGGGCACGGAGCCCGCCTGGAGGAAGTCCTCGCCGTGGTCGAGGAAGGCCTGCACGGGTCCCGGCGCGCCGGGCCTGACCCGGCCCAGCACCTGCTTCCAGTCCCGGCCGGTGAGGTCCGGGTTCTGCTCGCTGCCGGAGAGCGCGAACTCCTTCTCGATGATCTTCCGGGTCAGCACGAACCACGAGTGGTCGTGCCCCGTGGTGCGCAGGTGGCGCAGCGTCGAGAGGGTGTCGAAGCCGGGAAGGGCCGGGGCGGGCAGACGTCGGCCGAGGGCGTCGATCCAGAGCGAGGAGGGGCCGGGCAGGATGCGGATGCCGTGACCGCGCCAGACCGGGTCCCAGTTGCGGATCCCCTCGGTGTAGTGCCACATCCGGTCCTGATGGATCCAGCGGGCCCCGGCGCGCTGCGCGGCCAGCATGCCCGCTCCGTCGACGCTCGCGGGCACCCCGTGCACGAAGCTCTCCGGCATGGTGCCGAGCTCCGCGGGCCACAGCCGACGCACCAGCTCCTCGTTGCCGCCGATGCCGCCGGTGGCGACGACCACCGCCGCGGCGCGCTCGGTGAACTCCCCGACCACCTCGTCGCTCCCGCCGACGCCGCGCGCTGACCGGCAGGGCGCCAGCTCGTCGCCGTGCACCCCGGTCACGCGGCCGTCCTCGACGAGCAGCTCGCGGACGGCGCAGCGGGTGCGCAGGCGGATGCGTCCCGCCTCGCGGTGGGCGGCGAGCTTCCTCGCGAAGGGCTCGACGATCCCCGGCCCCGTCCCCCAGGTGATGTGGAAGCGCGGCACCGAGTTGCCGTGCCCCTCGGCGCGGCCGTCCCCCCGCTCGGCCCAGCCGACCACGGGGAAGGTGCGGTGGCCGAGACCGTGCAGCCACTCGCGCTTCTCCCCCGCCGCGAACTGCAGGTACGCCTCGGCCCAGCGGCGCGGCCAGTGGTCCTCGGGGCTGTCGAAGGCGGCCGAGCCCAGCCAGTCCTGCCGGGCGAGGTCGAGGCTGTCGCGGATCCCCAGGCGGCGCTGCTCCGGGGAGTCGACGAGGAACAGGCCCCCGAAGCTCCACCAGGCCTGCCCGCCGAGGTCCTGCTCGCCCTCCCGCTCCAGCAGCAGCACCCGGCGGCCGCCGTCGGCGATCTCCGTCGCCGCGACCAGGCCGGCGAGACCCGCCCCGATGACGATGACCTCGGCGGTCCCGCCCGCCACGTCAGTCGACCTTGATCCGGTGGACGCGCTCGAGGTGGTCGGTGCTGTTGCGACCGCTCATGGAACGGCTCTTCTGACGGTTGTTCACGCCCACCTTGCGATCGCCGGAGCTGAGGTTGCCCACGGCGACCTCGGTCTCCTTCTCGAACTGGTGGCGCTTGTCGGTGTTGCGGTAGTAGCGGTAGATGCCGCCGTAGACCGCGATGAACACCGCGGGACCCGCGATGAACGGGATCGCGAGAGCGCCGCCGCCGGAGTCGGAGTCCGCCAGCAGGAGCGCGGTCGTCGGATCGGCGGAGAGCTCAGCGAGCAGCGGCAGCATGGCGGCCTCCTGGCAGGTGCGGATGATCGGGGGTCATGGGTCCGTCTCCTCAGAAGAAGTAGCTGCCGAAGCCGACGAGCGCACCGATCACCGCGGCGACGGTGCCGGCGGCGCAGGCCACGGCGAAGATCTTCGGATGGGACACCGGGACGGAGCCCATGGTGTTGCCGTTGCGGGCGTTGACCGCGATGTAGTGCACGAGGGAGTCCTGGCCCTTGGCGGAGTCGGCGTAGCTGTACAGCCACACCGGCACGTACACCGCGACCCAGCGGGTGCCCCGCACGGCCACACCCTCCCGCTCCCAGCGCACGCCGCGGTCGTAGCCGCTGATGGTGGGGAGCACCTTCGCCCGGGCGATCGCCAGGAACCTGTCCTCCACCTCGTCGTCCACGTCGCGCACGTTGAGGTCGCGACGCTCCGAGGTGAAGTTCTTGAGGTAGTTGGAGTTGTAGGCGACGGCGTTCTCGGTGTCGTACGGCTGCACGGCGTTCAGGATGTTGTTCGTGGCCCGCTGGTTGTCCTTCGCGTCGTAGCGGGCGGCGGACTCGACGGTGAGGTCGTCCACCAGCAGGTCGAAGGCCCGCTGGATGGAGTAGACGTCCGCGTCGTAATAGGTCTCGGTGCGCTTGTTGTCGCCGCTGCCGGTGGTCACCGTGTACTGCCTCGTGGTGACCTCGCCGCTGCCCTGCAGCAGGGCGTGCATGTTGCCGTCCACCACCAGGTACGGGATGTACACGCCCATGACGTTCTCGGGGACGTACTCCTGCTTGAAGCGGCCGTCGGCGAAGGTGCGGCGCTTCGCGGTGAAGGCGTCGATGCGCTCGATCGCCTCCTCGCGGGTCAGCTGGAAGGGCAGCACCGCATCGGGCACAGCGCCGTTGGGGATCTGCGAGTTGATCGAGAGGGTCTGACGGCACCAGTGGCAGCGGGCCTGCAGCTCCTGGGCGACGTTGACGACCACCTCGGCGCCGCAGCCCTGGCACTTCAGGGTCATGGTGGTGAGGTCGTCGCGGACGTCCGAGGTGCCCGAGGCCATGGTGTGGCCGCGCAGCTCCGCGATCGAGGAGTCCAGCCCGAAGGCCTGCTCCGCGTTCTCCTCGTTCCATGTGTGGCGGCAGTAGGAGCAGACCAGCGCCTTCGCGGTGAGCGAGTACTGGATCTCCGAGCTGCCGCAGCGGGGGCACTTGTTCAGCCCGTCCGCACGGGCCGAGCTGGTGTCGATGATCCGGTTCGTCGCGTGCCGCCGGGCGGCCTCGTCGGCGCCGGCGACCGCCTCCGGGTCGAGCTGCTGCGGAGGCTGCTGGCCGGGAGGACCGGCGGGCGGGACCGGCCCGGCGGGCCGCTGGGGCTCGCCGGGCTGGTCCGGACGGGCCCACTCCGGGCCCTGAGGGGGAATGCTCATCGCGCTGAGGGCGCCGGGTCAGAGACCGAGCGCGGCCTTCTTCGCCGCGTCGTAGTCCGCCTCGCTGATCAGGCCCTGATCCAGCATCTGCTTGTACTGGGCGAGCTTGGCGACCGGGTCCTCCTGCGCCGGGGCGGCCTGTTGCGGCGCCGCCTCCTGCTGGGGAGCCTGGCCCTGCTGGGGCCCGCCCTGCTGGCCCGGCGGGGACCAGGGCTGGGCCGGGTTGACCATGCCGCCGGCCGCGCCCATGCCCGCACCGAACATCGCCAGCCCCGCGCCGCCGCCGTTCTCGCCTGCGGCCTGCACGCCGCGCGCCGCGGCCTGGTTCATGAAGGACTGCGAGCGGGGGCCGGAGAGGGCGTCGGCCTTCTGGACGTCCTTGAGCAGCTCACGGGTGTGCTCGTCGTACTCGATCGAGACGATCGCGGTCTTCACGATCGCGAGGCCACGGTCGCTGGACCAGCGGTACCCCTCCTCCACGGCGGCGGAGAGGGACTGGGCGAAGCCCACCGAGTCGCCCTGGATGCGGGAGATGCGGTTGCCCTTGTCGGGATCGTTCGTGTAGCGGGAGAAGGCCTGGGCCAGGGAGCCGACGACCTCCTGGAACAGCTGGGCGCCGGCCTTGTTGTCGACGTCGGCGAAGTCGAACACCGGGGCGTTCGCGGAGATGAAGGTGGCCGGCACGAAGTTGTGCACGAACAGCAGGGGGTCGATGATCCGCAGCGTGTAGGAGCCGCGGCACACGGCGCCCACCTGCGAGTTCAGGTAGGCATCGTCCCAGTAGATCTCCGACTGGGTGCCGAAGCGGTTGTCCGGGATCTCCTTGAGGCTCACGTAGAAGGCGAGCTGCTGAGAGGTGGGGCGGCCGCCGAACTTGAAGCGCTCCCACGAGGTGCCCACGGTCGAGGCGAGGAGGTCGTCCCCGGCGAAGACGGAGCGAGCGTCCGGCGAGGAGTCGGTGAACTCGTAGCCGCCGGCCTCCGTGATCAGGCCGGTGGCGCGGCCGTCGACCACGGTGATCAGGCCGTATCCCTGGGGCACGAGGATCTTCGAGCCGTTGGAGATGACGTTCTCGCTGCCGCGGGTGTTGGAGCCGCGACCGGCGTTGGTGCCCTGGGGCACGGCCGGGAACAGGGCTGCCGTCTGCGGCAGGCCGTTCGGGACGGTGAGGAAGTCCTTCCACTGGTCGGCGAGCATGCCCCCGACAGCGCCCTTGAATGCCTGGATGAATCCCATGTCAGCTCCTTCGTTCCCCCGTGACGGTGTGATCGGGGACATGCTATCGGCCCCTGCCGGGAGCTGGCTGGGTTCGCGCCGACTACGGTCTGACCATATGGATGCCCGGCGACTCCTGGCTGCGGCGGACCGCCATCAGGTCGCGCTGTACCTCCTCGCGCTCGCGGCCGGGATCTCCCTGGGCGCGGCCGTGCCGGCCGTGGCGGGAGGGCTCGAGATCGTCGTGGAGCCCGCCATCGCGGTGCTCCTGCTGGTGACCTTCCTCGGGGTGCCGCTGCTGCAGCTCGGCGCGGCCCTGCGCGACGCACGCCTCCTGCTGGCGCTGCTCGCGGTGAACCTGGTGGCGGTCCCGCTGATCGTCCTGGTGATCACGCGCCCGCTCGCCGGCTCCCCCGATCTGCTGGTCGGCGCGCTGCTGGTGCTGCTCGCGCCGTGCATCGACTACGTCATCGTCTTCACCGCGCTCGCGGGCGGCGCCCATCAGCGCCTGCTCGCCGCGACCCCGCTGCTCATGCTGGGCCAGCTGCTCGCCCTGCCGGTGCTGGTGCCGCTGCTGAGCGGCGGCGCGGCGGCCGGGCTGATCGAGGCGGGGCCGTTCCTGCGCGCCTTCGGACTGCTCATCGTGCTGCCCCTCCTGGGCGCCGCCCTGCTGCAGCGCCTCGCGCCGCGGCTGGACCTCTCCGCCGCGATGGCGCCGCTGATGATGCTCGTGCTCCTGGCCGTCACGGCCTCGCAGACCCCTCGGGTGCTCGGCGCCGGGCCCGCCCTGCTCGTGCTGGTCCCCGTCTACGTCGGGTTCCTCGTGCTCGCGACGGCCGCCGGGATCCTCGTCTCCCGCCTCGCGCACCTCGAGACGGCGTCCGCCCGCGCGGTGACCTTCTCCGGCGCGACCCGCAACTCCCTCGTGGTGCTGCCGCTGGCCCTCGCGATGCCTTCCGCGCTGGCGCCCGCCGCCGTGGTGCTGCAGACCCTGGTGGAGCTGGTGGGGATGGTGGTGCTCGTGAGGCTGGTGCCGCGGCTGCTCAGGGACGGGTCGCGACCACCAGCACCGCGGTGACCGGGAACGCGAGCCGGCCGTCGGCCCCGACATAGGTGCTCCACCGCTCCCGCGCCGCGTCCTCGATCCGCGCCCGCACCTCCGGGCTCTGCGCGCGATGGAGTCGGCCCGGGCCCGCGATGCCGGCGGCGATGCCCGCCATCAGGTCGTCGGCCGCGACGTGCCAGGTCCAGCCGATCTCGCCCGCTCGGACGACCTCCAGCCCCGCTTCGAGCGCGAGCCCGGCGAGCCCGTCGGCCGAGCGCGCGAAGTCCAGCTCCGGCGGAAGGTCCTGCCGTGGGACGGGGACGGCGCCGCAGGCCCGTGCGGCCTCGCCGTAGGCGGCCAGGTGCGGGCCGGGGGTGCTCGGCCAGATGGTCATCGCGAGGGGGGCCGACGGGGCCGCGGCCCGGGCGAGGTCCCGCACCGCGGCCCGCGGATCCGGCACGTGGTTCACCACGAAGTTCGCGGTCACGGCGCCGGCCGCGCCGTCGTCGACGGGCAGTCCCGGCGCGCCCGCCTGCCGCACGGTGAGCGAGCCGGGGCCCGGAGCGCCGGCCGAACGGCTCAGCGCGACCATGTCAGGGTCGGGATCGACGGCGAGGACCCGTCGGCCCTCCGCCACGGCCGCACGGGCCAGCTCGCCGGTCCCGCAGCCCACGTCGAGGTGCAGGCCCTCACCGGCCGTCGCCGCGAGCAGTTCGGGGATCGCCCCCGCGCAGAGCGCCGCGAAGGACTCTCGGTACGCCTCCGCCATGCCCGCCCAGCTGCTCATGCCCCCACTGTGCCAGGTCCCTTGCGCACCATCGTCCCGCGCGGCAGGATGACGGCGACCGGACACCCTTCTGCACAGGAGCTGATCCCCGTGTCCACCACCTCGCGCGCGCTCACCGGCACCGCCGAGCACCCCGTCCTCACCCTGGACCGCACCGTCGCGGCGCGCGAGGAGGAGCTGCTCTCCGCGGTCCTCGACCCTGCCCGGCTCGCCCGCTGGTACGGCCACCTCGAGGGGCACCTCGCCGCCGTCGGCGACGAGACCGCGGTGCAGCTGTCCGAGGATCCCGCGGACAGGGCACGGGCGCGGCTGCTCACGCTCGAGCCGGGCCTGCTGCGCCTGGCCTGGACCTGGCAGGACGAGCCGGAGAGCGTGATCACCGCCCGCTGGCACGAGGACGCGGACGGCCTCACCCTGCACCTGGACCACGCCTTCGCCGAGCCCCGTCACCTCGCGGGCTACGGAGGCGGCTGGGAGCAGGTCCTGCAGGCGCTGCTGCGCGAGCTCGGCGCCGCGGAGGCGGACGCCCCGTCGGACGAGGAGATCGAGGAGCAGGCCGTGGCGACCTGGCGGCACCTCGCCGCGCATCCCGTCGAGGTCGCCGTGCAGCTGCCCGCCCCGCCCGAGGAGGTGTGGGAGCAGCTCGCGAGCGCCGAGGGCGTCGCCCGCTGGTGGTGGAACCAGTGGCAGGGCGTCGAGGTCACCGCCGACGTCCGCCCCGGCGGGAGCTACCGGATCGCCGCCCCCGCCCAGGGCATCACCATCAGCGGCGAGGTGCTCGCCGTGGACCCCGTCTCGCGCCTCTCGGGCACCTGGGTGTGGGCCGACGAGGACGGCACCAGCGTGGACGAGGCCGCCGAGATCCGCCTGCGCCCCGACGGCGAGGGCACCGCGCTGACCGTGCGGCACACGGGCCCCTTCGACGCGGGCTCGGATCAGCCGGAGAACTACCGCCAGGGCTGGGAGTTCACGCTCGGGCAGCTGGAGTCGCTGCTCAGCCCGTGATCCCGAACCGGGCCAGGCGCTTGGTCTGGCCGGCGTCCTGCAGGGCGAGCAGCTCGGCGTAGATGCCGCCGGAGGACGCGAGCTCGGCCGGGGTGCCGATCTCGTCGATCCGGCCGTCCTCGAGGGTGATGATGCGGTCCACCGAGGCGATCGTCGAGAGGCGGTGCGCGATGATCAGCGAGGTCCGTCCCTCCATGAGCTCGTCGAGGCCCTTCTGCACCTGCCGCTCCGCCTTCGTGTCCAGCGCGGAGGTCGCCTCGTCGAGCACGAGCACCGGGGCGTCCTTGAGGATCGCGCGGGCCACGGCGATGCGCTGGCGCTGGCCGCCGGAGAGCTTCAGGCCGCGCTCCCCGATCAGCTGCTCGTAGCCGCCGGGGAAGCGACGGATGAAGGTGTCCGCGTTCGCGCGGCGGGCGGCGTCGGCCACCTCCTCCTCGCTCGCGCCGGGACGGCCGTAGGCGATGTTCTCCGCGATGGTGCCGGAGAAGAGGGAGGCGTCCTGGAAGACCACGCCGATCCGGGAGCGAAGCGCGTCCAGCGGCAGCTGCTCGGTGTCGGCCCCGCCCACCTCGACCCGGCCCTCCCGCGGCTCGTAGAGGCCCAGCAGCAGGTTCACGATCGTGGACTTCCCGCCGCCGGACTCCCCCACCAGGGCGACCTTCTCGCCGCGCTCGACCGCGAAGTCGATCGCGTGCAGCACGTCCTCGCCGTCCTCGTAGGCGAAGTCAACCTCCCGGAAGGCGAGCACCGGAGCACCGGGAGCCATCTCGAGGGTGCCCACGGCGGCGGAGCCGGGGGTGCGCTGCTCCCGCTCCTCGTCCCTCGCGGCGAGCATCGCGGCGGTGCGGGGATCCACCTCGGTCTCCATGACCCGGAAGTAGTCCTTCGACCCGGCGATCGCCCGCTGCGACGCGTCGATGACCCAGCTCATGGACTCCACCGGCTGCCGGGCCATGCTCATGAGCTGGATCAGCAGCACCATCTCGCCGAGCGTGAAGTGGCCCTGCACGGTGCGGGTGAAGATGATGGCGTAGACGCCGAAGAAGATGAGGTTCAGGACCGCGCGGCGCAGCACGTCCATGGAGTGCCAGTGCGTGGACTGGGCGCGCGTGGTGCCGTCGGTCGAGCGGAAGCGGCGGCTGAAGTCCGCCAGCTCGCCGCGCTCCCGCACGAAGGACTTCACGACCCGGATCTGGCCGATCACCTCGGCGAACCGGCCCGAGGCGATGTCCACCTGAGAGTTCTTCTCGCCCTCGAGCCGCTGCCACTTCACCGAGGTGAGCGAGGTCAGCCACACGTAGATCGGGAACACCACGATGAGCAGCACCGCGAGCGGCCAGAAGTAGTAGGCGCTGATGCCGAGCACCGCCGCGGTGGTGATGAGCATGGTCGCGAAGGAGTTCGACATCATCTTCGCGAACTGCGAGATCTCGGCGATCGAACGGTTCAGCCGCGCCACGATCGTGCCGGTCAGTTCGGTGTCGAACCAGCGCTGCGGCAGGTGGAGGAGCTTGTCGTAGTAGCGCACCGAGAGGATCGTGCGCAGACGGTTGCTCATGACGTCGCCGAACCAGCCGCCGACGTTCGAGACGACCGTGGTGGCGAGCTCGACCGCGAGCAGCGCGGCCGCGAGCCAGAGCACCGTGCGCACGGCGTCGCCGGTGGCGACCTGGCCGCCGACGGCGGAGGCCACGGAGTCCGTGGCCCGGCCGATGATGAAGGGCACCGTGAGGTTCGCGACGGCGGTGAGGACGGACGCGACGATGATCGCCACGTACAGAGGGGTGAGGGAGCGGGTGAAGCGCAGGATGCGCAGGAGGGACGCCACGATTCCAGCCTAGGTGAACACCCCGTCGGCCGCCGTGGCCGGGATCTCGCGTTCACCGATCGCAGAACGGCCCGGCGCGGTCAGTCCGAGCGCGGGCCGACGATGCCCAGCAGCACGCCGAGCGTGATCCGCTCCCCGTCGCGACGCCGGCGCACCGCCCCGGAGACCAGCGCATAGGGCACCAGCATGACGAAGCCCACGGCGCTCAGCAGCAGGATCGCGACGACGATCGAGCCGTTGTCGTCCTCCGCGCCGGTGCGGGCCACCAGGAGCGCCGCGGCGATGTTGCGCTGGCTGGTGAGGATCGCGGGACCGTCGCGCACCGTGAGCGTGTCCCCCGCGAGATCGCCGGAGAGCCGCCCCGCGAGGAAGGCCAGCGCGACCAGCCCGGCCGCGACCAGCATCACCGGGGAGAGCAGAAGCTGCAGCACCAGGCCGCTGTTCGCGCCGAGGCCGGAGAGGAACATGAGCACCGCGGAGACGGCCGCCGCGCCGCCTGCGATCCGCGCGAAGAGGTCCGCCCGGTGCGGCCACACGGCGGCGATGACGATGCCGGCGATCATCGGGGAGAGCATCGTGCCCAGCAGCAGCTGCGCCACCGACCAGCCGTGCACGGAGACGTCGCGCAGCAGGAAGGGCACCACCAGCGGCATGAACACGATCGAGCCCAGCAGCAGCACCGCCATGGGGCCCGCGGTCTCGCCGTAGGGGATGCGGGCCATCGCGCCGAGCTGCAGCACGAAGGGGGCGCCGGCGGCGCACAGGGCGATGACGAACCCCTCCCCCGTCTGCTGCGGGAGCAGATCGGAGAGCAGCCAGATCAGCAGGGTGCCGACGGCGGGCACCACCACGAAGTTCGCGCCCAGCACGGCGAGGACGGTGCGGCGATCCCGCATCTGCTCGCGGAAGGAGCGCAGCGGCGTGCGCAGGCCCATGGAGAGCATCGACGCGATCGCGAAGGCGGGGACGCTGATCTCGATCAGCAGGCCCAGCAGGGATTCGATCGTGTGCACCACGAAAGGCTACGCGCTTCCTCCCCGCCGGTCAGATCCAGCCGTTGTCCGAGGCGGTCCTCACGGCCTCGGCACGGTTGGTGACGCCGAGCTTGCCGATCACGGCCGAGAGATGGTTGCGCACCGTGCCCTCGGAGAGGAAGAGGCTCGCGGCGATCCGGGCGGTGGTGCCCCCGGCGGCGGTCGCCTGCAGCACCTCGGTCTCCTTCGCGGTCAGCGGGCTGGGGCCGACGGCGAGGGACTGGGCGGCGAGCTCCGGATCCACCACGCGCAGTCCCTGGCGGACCCGCCGGATCGCATCGACCAGCTGCTCGACGGGGGTGTCCTTGACCATGAAGCCCTGCGCCCCGGCCTCCATGGTGCGGCGCAGATAGCCGGCGCGCCCGAAGGTGGTGAGCACGATGATCCGCGGTGCTCCGTCGGCTCCCTGCAGCTGCCGGGCCACGGCGATGCCGTCCTCCGGGCCGGGGCCGCCCTCGGCGGTGGTGCCGGCGGGCATCTGCACGTCCAGCAGCAGCACGTCGGGGCGATGCTCGGCGACGGCCGCGAGCGTGCCCGCCCCGTCGGCCGCCTCCCCCACCACCTCGAGGTCACCCTCCAGCCGCAGCAGCGCCACCAGCCCCTGGCGGAGGATGGCCTGGTCGTCGGCGACCACGAGGCGGATCATCGCGCCTCCTCCCGGCCGACGACGGCATGCAGGCGCGTGCCGGTCTCCGAGGAGCGCACCTCGAGCCGGCCCCCGGCCAGGGCGAGCCGCGCCTCCAGGCCGCGCAGCCCGCTGCGGCCCGCGCCGTCGGGGATCCCGACGCCGTCGTCCTGGACCGTCACGGACTCCTCGTCGACGGAGATCGCGGCGGTGGTGGCGCGGGAGTGGCGCACGATGTTGGTGACGCCCTCGCGGATCACGTAGCCGAACAGCTCCGAGAGGTCGTCGTGCAGGGGCGGCAGGGCGGTGGGGACCTCGGCCTGGATGCCGATGGTGGACAGCACGGTGCGAGCGGAGGCGATCTCGGTCGCGGCGCGCACGTGCTGCATGCCCGAGGCGGTCGCGCGCACGTCGGCGAGGGCCTGGCGGACGGTGCTCTCGATGTGCATCAGCTGCTCGCGGGCCGCCTCGGGGTCCCGATCCAGCAGTCGTCGGGCGAGCTGCGCCGAGATGGTCAGCGAGGTGAGGGAGTGCCCCACCAGGTCGTGCAGGTCGCGGCCGATCCGCTCGCGCTCCGCCGCGACGGCGAGCACGGCGTTGCGGTGCTGGGCGGCCTCGAGCTGCTCCTGGAGCAGCTGCTGGCGGATGCCGTAGCCGATCCCCCAGGCCATCAGCATGCCCATCGCCGCGAGCCCGGCGGCGATGTAGATGCCCAGCGCGATCGAGAGCGAGAAGATCGCGAGGCTCATGGCGATCATCGTGGGGACCGCCCAGCGCCAGGGCAGCAGCAGCACATGCGTCATGGCCTGGAACATCACCATGTACAGCACGTTCTCGCCGAGGATCGGGATCAGCGCCAGCAGCAGGGCGGTGCATCCTGCGAACCATGCCAGCCGCACCCGCGGCGGGTACAGGGCGATCCCGCAGCAGTACATGAACGCCGCGCCGTAGACGAGCAGCATCACGGTCACGAGGGCGGCGGCCGGAGCGCTGCCCTCGCTCCAGGCGTAGTAGATCGGGATCGCGACGAACAGGACGGGCGGGATCGAGAAGGCCAGCCCGCCGGAGGCGCGGGCGGCGCGATGGATCGCCCGCGGGGTCAGGGGCCGGGAGGCCGGATCCTGCTCGTCCTCGCCCCGCGCTCGGGCGCCCCATGCCGGTGCCTCGGGAGCAGTCATGGCGCTCATTGTGTCAGCGCCGCCGCAGGCCCACGGCCCGTCGCAGGCCGACGGCGCACAGCACGCCGAGCACGAGGGTCCAGGCGGCGATCACCAGCAGCCCGACGGCCGGCAGCTCCCCGTCCTGCAGCGCCCAGGCGCCCAGGCGCGAGATCCAGTAGGTGGGCATCCACCGGCCGAAGGACTGCATCCACTCCGGAAAGGCCTCCAGCGGCATCCACAGCCCGCCGAAGATCGCCATCGCCATCATCGTGATGACGCCGCCGGCCATCGCGGCCCCGCCCTTCAGCAGCATCCCCAAGGCGATCCCGACGAGGATCGTGGGCAGCAGCCCCAGCCACAGCACCACGAGCGTGGCGAGCAGCTCCGCCGGACCCGCCTCGACCCCGGTCGCGACGCCCACCAGGGTCACCGCGAGCAGGGCGGGGCCGATGACAGCGCTCGCGGCCATCACGGAGCCGGCCAGGAACGAGGCCGGGGACAGCCCCGCCACGATGAGCTGGCGCAGGAAGCCGTTGCGCTGGTCCTCCTGGATCTGGGTGCCGGCGGTGACGGCGGCGCCGAGGCCGCCGTACGCGGCCATGTTCACCATGATCATGCCGCGCGCCGCTCCGCCGCCCTCCTGGCCGAACATCATTCCGAAAAGCAGATACATCCCCACCGGCAGGGCGATGGTGAACACGGTGAACATGACGTTCGTGAGCGTCATGCCGGTGGTGTGCAGCGCGTAGCGCACGGTGCGGGTCGCGGCCGACGGCGCCGCATCGGTCCGCGGGGCGGGGACGGCGGTCGTGGTGCTCATCGGGTCTGCTCCTCGATCTGGTGGTCGGTGATCCTCAGGAATGCCTCCTCGAGGCCTGGCGCGGAGACCATCACCTCGTGGACGTGCCCGGCCAGGGGGCCGGTGAACAGGGCGGCGAGCGCGGCGTCGGAGTCGGTGCAGGCGGCGCGGACCCGCCCGGGAGCGGTCTCGTCGGCCGCGGCGCGAGAGACGCCGGGCAGGGCGGCGACCTGCTCCGGGCTCGCGCCGCGCAGGGTGAGCACCCTTCCGGCGACGACGGCGCTGATCTCGGCGCCGGTGCCGTCGGCGACCACGCGCCCGCCGTCCAGGACCACCACGCGCCCGGCTTCGCGCTCGGCTTCGTCGAGATGATGGGTGGCGAAGACGATGGTGCGGCCGGTCGCGGCGACCTGGCGCATCTGCTCCCAGAAGGCGCGCCGCGCGCCGATGTCCATGCCCACCGTCGGCTCGTCCAGCAGCAGCACCCGGGGATCCCCGAGCAGGGCGACCGCGAAGCGGACCCGCTGGGCCTGACCGCCGGAGAGCGTCCCCATGCGTCGGGGCATGAGCTCGGCGATGTCCGCCTGGGCGACGACCTCCTCCATCGGCATCGGGTGGGCCTGCAGGGAGCTGAGCATCCGCAGCATGGTGCGGACCCGCTGGTCCGGCAGCAGGGCCCCGGCCTGGAGCATGGTGCCGATGAGCCCGGTGCGGGTGGCGGTGGAGGGATCGGTGCCCAGCACGCGCACGGTGCCGCTCTCCGGGGTCGCGAGCCCCACCATCATCTCCATCGCGGTGGACTTCCCGGCGCCGTTGGGGCCCAGCAGGGCCACGATCTCGCCGGGGCGGATCTCGAGGTCCAGTCCGTCCAGGGCGCGCACCGGGCCGTAGCTCCGGGTGACGCCGCGCAGGGAGAGCGCTGCGGTGTCGTTCATCGTGGTGGTCATGGGGCAAGCCTTCCCGGCGCCGCGTCGCCGTCGAAGTCCCGACGGTCACGACCGCACCATGACAGCCGTCATGACTCGGGCACGGACCGGGCTACCCTGGATCGGTGCTGATCAGACAGGTGCGGCCGCTCGATGCGGCGACGGGCCGGGCGCCGCGGCGACCCGTGGACCTGCGCAGCCGTGACGGCGTGCTGGTGGAGGTCGCCCCCGACCTCGAGCCCGTCGGCGGCGAGAGCGTGCTGGAGGGCGGGGGCGCCCTCGCGATCCCCGGGCTGTGGGACCAGCACATCCACAGCGGCCAGCTGGCCCAGGCCCACTCGCGGCTGGACACCTCGGGGGCGGGCAGCGTGGGGGTGATCCTCGAGCTGGTGCGCGCCGAGCTCGCCTCCCGGCGCGAGCGGCGCATCGGGGACCAGGCCCTCATCGGCTTCGGGCACCGCCTGGTGGACTTCGCGATCCGCCCCACCGTGCCCGCGCTCGACGAGGCCACCGGCACGGTGCCGACGGTGCTGATCGGCGGCGACGCCCACCACGCCTGGATGAACTCCGCCGCCCTGACCGCGCTCGGCCTGCCCGCGCGCGACGGGATCGTCGCGGAGGACGAGTGGTTCGTGCTCGCCCCGCGGCTGCCCGAGCTGCCCGGCGTCGCCGACGCGCTCGCGACCGGGGCCGCGATGCTGCAGCGCCAGGCCCTGCAGCGCGGGGTCGTGGGCGTGACGGACATGGAGTGGGGCCGGCCGTGGGAGAGCTGGCCGCACCGCTCTCCGCGGCTGCGGATCCGCACCGCCGCCTACCCGGAGGAGCTCGCGGCCGTGCCGGGGCCCACCGGCACCGTGCTCGATGCGCGGGGCCTGGTGACGATGGGACCGCTGAAGGTGATCGTGGACGGCGCGCTGGGCTCCCACTCCGCCTACACCCGCGAGGCGTACACCGACGGTCACGGCTATGCCGGGCGCGGGGTGCTGAGCGTGGGGCCCGAGGCGCTGCGCGAGGCCCTCGCGCAGGCGAAGGCTCTGGGTCTCACCGCGGCGGTGCACGCGATCGGGGACGCCGCTGCGCAGGTGGCCCTCGGGGCGATCCGCGCCGTGGGCCTCCCCGCCCGGATCGAGCACGCCCAGATGCTCACCGACGAGGACATCGCCGCCATGGCCGCCCTCGGCGTGGTCGCCTCCGTGCAGCCCGCGCATCTGCTGGACGACCGGGACGCGACCGAGGCCGTCTGGCCCGGCCACGGCGCCCGCGCGTTCCGGCTGCGGGACCTGCGCGAGCAGGGCGTGCAGCTCGCCCTCGGCTCCGATGCGCCGGTCGCGCCGCTGGACCCGTGGCTGGCGATGGCCGCCGCGGTGCATCGCAGCGCCGACGACCGCCCCGCCTGGCATCCCTCCCAGCAGCTCCAGCCGTGCGAGGCCCTCGCCGCCTCGACCGACGGCATCACCGCACTCCAGGTGGGCGGTCCGGCCGATGTGGTGCTGCTCGAGCACGCCGACGCCCTCTTCGCCGACGTCCCCAGTGGGGCCGACGGCCTGATGGTCGAGTCCGCGGCGCGGGAGGCCGCCGAGCAGCTGCGGGCGACGGACCCGCTCGCGACAGTGGTGGCCGGACGGCTCGAGTCGCAGCGCTGAGCCTCCCTCGGCGCGTCGAGCGGTGCGGGCGGCGAGCGCCTGCGTAGCGTGTCTCCTCCACGACGGGGCGAGGGGCGCGGATGACGACGGGGCTGGACGCCGATTTTCGCAGGCTGTGGTTCGCCCGGGCGATGTCCGACGCCGGCACGGCGCTGGCGATGGGCGCCCTGCCGCTGATCGCCGTGCGCACCCTGGACGCCTCCACCCTGCAGGTCTCGATCCTCGCCGCGGCGGCCGGGCTGATCGGCGCGGTGGTCGCGCTGCCGATGGGGCCGTTCCTCGAGGCACGGCGCAGGCGCCCGGTGATGATCACCGCCGATCTGGTGCGGGCGGCGCTGTTCGCCTCGGTGCCGCTCGCGGCGCTGCTGGGGATCCTCAGCTTCTGGCAGCTGGTCGCGGTCTCCGCGATCGGGGCGCTGGGCGGGATCGTGTTCGGCGGCGCCTCCGCCGCGCATCTGAAGAACCTCGTGCCGGTCGAGCACCGCACCGAGGCGCTGGGGAAGCTCGAGTCGACGTTCTGGCTGTTCAACACCCTGGGCCCGGCGCTCGGCGGCGCGATCGTGCAGCTGCTGGGCACCACGGTCACCCTGGCCCTGCAGTCCCTGGGCATGATCGCCTCCGCCCTCGGGATCAGCAGGATCCAGCGGCCAGAGCCGGAGCCGCCTGATCCCGGGACCCGGCACTTCCTCGCCGAGGCCGGGGCGGGGTTCGCGATCGCGGCCTCGCATCCCACGCTGCGCCCGCTGCTGCTGAACGCGACCCTGTTCGCCGCCTTCGTGGCCTGGATCGGGCCGCTCGAGCTGGTGCTCCTGCTGCGGGGTCTGGACCTGCCCGCCTGGCAGTTCGGGATCGCGCTGGCGGCGCCGAGCCTGGGCGGTCTGCTCGGCTCGTGGCTCGCGCCTCGGGTCTCCCGCCGACTCGGCGAGCACCGCACGATGCTGTGGTCCGGTCTGCTGCGGGGCCTGCCGCTGCTGGTCCTGCCGTTCCTGCCGGGAGGGGTGGCGGGCCTGGTGCTCTACGTGGTGGCGACCTCCGCGCTGCTCGTGGCGGCGGGCGTGTTCCGCCCGGTGTACTCCGCGGTGCGGATGGAGGCCACGGAGGATCGGTACATGGTGCGGGTGACCACGGCCTTCACCCTCGCCTCTCGCGGCGCCGCGCCGCTGTTCGCCCTGTTCGCCGGCCTGCTGGCCACCGCGATCGGGGTGCGGGAGGCGCTGCTGGTGGGCGTGGTGGGCCTCATCCTCTCGGGGCTGCTGCTGCCCCGGAGGCGTCAGGCCGCTCCTGTCGAGCCCGCGCCACATGCAGAGCCTGTGCGATGAGCACCCCCTGGAACGGGAGCCTGCCCCGGGCGATCGCGCGCCGTCGCCTCGGGGCGTCCCGCCAGTCGTGCGCCATCTGCAGGTTCGCGGGGAACACGGCGAGGAACAGCGCGGCCGCGGCGAGCCCGCCGAGGTGGCGAGTGCGCGGCACGGCGAGCAGGGCTGCGACCGCCAGCTCCGCCGCCCCGGAGGCATAGGTCCAGGTCCGCGCCGGTCCGGGAAGGGCGGGTGGCACGATCCGATCGAAGGGCTCAGGACGCACGAGGTGCATCACCCCGGCACCGCCGAGCAGCGCGGTGAGGAAGACCGCGGTGCGCCTGCCGCGGCTCACGAGGCCGCTCCCGGGGCGGGCAGCACGCAGAAGTCGTTGCCGGACGGGTCCTGGAAGACGCGCCAGGGCAGATCGCCCCAGTCGGGATGGAGCTCCTGCCCGCCGCGCGCGGCGATCCCGGCGGCGACCTCGTCCGGGTCCTCTCCCGGCTCGAGCCGCACGTCGAGGTGGATCGGGTTCTTGGCCCCGGGCCGCTTCGGCTCCGGCTCCGGGCACAGCTCGAGCAGCGGGCCGCGCCGCGAGGGGTGACGCAGCGTCGTCGGGGCGCCGCCCTCGGCGGGCACCCAGGCGCTCAGCCACGCCCAGAACTCCACATCGCGCTGCGGGTCCGCGGAGTCCATCGGCAGCGCTGCGATCGGGCCGGTGTCCCGGTAGGCCTCCCGCTCCTCCATCACGCAGAACGCCCCGCCCTCGACGTCGCCGAGCACGGTCCACGGCACCTCGCCCTGGCCGATGTCGAGGTCGCTCGCGCCGAGCGAGCGCAGACGCTCGGCGATCGCCTCCTGATCCTCCCCACCGCGGAGGTCGAGGTGGAGTCGCTGTGGGGCCCGGTTCACCTCCGGCACCCGCGCGAAGCACAGGTCCAGGTACGCCTCCCCCGTGATCTGCAGACGGGTCTCGACGATGTCCGGCTCCGCCGTGAGCGTCGTGGTACCGAGGGCCGCCTCCCAGAAGCGGCCCGCGCGCAGAGGATCGAGGGCGTCGATGCCGAGGTTCTCGAGGAACATGGGGACAGTGTGCGCCTCCTACGCCGTCTGCGCGAACAGGTCGAAGAACTCGTCGGCCAGGACCACCTCCACCTCCTCGGGGAGGCTCTGGACGAGCTCGACGACGTCGCTCGGGGTCCAGTTCCAGGCGTTGATGAGGCCGGCCAGGAAGAGCGGGCCGTCGCCGCCGTGCTCCTGGATCCTCGCCAGCAGCTCGGTGCGGAACTCCTCGACGCCGCCGGGCGGGTAGAAGGTGCCGATCAGGGGCACGGCCGCTCCGGGCTCGGAGATCCTGCCGCCCTCGTCGGTCTGGATGATCCCGCGCAGATCGACGTCCTGCGCATAGGACTCCAGCACGCGGTCGGGCAGGATCGGCGGGGCTCCGCCGGGCACCGGGGTGGAGTAGGCGTAGACCACGTCGAGCCCGGTGCGCTCCTGGTACTGGCCGGAGAGCCGGGTGAACACGCCGAGCTCCTCCTCGGGCCAGGAGTCGCCGTAGGTGTACCCCGCCCCCGAGGGCCCGCACACCAGGAGGTCGTTCTCGGTCGCGGTGCTCTGGAAGTGGTGGAGCAGCGCCGGGCCGATGTCCTCCAGCAGCGGGGACACGGTCCAGTTCATCGGCACGGCCCCGCGGCCGGGATCGTCCCAGAGCTCGCGCATGTGCCGCTGGCAGTACTGGATGTTGTCCCCCTCCCCGATCGTGAGGGTCAGGTAGGTGCGGCTCTCCGGGGCGGCCGACGACCGCTGCGCGGGGGTGGCGCGGGTGCTCGCGCGGATCGCGGAGAGCACGCTCGCGTTGACGTAGAAGTCCGCCGCCACGACGATCACCCCGGCGCGGCTGCACAGCTCCACCCCGGACCATTCGCCCGAGACGTCGTTCGAGAACCAGCCCGCGTACACGGTTCCGGGCTCGACCTGCTCCAGGAGATCCTCGAACTGGCTCCCGCTGGCCCCCGAGGGCGGCAGCCAGCTGACCAGCGCCCCGGTCGCGACCGGGAAGTCCCGGAAGGAGGCGAACGGCTCGATGCGGGTGGGCGCCTGATCGGTCGCGGAGATCACGAACTGGTTCTCCACCTCGACCGCGGCGCTGATCTGCGTCGTCCCCGCGGGCACCTCGACGCGGTAGATGAACTTCCCGCCGCCGTCGGCGAAGCGCAGGCCCTCCTTGGTCGAGGAGCCGCTGCCGTCGAAGAGGAACGGGGCCTCCTCGTCGGTGCCGGGGACGAAGGAGGCGATCACCGCGCCGTCCGCGGTCACCTCGACGGAGTGCACGGCAGGCCCCCAGCCGTCCTGGGGGAAGGCGTCGCTCAGGCGCAGGAAGATCGCCTCGGCGCCGAGGAAGCCCGAGAGGTCCACGGTGTAGGTGTCGAGGTTCGAGGAGTCGGTGACCCGCTCCTCCTCCCGCAGCAGCTCGGTCCACTCCACGCCCTCGACGGTGACCGTGTGGGTGGGAGGCAGCCCCACGAGCACCTCGCGGGTGCATTCGGGCCAGAGGGTCGACATCGCCCAGTCGTGCACCGCCGCCGGGTCGTCCTCGAACCGGCCGGTGAGGTCCTCGAGGACCTCCAGCCCGTGCTCCTCCACCTGCTCGGCGCTCGCGACGATGCCGCCGCGCAGGCCGGCGAGGGTGGTGGCGAGGTTGATCGTGTGCGGGGAGTCCATGTCGTAGACCACGGCCCCGGCGACCAGGTCGCGGTAGGTCTCGAGCAGGGAGAAGGGGTCCTCGACCCGGCTGGCGCGCACCGGCAGGTCCGGGATCCAGGTCTCGTCGACCGGATCGAGCACCAGATAGATCTCGGGACGGTCGCGATTCACGAGCCCCTGCAGGGTGATCAGCAGCAGCCGATCGAAGCCGTCGAGGTCGCGGAGGTCGGCGACCACGGTCTTCCCGGTGGCGCTGAACGAAGGGAACACGTGCCCGCGCCTCCAGTGCACGGCCCTGGCGGCCGGTGGGCCGTCGGCCTGCGCGGGGAGGCCCGCGCCGAGGCCGAGCGCCGCGGCGCCGACGGACCCCGCGAGCACCGCGCGGCGCGAGAAGGGGACGGAGGGCTGGGGATGATGCAGGTCGGACGTCATCGTCGACTCCTGATCGGGGGAGAGGGGCCTCGAGGTTAACCGCATCAGTGCAACGTGGGAAGGGTCCTCGCGAATATTCGCTGGAGCCGTGGGCGCCGAGCCTCTACGGTGGACCCGTCGCCGACCCGAACGGGTCGGCCCTGAGGGAAGGAGGAGCAGATGAGCGTCGCCGTGCTGACCCCTGCCGTCCTCCCCACCCACGCGCCCTGCTGAGAGCGGGCGCCCCCTCTCAGGAGACCCCCTCATGACCACGTCCTTCGACGCGGACGCCTTCTTCGCGAAGTCCATGTACACCCTCACCGTCGGCGAGCTCGACGACGACCAGCGCTGGTCCACCTGGCCCGAGACGGCCCACGTCCTCGACCGCGGGCCGCAGCCCTTCCCCGACTGGGTGGTCCAGCACGACGGGGCGATCGACACCGAGCTCGGAATCCTCAAGACGGGCAAGGAGGCCGACGCCTTCCTGCTCGAGCGCGCCCTGCCCGAGGAGCACCTCACCGGTGCCCCGGGCGAGGCCGTGCTGATGGTCGCCAAGCGCTACCGCTCCCCCGAGCACTCCACCTTCCACCGATCCAACGCCTACACCGAGGGTCGACGCACCAAGGATTCCCGCGAGGGCCGCGCCATCGCGAAGGGAAGCGCCTTCGGCAAGCAGGTCGCGGCCTCGCAGTGGGCGCGCACCGAGTTCGACGTGCTGGGCCGGCTGTGGTCCGCCGGGCTGCCGGTCCCCTATCCCGTGCAGATCATGGGCACGGAGCTGCTCATGGAGTTCATCGGCACCGATGACGAGCGCGGAGCGATCGCCGCTCCGCGCCTGCAGGAGACCTCACCAGACGCCGCGACGATCACCCGCTGGGCCGAGCTGCTGCGCGGCGCGGTCATCGACCTCGCCCAGCTCGGGCTGGTCCACGGCGACCTCTCCCCGTACAACATCCTCGCCGACTCGAGGATGGCGGAGCCCGACCCCGTGATCATCGACGTGCCGCAGGTCCTGGACCTGATCGCGAACCCGAACGGCTCCGACTTCCTGCGGAGGGACTGCACGAACGTCTGCACCTGGCTGCGCGCCCACGGAGCGCCCGACGCCCTGACCGACTCCGAGGAATGGTTCGCCGCGGCCTGGCGCGGCTGGGAGGCCTGACCTACCCCCGTCGGCCGAACGGCCACCAGCCGCGGCGCTCTGCGCCGGTCGTCTCCTCCACAGGCGCAGGCGCCGGCGCAGTGTCCGGCGCCCGCCGCGAGCGCACCTGCCGCCACCGCGCGGCGGCGTCGTCGGGTTCCCAGGCGGGGGCGAGCATGCGCTGGAAAGGGTTGCGGCGGCGGTCCTCGTGGACGCGCGCGGTGAAGTCCTCGGCGTAGTCGCGGGCGGCGCGCTCGGTGGTCAGCTCGGCGAGGGTCGCGTCGCGGTCCTCGTACTCCTTGCGCAGCAGGACGACCACGGGCAGCAGGGCCTGGCGATCGATCGTGCCGTCGGCCAGTCGCTGGTTGATCCACCAGTCGGGGTCATGCGCCGCCGGCAGGTCCAGCGGCTGGCCGGCGCCCGGCAGGTCGTCGAAGTCGCCCCGGGCGATCGCCTGGTCGATCACCGACTCGACCCGTGCGACGTCGGGATCCATCGCCGGCCCGAGGGTCCTCGGGTCGACGCGCGGCGGATCCTCGGGAGTGCTCAGGAGTCCCCGCCCTCCTCGGCCAGGGCGGCGAGGCGATCGATCGACGCGAGGAGGTTCTCGGGCGTCATCGCCCGCGCCTTGGCCAGGCGCTTCTCCTGCGAGGGAGGGAGGGCGGAGTAGTCGTAGACATGGGTGACCCGTGTGCGGCCGTCCTCGAGCGGATCGAGCTCCCAGCCCCACTGGTGCCCGGCCGGCTGCTCGCCGTGCGGCGCGGGGCGCCAGGCGATCTCGCGGCCCTCGACGAAGGCGACGATGTGGTTGTCGCGCACGCCGCCGTTGCGGTTGGTCATCACGAAGACCTCGCCCACGGCGTGCACCCGCTGACCGGGCGCCGCCTCGGCGAGGTTGTCGTTCCCGTCCCAGCGGGGCTGCAGGGCGGGATCGGCGATGAGCTCGAAGATCGCCTCCGCCGGGGCGGCGATCTCACGGGTGGCGGTCAGGATGCCCTCGGCGCTCTGGCTCATGCCCCCATCCTTGCTCATGGCTCCGTCGACGCGCCAGGGGCGGTGTCGTCGAAGACGTCGATCGAGCCGGCGTAGTTCGCGACCCAGACCCTCCCCTTCGTGGGCTCGTAGGTGATGCCGATCGGGTTCTCCCCCACCTCGACGCGCTGGATCTCCTCGAGGGTGCCGGTGTCGATCTTGGACACGCTGCTGCCGTAGTAGTTCACGATGTAGAGCGCGAGGCCGTCGGGCGAGATCGCCATGGTGCGCGGCTCGCGGCCGGTCTCGGCGGTGCGCAGCACCTCACCGGTGGCGGCGTCGAGCTCGATCAGCTCGTCGCTCCCGGAGACCGTGAGGTAGAGGCGGCTCGCATCCGGGGAGAGCACCAGATGGCGGGGCTTGCGGCCGGTCTCCAGCACCAGCTCGCTCTCCCCGGTGACGAGGTCGACGCGGTACAGCTCGTCGGCGTACATCGCGGTCACGTACGCGGTGCGGTTGTCGGGGAGGATCACGCTGCCCCGGGGCGCGGCGTCCACCGGGATCTCGCTGATCTCCTCACCCTTGTCGAGGTCGAGCACCGAGACGGTGCGGTCGCACCAGTTCGAGACCAGCGCCCGGGTGCCGTCGGCGGAGAGCGAGATGAACTTGGGGACCCGCCCCACCTCGATGACCTGGTCCCAGGTCCCGGAGGCGACGTCGAGGCGGAAGACCGCCGAACGGCCGACGGCGTCGCCGCCCCGGCAGTCGTCGAACGCGACCTCGCCCCCGCCGGGCCCCTGCAGCCGGTACTGGGAGACGTAGGCGTGCTTCCCGTCGGGCGTGAACGCGGCCTCCACGGGAGCGCCCTGCGTGACCCCGGCGCGGTCCGGGACGCCGAACTGCGAGAGGTCCACCTCGTCGACGACGGTGTGGGTGAGCTCGAGGCTGTCCGCGTCGTACAGCGTCGAGGAGTGGCTGTACATCATGTTGTTCGCGATGACGGTCCCGGTGGGGCTCGCCACCACGGACTTCGGCGAGATGTCCCCGGTGATGCGGTCCAGATGCACCATGCGGGTGGTGTTCGAGGGACCGCCGGGCGGCGGCGCGGGCTCGGCGCCCACCGCGGACTCCCCGCCGTCGGGCGAGACCGCACGGGTGATCATCCCGGCGACCATGCCGCCGGCCATCACGAGGGCCAGGATCGCCATGGCGATCATGAACTGGTCATGCGGTCGCCCCCGACGGGTCCTCCGGCGGTGCTTCGACTGCACTGTCATAGGTCGGTCCCCTCCCATGCCGCCGAACCTAGCGGGGTCGGCGGCACGGGCGGGGAGGTGGGACGGCGTGTCGGGCTGCTCAGAGCTCCGGTCGGCCCTGCAGCACCAGCTCCCGGAACAGGATCCGATAGCCCAGCTTCTCGTTGATGCCGATCATCCAGGGGTTCACGTGAGAGTTCCAGGTGACCACCGAGCGCAGCTGCGGGGCCCGCTCGCGGAGCTGGCGGTGCGTGGCGACCTTCAGCGCGAGGCCCAGCCGATGACCACGGTGCTCGGGCATGACCAGGGTGTTCTCCTGCCAGCCGAGAGTGGTCTCCGGGGAATCGTGGACATGCACCTCGGAGTTGCCCGCGAAGCTTCCGTCGGGCGCGACGGCGACCGCGATGATCCGCGCGGTGCCCTGCTCCTTCATCCGGCGCTCGGACTCGCGCAGCCGTTCCGGGGTGTAGTCCGGCGCCTCGTGCTCGACGTCCTCGTCCGGCTCGTCCAGCTCGAGCTGGCGCAGGAGCAGGCCGTAGGCGGCCAGGTGCTCCTCGGGGATGTCGCCGTCCCACAGCTCCACGCGGTACTCGCCGAGCTTCTCCTCGGCCTCCGCCTGCAGAGCGTCCAGCAGCGACTCCTCGAGCGGCAGCGGCAGCGCGCGGCAGACGGCGAGGTTCTTCCGCGTGATGCCCACGCGCGCCGCGAGGCGGTTCACAGGCTCGTCCGGGCTGTCGGCGTCGCCGTCGGCCGGGATCTCGCCGTAGGCCTCCACGAGGGGGCGGCCGGACTCGCGGATCGCGGGCAGCAGCGCCTCCTCGACCAGCGCGGTCGCGATGCCGCGGCCGCGGAAGGCGGGGTGCACGGCGGCGCCGACGGAGATGGTCTCGAGGTTCTCCTGCAGCGGCACGAAGGCCGCGGCGCGGCCCACCAGGCTCTCGCCGCCCTCGATCGTCTCGGCGATCGCGACCCAGCGCCGGGTGCTCCAGTACGGGGAGTCGGTCAGCGCGGCGCGGGTCTGCTCGCGGGTGAGCGCCTGGCTGCCGCCGAAGGTGTGGTCGTCGAGGGCGCGCTCGAGCGCGGCGTACTGGTCGAGCTCGGCGTCGGAGGTGGGGTCCAGGGGACGGATCGTCACATGCATGGTCGCAGTCGATCACACTCGATCATCGCTGGTCGACGGAATATCCTCGGATCCGCTTGACCTTCCCCCCGGGGCAGTCCCGAGCGTGGGGTCACCGGGAGAGACCCGGCGCCCGGGGGACCGGGCGAGGCATGACGGAGGATCGCATGGACGAGACGCTGCTGAGCATCGGGGAGCTGGCCGCCACGAGCGGGCTGAGCCCCAAGGCGCTGCGCCTCTACGACGAGTCGGGGCTGCTGGTGCCGCGCCGGGTCGACCCCTTCACCGGCTACCGCTCCTACGGGGCGGACCAGGTGGGGCGGGCTCGGCTCATCGCGTCGCTGCGCGGTCTCGGCATGGGGCTCGCCCGCATCGGCGTGCTCTGCGATCTGGACGGCGACGCCGCCGCCGCGGAGCTGCGCTCCTGGTGGCGGCAGGAGGAGGCCGACGCCCTCTCCCGCGCCGCCGCCGTCACCGCCCTCGCCCACGACCTCGGGGACCTCCCACAGGAGAACCTCATGACCACCTCGACCACCACTCCCCGCACCGCCTCGGCGCTGCACCAGGGCCTCGTGCGCTCCGCCCAGCAGGACGCCGTGCTCGTGCGCGAGCTGCCCGGCGGGCGCACCCTGCTCGCCGTCGCCGACGGCTTCGGAACGACCGACGACCTCGCCGCCGGGATCCTCACCGCCTTCGTGGACGCGCTCGAGGGGGCCGTCCCCCTCGAGTCCGCCTGGGCCGCCGCGGAGGCGCTGGTCCCGGACGGCGGGGCCTCCGGATCGACGCTCACCGCCGCCCTGCTGGAGGGCGACCGACTGGAGGTCGCGCACATCGGCGACTCCCGCGTGCTGCTCGTGCACGGCGACCGGATCGAGCCGGTCACGCAGGACCACACCCACGTGCGCTCCCTGCTCGCCGCCGGTCGCCTTTCCCCCGACGAGGCGGCCGCGCACCCCGACCGTGCCGTGCTGAACCGCGCCCTCGCGGCCGACGCCCCCACCGCCCCGGACCTCCTGGTGCGCCGGCTCGAGCCGGGCGATCTGGTGCTCGTGGCGACCGACGGGCTGCACGCGGTGGTGGATCCGTCGGCCCTGGCCGAGGCGATCACCGGCGGGGAGGACGTCGAGGCGCTGGCGGAGTCGCTGATCGACCTGGCCCTCGCCGCCGGCGGGCTGGACAACGTAGCCCTGGCGCTCGCCCGGAGCTGAGGGTCGCCGCCGGGCGCGGAGCAGGCTACCGATCGCGCCGGGCGCGGTGCGACCGTCGGACGCCCCGATCGGGCTCGACATCCGCCCCCACGCCCTCCTTCTCCTCGTGGCGCAGCGCCTCGTCGAGATAGGGCAGCGCGTACTCCACGTACCCGCGCCCGGCAGGCCGGATCAGATCGTCCTCGATCAGCCGTTCGCGATAGGTGGACTGGTTGCGGGGGTCGATGCCCATGCGGCGCGCGATGTCGCCGACGGCCGACGGACCTTCGTCCTCGAGCATCGCCAGGAGGTACTCGCGCTTGCGCTGGCTCAGGCCCCGCAGCGCCGGGCCGTGGACGTTCTTGATCATCGCCGCGACCACGGTGGCGCGGGCGCTGCGGACGTCCTCGATCTCGATCGTCGGGGCGTCGCCGCTGTTCTGCCAGGCCTTGGAGCCGACGAGCTGGATCAGGTACGGGTAGCCGTGCGAGATCTCGCCCGCGAGCACCGCGGCCTCGGGGGTGATGGTGCGGGAGGTGTCCGCGACCGTCATCCGGATCGCCTCCGCCGCCGTGCCGACGTCCACGCTGCCCACCTCGATGCGGTGCGCGCGGCGCAGGAAGGTGGTGCGCTCGTGGTCCAGCAGCGCGTCGACTCCGGTGCGCACGCCCGCGGCGAGGAAGGCGACCGCGTGCCCGGAGCCGATCAGGTCCTGCACGTGCTGGGTGAGGGCGTGGAGCTGGTCGTGCTCGACGGACTGCAGCTCGTCGAGGGTGATCAGCAGGCCGCCGCCGTCCTCGTCGGTGAGGGCCGCGAGCCGGTCCAGCACCGTCGAGAGCACCTCCCCCTCTCCCTCGTAGCGCTGGACGATGTCGCGAGAGGCGCTGACGCTCGCGATCCGCGCAGAGGTGAGGCGGGAGGTCTCCGCCTCGGGGTCCAGCTCCCGCAGGCGAGCGATCGCCTGGCTGCGCAGCTCGTCCGTGAGGGAGGTCGAGGAGGTGTGCATCCGCAGGTCGGTCCAGCCGGCATCCAGCGCGAGCTCGCGGAACTCGGTGAGCAGCACCGTCTTGCCGGAGCCGCGGGCACCCGAGATGAGGATCGCGCGGGCCTCGGGGACGTTCCCGGCCAGCGCGGCGGTGAACTCGTCGATCGCCACGTCGCGGCCGGCGAGGATCATCGGGGTCAGGCCGAAGCCCGGGGTGAAGGGGTTCGGCTCGCGGGGCGCCGGGGCGGGGGCCTGGGCGGGCGGGCGCTTCGAGGGGGTGGTCGCCATGGAGCCATGGTGCGCCGTATGTCGGTGTATGTACAGGCGGGGCGGGGCTGGCGGCGGTGCGATCGAGGGACTGGAACGACGGTGGCGACCTTTCCTCCACCATGACATCGGAGTGAATTCAGGAATGCGCTGCTGACATTCCGTCCACGACAGCTTCGAGTCGCTCCGATCGACAGGGGCCCGTTCACTGCGGCGCGAGGGGGACCTCTCACCCGCGGACCTCGTGCCGTCATCAAGGAGCACTCTGCTCGTGCCATGAACTGCACAGACAGTCTGGCTCACCGACGTCAACCTCGACCGTTCCTCCACAGTGTCGAGTTATCCACAGAACCGTTCCTCCACAGTCAGTGGTTATCCACAGATTTGTCCCCATTTCTCGATGATCCTTCAGTAGGGGTGTCGGGGAAATAGAATGGGGTTATTGCGGAGGTGGTTCGCGGGAGTGTTTCGAGTGTGGGGAGGGGGTGGTGGTGATGGGTGAGTTCGAGGAGGGGGTCGAGGTGTTCGAGCGGGATGGTGCGGCCGACGGGTCGGTGGCTTCAGGGTCCGGGCCGGCTTCACCGCGCGGCCCCGTTCCCATCTCTGCTGCTGGCGCTGCTTCGGGTCTCGCGGGTCGTCTCGACGATGCTCTGTCGGAGGTCACTTCGTCGGTGGTCCTTCCGGAGTGGCGGGTCCGGGCCCGTAAGGAGCTCACGCGGGAGCGGGTCGTTCAGGAGGTCGAGCCCGACACCATCGAGGCTGCCAGAGTCGAATCTCTGCATGGTCTGATGAGGCAGCGGGCCCGTCTCCATGCCCAGCATCTGCGGCAGGTGGCGGTGTTCTTCCGGGAGGATCCTGAGGTGCAGGGCCTGCTGAAGGACGCGGATCTGACGGCGTTGAAGATCGCGACCGGGCTGCGCTGCTCCTACCTTCAGGCCACCTCGCAGGTCCATGATGCGTATCGGGCGGTGGAGTGGATGCCGCTGACGTTCGAGTACCTCCGTCGCGGGGACCTGCCCGAGGCCTGGCATCGATCCCTGCTGCGCCGGGTGCGGCGCTTGAGCGAGGAGCAGGTCCGGCAGGTCGATGCCCGGATCGCCGAGGTCGAGCTGCCCTCCATCTCCCTGGCGACGTTCGACAAGCAGGTCTCTGTCGCGGTCGCTCTCGCGACCGCGGGCACTCTCCCTGCCCCGCCTTCCAGTTCCAGGGATGTGGAGGTCGTGGGCGTGGACCCGGAGGTGGGGACCGCGTCGTTGCTGGTGACGGGCCCGATCCTGGAGATCACGGGCCTCGCCCACCGGCTCGATCTCGCTGCGCGCACGGTCCAGAAGACTCAGCGGGCGATGCTCGAGGACGGGACGGAGGGGCCGATCCCGTTCGACCTCGACGAGTCCCTTCGCGAAAACGGCAGAGCCGCCTCGCTGCGGGCCCTGAGATACGCGATCCTCACCCACTCGATCCTGGACATCGATCCGGTCCAGGAGACCCGCACCCCGTTCAAGCTCCTGGTCACCGTGCCCGTCACGACGCTGCTGGGCATGGATGACTCACCCGCGATGCTCGAGGGCATGACACCGATCCCGGCCGAGCTCGCCCGGGACCTGGCCGGGAAGGAGACGACCTGGCAGCGGATCCTCACCGACCCGATCACCGGCGCGCACCTCCCCGTCGACGCGACCACGTATCAGCCCTCGGCGCAGATGCGGCTCCAGCTCCGGCTGCGCCACCCCGTCTGCGCCGCACCGGGCTGCACCCGATCGACCGTGCTCGCGGCAGAGGACGACCACATCATCGAGTACGACCACGACCACCCCGCCCGAGGCGGACCCACCTCGCTGTGGAACCTCCACCGATTGTGCTGGCAGCACCACCAGCTCAAGACCGCCGGCCTCATCGACCCCGACCGCGACCCGAGAGACGACCCTGCCCGCGAAGACCGCACCACACCCGCCGGACCGCTCGAGACGACCTGGAAGATCGGGCCGCTCCGCGCCCGCACCCGGGAACACACCGACCTCCTCACCCCCGAGACCGTGAAGACCCTCGACCAGGCCTGGACCCTCCACCAACGCACCCGACGCGTCCAGCAAGCACTGGCCAACCAGGACCGGACCAGGCCCAGCCCCGACACCCGCCGCGTCATCCCACCCGGCGCCACCCCCGAGTACCCCGACCCGCCCTACTGACCGGGCGTCATGACGCCGCGATCTCGACCCCCGCGTCCGTCAGCTCCCGCTCCAGCTCAGCGACGCCATCGGCATGCACCGCCGCGGTCAGGTCGCGCAGCACCCGCACCGAGGCACCGGCCGCCGCCGCACCGAGCGCCGTCGCGCGGACGCAGAAGTCATAGGCGAGGCCCACCACGTCCACCCGGTCACCCTCGGACAGCAGCTCCTGGACCGATTCGCCGGTCGCGACCACGGCCCCCTCGAGGGCGCTGTAGGAGGGGACGCCATACCCCTTGTGCGCGATCTCGAGGCGGGCGAGCCCCTCCAGCTCCGGATGCAGCGCCGCACCGGGAGTCCCCGCCACGCAGTGCACCGGCCAGGTGTCGGCGAAATCGGGTGCGGCGGGCGGGACGGCGAAGTGGCCGCCGTTGTCCGTGTCCCCGCGATGCCAGTCCTGACTGGCCAGGACGCGGTCGTACCGTCCGCCCTGTGACCGCACGAAGGCGGCGATCCCCGCCGCCACCGCGGCTCCGCCGTCGACTCCGAGCGCACCGCCCTCGCAGAAGTCGTTCTGGACATCGACGACGATCAGCATGCTCGATGACATGGGGTTCTCCTCGTGCACTCCGCTCCGGCGACAGGACTCCGTTCCAGGGTACGCAGGGCTGCGTACCGATCCGTCGGCAGACCCTGGCACAATCGCGGCATGTCAGTGTCGCTCCCCCACCCCACCGCGCCGCGCGACCTCACCCACCTCCTCTCCCCGCTGGACATGGGACGCTTCGAGGTGCGGAACCGGATCGTGATGGGCTCGATGCACGTGGGCCTCGAGGACCGCCCGGCCGACGCGAAGAAGCTCGCGGCCTACCTCGGCGAGCGCGCCCGCGGCGGCGTCGGCCTGATCGTGACCGGCGGCTTCTCCCCCGACCGCACCGGTCGACTGACCCCCGGCGGCGCCCAGGCCGATGCCCGCACGATGCGCCGCCACGAGATCATCACCCGCGAGGTCCACGAGGCCGACGGGCGGATCCTGCTCCAGCTGCTGCACGCCGGCCGCTACGCCTTCCACCCTCTGGCCGCCTCCTCCGCCGCCGGGAAGTCGCCGCTCTCCCCGTTCCGCGCGCGCCGCCTGACCCGCCGCGGGGCGCACCGCACCGTCGAGCACTTCGCCGAGGCGGCCCGACGCGCGATCGGCGCCGGGTACGACGGCGTGGAGATCATGGGCTCCGAGGGCTACCTGCTAAACCAGTTCCTCGCCCCCGCGACCAACCGCCGCCGCGACCGCTGGGGGCGCGACGCCGAAGGACGGCGCGCACTGCCGCTCGCCGTGGCCGCCGCCATGCGGGAGGCGATCGGCGAGGACGCCCTGCTCAGCTACCGGATCTCCCTGCTGGACCTGGTCCCCGGCGGCCAGACCTGGGAGGAGACCGCCGCCCTGGCCCGCGGCCTCACCGAACGCGGCGTCGACGTGCTCTCCTCGGGCATCGGCTGGCACGAGGCGCGCGTACCCACGATCGTCACCTCCGTGCCGCGCGCCGCCTTCGCCGAGAATACCGCGGCGCTGCGCGAGCTGGTGGACGTGCCGGTCATCGCCTCGAACCGTATCCACGACCCCGCAGTCGCGGAGCAGGTCCTCGCCACCGGCCAGGCGGACCTCGTCTCGATGGCCCGGCCGCTGCTCGCCGACCCGCACCTGCCGCGCAAGCTCGCGGAGAGCCGCGCCGCGCAGGTCGTCGCCTGCATCTCCTGCAACCAGGCCTGCCTGGACAAGGTCTTCGAGGGAAAGCGGGCCAGCTGCCTGGTCAACCCGCGCGCCGGCCACGAGACCGAGCTGGTGCTGAGGCCCGTCATCCCCCGTCGGGCGCGGAAGGTCGCCGTCGTCGGCGCCGGGCCCGCAGGGCTCGAGGCGGCCCTCGCCGCCGCCGAGCGCGGACACATCGTCACCCTCTTCGAGGCGACGAGCGAGATCGGCGGACAGCTGCGGCTGGCCGCCCGCATCCCCGGCAAGGAGGACTACGCGCAGGCGCTGACCTCCTGGCGGATGCGGCTCGCGGCCGCGGGCGTCGGGATCCGGCTGGAGACCCGGCCGACGCCGAGCGACCTCCAGGGGTTCCACGACGTCATCGTCGCCACCGGCGTCGCACCGCGCGAGATCGATCTGCCCTCCGACGGCGGACCCCAGGTGATCAGCTACGTGGACCTGCTCGAGGGCCGCGCCGAGGCCGGTGACCGGGTCGCGATCATCGGCGCCGGCGGCATCGGCGTCGACGTCGCGGAGTTCCTCAGCGCACCGCGCCCCTCCCCGAGCCTCGACGTCGCCGCCTGGAAGTCCCATTGGGGCGTGGTCGCGGCCGACGAGGAGCACCGCGGAGGCGTCGCCACCCGCCCCGTCGAGGAGGCGCAGCGCGAGGTGCACCTGCTGCAGCGCAAGGAGACCCGGATCGGCGCCGGCCTCGGCCGCACCACCGGCTGGGTGCACCGCGCGGAGCTGCGCCACGCCGGCATCCACCAGCATCGCGGCGTCACCTACCGACGGGTCGACGACCAGGGGCTGCACATCACCGAGGACGGCGAGGAGCGGGTGCTCGAGGTGGACACCGTGGTGGTGTGCGCCGGGCAGGTGAGTGTGGACGCCCTGGCCGCCGAGGTCACCGCCGCCCGGAAGGGCCGCGCGCCGCGGGTCCACGTGGTCGGCGGGGCGGACCTCGCCGCGGAGCTCGACGCCGAGCGCGCGATCCGTCAGGCCGTCGAGGTGGTGGCGGGGCTGTAGTGCCTCAGATGCCCTCGAGCACCTCGCGGGCGATCGGTCCGGCGGACACGGAGCCGTAGCTGCCGTCCTCGACGAACGCCGCGACCACCACATCGCCCTGGGCCACGATGACCCACGAGTGGAGCTTCAGCTCTCCCTCGGAGTTCGTCCACTCGGCCGTGCCGGTCTTGCCGATCACGGGCTCTCCGGGCAGGTCCGCGAAGTCGTCGAGGCTGCCGTCGGTGACGACACCGCGCAGCATCTCCTGCATCTGGGACGCCTCCCCCTCGGTGAGCGGGGTCGGGACCTCCGGGGTGGTCGGCTCCTGATCGGCGAGGATCCGCGGGGCCACGGTCTCCCCCTTCTGGATGCTCGCGAGCACCACCGCCATCGCCAGCGGCGAGGCGAGCACGCGGCCCTGGCCCATCATCGCGGCGGCGTGCTCGGCCCCCTCGTCGGCCGGATCGATCGAGCCCATGAAGGCATCCAGCCCTGCCGGCGCCTCCTGGCCGAGGCCCAGGGTGGTCGCGGCGTCGGCGAGCGCGGGCTGGTCGACCGTCTCGTGCTGGAGCAGCATCGCGGTGTTGCACGAGTGCGCGATCGCGGAGCGCAGCGGCATCGTGCCGAACAGGGAGGGGTCCATCGAGTCGGCGTTCTTGAAGCTGCGACCGGCGACCGTCGCGGTCTCGGGGCACTCCACCGGGGTGTCCGGCGTGACGCCGGCCCGCAGCAGGCCGAGCGCCGTGACCGCCTTGAAGGTCGACCCGGGGGCGTACTGGCCCACCAGACCCACCGGGTAGGACTGGCCGGTGGGGCCGAGCGCGGCGGCGAGCACATCGCCGGTCGAGGGCTGCAGCACGATCACGGCCGACGGGGAGTCCTCGTCGGCGATCGCCGACGTGGCGACGTCCTGCATGCCGGAGTCGAGGGTGAGCGGCACCTTCTCCCCGTCGGTGGGCTCGACGCGGTGCAGCTCGCGCTTCGCGTCGCTGTCCTCGTCGACGGCCGCGACCTGCACGCCCGGGGTGCCGAGCAGCTGCTCCTGGGTCGCGCCGACCACGCCGCCGCTGGCGACCAGGTCGCCGGCCACGAGCTTCCCGTCGGACTTCTCGATGTCCTCGGCGCTCGCCTCGCGCAGGGAGCCGAGCACCCCGGGGGCGTAGGCGCGCTCCAGGGCGAGCGGCCGGGTGCCGTCCACGGCGCGGTACCCGGTGACCTGCTCGGCGTCCGAGAGCGGGTAGTCGCCGGCGGCCTCCTCGCGGATCGTCAGCGCGGCGACGAAAGCCTCCGGCCCGTGGTCGGCGACGCTCGTGGCGAAGCGGTCCGGATCGATGCCGAGCAGGTCGGCGAGCTTGCGCGCGGCGGGCTCGAGCTCGTCCTCCTCCAGCTGGGTCTTGTCCAGGCCCAGGGTGATCACGGGGCGCTCGGCGTAGAGCACCTCGCCGTCGCGGTCGGTGACGCTGCCGAGCGTCGGATCGAGGGAGGAGAGGTCGAGGTGCTCGGTCGCGGTGAGACCGGGGGCGTAGGCCGACGGCGCGAGGTCCGCGCTCCAGCCGCCGTCCCCGCGATGCAGCGTGGCCTCGGTGGTGTACTTCCAGGTCCCGGCCTCGTCGGGGAGGGTCCAGGTCCACTCGAGGGTGGCGGTGCGGGTGTCGTCCTCGACGCTGCCGGGGTCGGCGAGCGCGACCTCCGGGACGGCACCGGCCTCGAGGAGCGGTCCGAGGATGCGCTCCTGCTCGGCGGCGTCGGCCCCGGCGGGGACCTCACCGGCGGTGAGCGAGGCGGCGAGCGCCTCGGCCTCCTCGGTGCCGTCGCCGAAGCGGTCGCGGAGGAGCACGAAGGCGGCCACCAGCGCTGCGATCACCAGCACGGCGACGAGGGCGAGCAGGGGTCCGCGGCGACGCGGGGAGGCGGGAGCGTGGGCCATGCCGCCATCCTCGCACCTAGACTCGCCCCATGCCCCGAGTGCTCCACACCGCCCAGGCTCTCGTCGACGTGATCCTGGAGGTCGACGCGCTGCCCCTGCGCGGCGGCAATGTCAACGCCCGCAGCGAGCAGAAGTACGCCGGCGGCGCCGTGACCACGCTGATCGCGGCCGCCCGCACCGGCGCCGAGGCCGTGCACGGCGGAGCGCACGGCACCGGCCCGAACGGCGACCTGATCCGTGAGGCCCTCGCCCGGGACGGCATCGCGCTCTCGGACGCGCCCCGCCCGGACGCCGACACCGGGTACTGCACCGTGCTGATCGAACCCTCGGCGGAGCGCACCTTCCTCACCGTCTACGGCGCGGAGCGGGACATCACCGCCGCCTCGCTGGCCACGCTCGAGCCGCAGGCCGGGGACCTGGTGTGCGTCTCGGGCTACAGCCTGTTCGAGCCCACCCGGGAGCCGCTGCTGGAGTTCCTCGAGGCGCTGCCGGCCGGGGTGGACGTGGTCCTGGATCCCGGGGACCCCTTCGCCGACTTCCCCGAGGAGGTGCAGCGCCGGGTGCTGGCGTGCACGACGGTGTGGACCTCGAACGCCGATGAGGCCCGGGCGCTCACCGATCTCGACGACCTCGAGGACACGCCGCAGGCGATCCGTCGGCGGCTGCGGCCTGGAGCGGTCGTGATCGTGCGCGACGGCGATCGTGGCTGCCTCGTCTTCCACCACGGGCGCGGCACCGAGATCCCCGCCTTCCCGCAGACCCCGGTGGACACCAACGGCGCCGGCGACACCCACACCGGGGTGCTGCTGGCGGAGCGGGCCCTCGGCGCGGACTGGGAGTCCGGCGCGACCCGCGCGAACGCCGCTGCGGCGATCGCGGTGACCCGGCGCGGCACGGAGAGCGCCCCCACCCGCGACGAGGTGGACGCGTTCCTCGCCTGAGAGCGCATCCAGCACCGCCCCCTACGATGGAGGCGCACGTCACCCTCGAGACGGATCAGGAGACCATGGACGAGCGGACCTTCCACGACTTCTCCGCGATCACGATCGACGGCGAGCGCCGCCCGATGAGCGAGTACCGCGGCCGCCTGGTCCTGGTCGTCAACATCGCCACCCAGTGCGCCTTCACCCCGCAGCTGACCAGCCTGCAGGACCTGGACGACCGCTTCTCCGAGCACGGCTTCACGGTCCTCGGCTTCCCGTCGGACCAGTTCCACCAGGATCCCGGCACCGACGAGGACACCCAGGAGTTCTGCACCTCGACCTACGACGTGCGCTTCCCGCTGTTCTCGAAGATCGACGTCAACGGCCCGGACGCGCACCCGCTGTGGCAGTGGATGTGCACGCAGAAGGCCGGCGTGATCGGCGGGCGCATCGCCTGGAACTTCACCAAGTTCCTCATCGACGGCGAGGGGAAGGTGCTGCGGCGGTACGCGCCGCTGGTGCCGCCGGCGCGCATCGGCCGACGGATCGAGAGCGAGCTCGGCCTGCGCTGACGGGCATTCGTCCGGATTGATAGCGTGGATCACAGACTTCACCACAGAGAGAAGGGGTATTCATGGAAGGCGTCATCGTCGTCCTCGTCCTGGGGGTAGGACTCCTCATCGTCCTGGCCATCGTCGCCGCGCTGCTGTTCGGCGGCCTGCGCACGTCGGTCATGTTCACGGTGCACACGCAGGAAGCGGTCATCGTCGAGCGCTTCGGCAAGTTCAAGCGCGTCGCCCACGCGGGTCTGAACGTCAAGACCCCGTTCATCGACAACATCACCAAGCCGGTCTCGCTGCGTGTGCAGCAGCTGGAGGTGAACATCGAGTCCAAGACGAAGGACAACGTGTTCGTCACCGTCCCGGTCGCGGTCCAGTACCGGATCCGCGAGGAGCAGGTCGTCGACGCGTACTACAAGCTGTCGAACCCCGAGGCGCAGATCCGCTCCTACGTCTTCGACACCGTCCGCTCGGCGCTCTCCGGCCTCGAGCTCGACGCCGCCTTCGAATCGAAGGACGACATCGCCCGCAGCGTCGAGTCGACGCTGTCCGAGCGCATGCAGGAGTTCGGCTTCAACATCATCAACACCCTGGTCCAGGACATCTCCCCGGACCAGCGCGTGCGCGATTCGATGAACTCCATCAACGCCGCCCAGCGCGACCGCGTCGCCGCGCAGTCCCTCGCCGAGGCGGACAAGATCAAGCGCGTCACCCAGGCCGAGGCCGAGGCGGAGTCCAAGCGCCTCCAGGGTGAGGGCGTCGCCGCCCAGCGCAAGGCGATCGCGCTCGGCATCGCGGAGCAGTACGAGATGCTCCGCAAGGTCGGCATCGAGAACTCGGCCGAGCAGCTCCTGCTCATGACCCAGTACTTCGACACCATGCAGGACGTGGCCCGCAACGGCCGCTCCAACGTGCTGTACCTGCCCAGCAATCCCGGCGCCGTCGGAGGCATGGGCGAGGAGATCCGCACCGCGATGCTCCAGTCCCAGGCCGCCGCGGAGGCGTCGCAGGACGCCGACGCCGCGGACGCCGAGAACCGCCGGGTCAGCGCGGGCCAGCTCCGTCAGCAGGAGGAGCAGCGCGCCCGACGTCGCGCCGAGCAGCAGGCCCGTGCCGCGCAGCAGCAGGTGCCCGAGGACTACCCCGGCGGGGACGTCCCGCCGTGGGCGCATCCCGGTTCCGCGAACCAGGGCTGAGGCCCGCACACCCCCGGAGGGTCCGGCGCACGTGGTGCGCCGGGCCCTTCGTCGTCCCGCGGAGCACTCCTGAGAGGATGACCCCCATGGACCGACCGAACATCATCCTCGTCTGCGTCGACGAGATGCGGGCCGACGCGATGGGCATCGCGGGCGACGACCACATCGACACCCCGAACCTCGACGACCTCGCACGGGGCGGCTACCGCTTCACACGGGCGTACTCGGCGACGCCCACGTGCGTGCCCGCCCGCGTCGCGCTGTTCACCGGGCAGTCGCAGGAGCGGCACGGCCGGTACGGCTACCGCGAGGGGATCTCCTTCCCGGAGGCCTACCCGGTGACCCTGCAGTCCACGCTGCGGGAGGCCGGCTACCAGGCGTTCGGGGTGGGCAAGATGCATGTCTTCCCCGACCGGGCGCGCTGCGGCTTCGACGAGGTGCTGCTGCACGACGGCTTCCTGCACACCTCGCGCCGGCTCAGCCGGGGCCCGTCCGCGATGATCGACGACTACGTCGAGTTCCTGCGCCGCGAGACCGGCGACCCCCGCGCCGACTACCAGGAGACCGGGATCGGCTGCAATGCGATGACGGCCCGGCCGTGGGAGCGGGAGGAACGTCTGCACCCGACCCGCTGGGTGGCCGATGAGTCCTTCCGCTTCCTCGAGCGGCGCGACCCGTCCCGGCCCTTCTTCCTGTACATGTCGTTCCATCGGCCGCATGCGCCCTTCGATCCGCCCCAGTGGCTGTGGGACAAGTACCGCGAGCGGGAGTTCGGGGCGCGGGCGATGGGCGACTGGGTCGGCGGCTTCGACGAGCACCGCCGGGACTTCGGCTCCGAGGCCGAGTTCGGGGCGCAGAAGGAGTCCACCCACCAGCAGGTGCGGGCCGGCTACTACGGCTCGATCGAGTTCATCGACCTGCAGCTGAACCGGCTGCGGGAGACGCTCTCGGACCAGGGCCTGCTCGAGGACACCGTCATCGTGTTCCTCTCCGACCACGGCGACATGATGGGCGACCACGACATGTACCGGAAGTCCGTGGGCTATGAGGGCTCGGCACGGGTGCCTCTGGTGGTGCACGTGCCGCCGCGCTGGCGCGAGGCGTGGGGCGAGATCGGCGAGGTGGACTCGATCGCCGAGCTGCGGGACGTCATGCCGACGGTGCTCGAGCTCGCCGGCGTCGAGGTGCCCCACGACGTGGACGGGATGAGCCTGCGCCCGGGCGGCGCGGTGCGCGACCACCTGCACGGCGAGCACGTGATCGGCTCGCTGGGCCGTCAGTCGATGCAGTGGATCCGCTCGGAGCGCCACAAGTACGTGTGGTTCTCCGGCGACGGCAACGAGCAGCTGTTCGACCTCGCGGCGGACCCGCGGGAGGAGAGGGATCTGGCCGGCCTCCCCGAGCACGAGGAGGAGCTCGCCCGTCACCGCGCACTGCTGGTGGCGGCGCTGGAGGGGCGCGAGGAGGGGTTCGTGAGCGACGGCGAGCTCGTCGCCGGCCGTCCTGTGCAGACCGAGGCGTCGTGGGTGCGGGAGTTCACGCGACTCTGAGGCACTGGCCGAAGGTCGGACCCGGAACCACCGCATCGGAGGGTCCTTCAGGGGGTCGCGGTGCGGTGGAGTGGAGTCATGAGCGAGACCGTCGACTACTCCGCCGAGAAGCAGCTGGGCCGCACCGTGGCCGTCACCCTGGGCTGGTGGGCGCACGGCATCGTGCGCCTGCTGCTCGCGGTGGCGATGCTGTACTACGGCTACGCGAAGCTGGTCCTGGGCCAGTTCGGGGTGGCGGACATGGGCGATGCCCTGATCACCCAGGGCGAGATGAGCCCGATGGGCGTGCTGTGGCGGATGGTCGCCTTCTCCCCGCTCTTCCAGGTGCTCGGCGGCCTGGCCGAATGGGGTGCGGCGGTGGCGCTGCTGTGGCGGCGCTCGGTGCCGCTGGGCGCCGCGATCGCAGCCGGGTCGATGGCGCTGGTGTTCGTGCTGAACCTGGGCTACGACGTGCCGGTCAAGCAGATCTCGCTCGCACTGCTGGTGATGTCCCTGCTGGTGCTGATCCCGTGGATGCCGCGGCTGGCGCGGGCGTTCCTCGGGCACGGCGAGATCCCGCGCGGCCCCCGGCCCGTCCTGGTGCCGTGGCGGCCGATGGCACGGTTCACCGACTGGCTCGGGCCGATCGCGGGCCTCGCCCTGGTGGTCCTGATCGGGTTCGGGATGGCGCAGATGTACCCCGAGCGGAGCACGGACGAGGCGGCCCCGGCCGGGGTGTGGCAGGTCGCGGAGGACACCGCCGAGCCCGCCGCCCAGCTCTCGGAAGACCAGCGCTGGGCCGCCGCGGCCTTCGGCGAGGTCCGCTACGGCGAGGACGCCGCGGTGCAGATCCGCCGCGCCGACGGGACCCTGCTGAGGGGCACCTGGACCCGCGGGGACTCGGGGGTCGTCGAGCTGTCGCTGCGTCCGCTGCGCACGGAGGGGACGCCGCTACAGGACCACCAGGGCTCCGAGAGCCTCGACCTCTCGCTGCAGATCCAGGAGCAGGCGGACGGCACCCTCCGCGTCACGGGTGAGGGGCTGGATCTTGTGCTCGCCCCCGACCCGTCGGGCACCACGGTGTATGACCGCGACTTCAGCTGGGGCTGGCGCGCGGACGACCCGTTCAACGTCTGAGCGCTCCCCTACAGTGGGTCTGCAGGCCCGCGACCGGCCTGCCACCTGCGACGGAGGAGCCCCCGCATGCGGATCGAGTTCGGATGGTCCCTCGACGGCTCCGCCTGGGCCGACGGCACGGGCGCGCACGGCACGGCGCGCATGGGACCCCGCGCCCTGGTGCAGCTGCTGCAGAACCGGTTGGGCCTCACCCGGCCGTCGATCGAGCAGGCGGTGCGGGTCGCCGAGCACGCCCGCGCGATCGCCCGGGCCGACCATCCCTGGCCCCGCGGCTCCTTCGCCGTGGATCCGTGGTCCACGGCCACCACCCTCCTGAGCTGGCGCGATGCCGCCGTCGCGGCGGGGGCACGGCTGCGCCCCGCGCCGGGACAGCCCGAGCGGATCGCGGCCCTGTGCGCGATCGAGGAGCTGCGCACCGCCTCCGCCGCGGCGCCCGGTGCGGCCGACGACCTGCGCGAGCTGGTGGACGTGCTCGAGCAGGAGGTCACGTGGCCGCTCGGCATCGAGGAGCTGATCTGCCATGAGGCGCTGACGGATCTCCCCGGGCTGTGGCCGCAGCTGCTGGAGCTGCTGGACCGGGCCGGGGTGCGCGTGACCGAGGTCGAGGCCGCCGTGTCCCGTCGGCCGGAGCTGCTGATCCTCGAGGCGGAGGACGAATGGTCCGCCGCCGAGACCGCCGCCCGTCTGCTCGCCGGCCGCGAGGGCGCGCCCCTGCAGATCCTCGCCGGCGCGGACACCGTCGTGCTCGACCAGGAGCTGCATCGCCGCGACCTCCCCGCCGTGGGCGTCGCCGAACCGGCCGCGGATCGCACCGCGCTGCAGATTCTGCCGCTGTTCCTCTCCCTCGCCGTGGCCCCGGTGGACGTCCAGCAGCTCGCGGCGCTCCTGGACCTGCGGGTGATGGACGCTCCCGAGAGCGGCGGCGACCATGTGGGCCTGGTCCCCGCGCGGGCCCGCGCGGCCCTGCTCGACGCCCTCGCGCAGGAGCCCGGCACCGGCGGGACCGCCTGGCGACGCACCATCGCGGCACTCGAGGCGGACCAGGAGATCTCCGGCAGCGGGCTCGCGATCGTCCGCGCCCTCGACGCGCTGGTCGCCGACCCGATCCCGCCTGCGCAGCTCACCCCGTCCCGGCTACGCACCGCCACCGAGCCCCTCGGCGCCCGGCTGCGCGCCCTCGGCCAGGGCGATCCCGGGCTGACCCGCGCGACCGCCCATCTCCAGGTGCTGCTGGACGTGCTGGGCACCCTCGACGAGGGGACGGCGCTGGGCGAGCGGGAGCTGTCCCAGATCGTCGACTCCGCCGGCGGCCGCGCCGCCTCCCCCTTCGCCCGGCCCGAGGCGACCACCGCCTGGCGCACCTGCTCGCGGCCCGCCCAGCTGCTGCCCCGCGGCGGGGACGTGCTGTGGTGGGGTGCGGACCGCGACGACGCCCGCACCGGCGTGCAGTGGGACGCGGCCGAGGTGGAGGCGCTCACCGCGCTGGGCGCCCACCTGCTCGAGCCGGCTCGGCTGGCCGCGCTCGAGACCGACGCGGGGCTGCGCGGCCTGCGCGGCGCGGATCGCCTCGTCGTGGTGCGCACCCGTCGCCGCACCGAGAAGGCCACCGCCCCGCACGCCCTGCTCGCCCACCTCGCCGCCGAGCGCGCCGAGCCCGGTCAGGGCGTCGCCGAGGTGCTCGCAGGGCTCACCCTCTCCCCCGCCGACGCCCTCGTCGACGACGGCTTCGAGCTCGCCGGCTCCCGTCGGCCGCTCCGCGTGCCGACGCCCGCACGGATCCCCGAGCCGCCCCGGGACCTCACCCGCCAGGTGGCCCCCGCCCCGCACATCGTGCCGCCGCGGCTGTCCTACTCCCAGGCGGAGAATCTGCTGGGCTGCCGGCAGAAGTGGACCTTCGGGAACGGACTGCAGATCCGCGCCGCATCGGTCGCGACCGTGCCCACCGGCAACCGGATGATCGGCACCCTCGTGCACGCCGTCGTCGAGGAGCTGGTGCTCAGCGCGGAGGAGGAGGAGGGGCGCACCGGCCCTCCCACGCCCGAGCGGATCCGGGAGGAGATCATGGCGCAGGTGCCGCGCCTGGCCTCCGAGCTCGAGCTGCCCGGCCGGGAGGTCGAGCTCGCCTCCCTGCGCGAGCAGGCGGTGCGCTCCCTGGTCGAGTTCTTCGACCGTCTCGGCGCGGCGGGGCTGGTGATCACCTCGGTGGAGTCCCGCTTCGAGGAGCCGCTGACCCTGCACCTGCGCCGCGGCGACCTCACCGTGCCCTTCCTCGGCTTCCGCGACGTGCTCGCCGAGGACGCCTCCGGCGCGCCCACCGTCATCGACCTCAAGTGGACCTACGCCGCGCAGAAGTATCCGGACCTGTTCGACACCGGGGAGGCGCTGCAGCTGGCCTCCTACGCCGTCTCCCTGCACGACGACCGCACCGACGTGGGCTACTTCCTGCTCTCCCAGGGCGAGTTCGTGGCCTCGAACCCGGCACTGGACCCCCACGGCCGCCCCACGCTCGACATCGAGGACCTGTGGTCCCGCGGCACGACGGGGATGACCGAGGCGCTCGAGGCGATCGGCGACGGCGTGGTCGATGCGCGCAGCGGCCAGATCCTCCTCGACGCCGGGCAGGACCTGTCCACCCCGCGCACCGAGGCGAAGAAGACCTATGCGCGGGCGCGCGAGGCGGCCCGGGGCGCCGGCTCCCTCGTGGTCGACGCCCGCTGCGACTACTGCGAGTTCTCGCTGCTGTGCGGGATGAGAGGCGATGCGTCATGACGTTCACCCTGATCAACGCCTCCGCCGGGTCGGGGAAGACCTACGCCCTCACCCAGCGACTGGCCGAGCGGATCGAGGGCGGGATCGACCCCTCCCAGATCATCGCCACCACCTTCACCGTGAAGGCCGCCGAGGAGCTCACCTCCCGGGTGCGCTCGACCCTCCTGGACCGGGCCCAGGTCGAGGAGGCGCGCGGCATCGACTCGGCCGTGATCGGCACCGTCAACTCCGTGGCCGGGCGCCTGGTCACCGACTATGCGCTGGACGCCGGGATCTCCCCCGCCGTCGAGGTGCTCGACGACACCACGCAGAGGGCCGCCTTCGCCGCCGCGATCGCCGGCACCGCGGCCGTCTCCGGGGTGCGCTGGGCCGATCTGCTGGCCCGCACCGAGCACGACGGCGACGAGAACGCCACCGGATACGCCCTCACCCAGGCCTGGCGCGCCCGGGTCAAGGACGTCGCCGACGCCGCCCGCACCAACCTGCTCGGCGCCGAGGACCTGCGCGCCGCGGCGGAGACGTCGTGGCAGGAGTACCGACGCGCCGCGGAGCTGCCGGAGCCCGAGGCGGACCAGCGCCCCCGCTGGCTGCACCTGCTGGATCAGCGCCTGGACGACCTGGCCGGCGACCTCGACGCCTCCCGCACGGCCGACGGGGACCCGATCGCGGGCGGCCCGATCGGTGCCCGCAGCCTGAACAGGACCTCCGGGGATCTGGAGACGCTGCGTCGGCTGCGGCGACGGCTGGCCGTTCACGACCGGGCGCCCTGGTCGGCCTGGCTGCGGATCGCGGGAGGTGGCTTCGGGGCGGTCGCCACGAGGGCCCTGGCACCGCTCGCCGAGGAGATCGCGGAGGCGCTGCCCGCGAACGCCGCCTGGCAGCAGGACCTGCAGGATCTCCTCGCCCTGATCCTCGGCACCGCCGCCGACTCCCTCGAGGCCTACGCGCGGTACAAGCGGGAGCTGGGCCTCATCGACTTCATCGACCAGGAGGTGCGCGCGCTGCGCCTGCTGCAGGAGTCGCCGCGGGTGCGGGCCTCGGTGGCGAGCCGGTTCCGGCTGCTCGCGGTGGACGAGTTCCAGGACACCTCCCCCGTGCAGCTCGCCCTGTTCCTCGAGCTGTCGCAGCTCATCGAGGACAAGATCTGGGTGGGCGACCCGAAGCAGGCGATCTACGGCTTCCGCGACGCGGACCCGAAGCTCATGCAGGACATCATCGCCGCGGTCCAGGGCGGGACCACGGTGTTCGGCCGCGGCGAGGTCGAGAACCTCTCCTTCTCCTGGCGGTCCCGGCAGCGGCTCGTGGACCTCTCCAACGCCGTGTTCACCCGCGTGTTCGCCCCGGACGGCGGGGGCGCCGAGCAGGTCACCCTCTCGATCCCGCCGCAGCGGGCCGAGCGCGCGGCCGGCGGGACGCTCGAGGTGTGGGAGGCGACCAAGAACGACCGCCGCGCCGTCAGCGCCGAGAAGCACGCCGCGATGATCGCCGAGAAGATCCGTCTGCGGATCCAGGAGGGGACCTTCACCCCCGGCGCCACCGCGGTGCTGGTGCGCACCAACGCCCAGCGCCAGGCCGTGGTCTCGGCGCTGCAGGAGCGCGGCGTCCCCACCGCCGGCGCCGCCCACGCGCTGCTCGCCACCCGCGAGGCGCAGCTGGTGCGGGCCGCGCTCGCGGTGACCCTCGACGGCAGCGACACCCTGGCGCTGACCGAGCTGGTGTCCCTGCTCGAGGACCATGCCGCGCACCACGACTGGTTCGCGCAGCTGATGGCCGCCCCGGACCGCCCGGCACGGCGCGAGGTGTTCGCCGCCTGGTGGGAGGACGAGACCCTCGCCGGGCTGCGCGAGGTGCGGCGGGCCTGCATCGGCTTCACCCCCGAGGAGATGATCAGCGCCCTCATCGACGCCCTCGACCTGCCGCAGCGGATCAAGCGCTGGAGCGGCCAGGGCTCCCGGCGCCGCTCCCTGGACGCGCTGCGGGCGCTGGCCCGCGAGACGACCCAGCGCCGCCGCGCGGAGGGCTCCCCCATCACGCTCACCGGGCTGCGCGCCGAGCTCGACGCCTGGGAGGACGGCCCGGATCTCTCCGGCCTGCCCGAGGCGGTGTGGGTGGGGACCGTGCACGGCGCGAAGGGCCTGGAGTGGGAGCACGTGATCACCCACCTCTCCGCCCCGCCGAAGGAGCGCGACCGCACCTGGGGCGTGCTGGTCCGCTCGCCCGAGCGGGTGGACGTCACCGCGCCGCTCGACGGCCGGAGCCTGCTCTTCTGGCCGAAGATGCCGGTGCCCGCCGAGCTCGCCGAGCGCCTGGCCGCCTCCGAGGCCGCCACCGACCGCGCCCGTCGCGAGGCGGAGGAGGCCGGGCGCCTGCACTACGTGGCCCTCACCCGCGCCGCGAGCACCGGCGTGCTCGCCGTGCCCGGGCCCCGCACCGCGCTGGATGCGCTGATCGAGGAGGGTTCGGGATCGCTCGTCGCCTGGGGCGAGGACGCGCTCACCGTGGCCGGCACCGCGGAGCCGCTGCCGGCCCGGATCACCCGGGTGAACGTCGACGACCTGATCGAGGAACCCCCGGCACGGCTCCCCGAGGTCACCGATCCGCTCGCCGCGACGGACATCCCGCTGCGGCCGACGGGCGGCTCCGCCGCGCGGGCGGCGGCCCGTTTCCAGGCCTCGGCGTCGGCCTCCGCGGATTCGCTCGGCACCGTGGAGGAGCCGCGCGAGATCGGGCGGCGCCTGGTCACCGGCGGCGGACCGCAGTGGGAACGGGTGGGCGAGGCGATCCACGCCTACCTCGCACTGCCGCTCGAGGCGCTGAACGCCGCACAGCAGGAGACCGCCGCCGCACGCCTGGTGGAGCGATGGGCGGTGGCCCGCGCCGTCGAGCCGGCCGTGCTGCGCGAGGCCGGAGAGGCCTGGGCGGCGTTCCTCGCCGCCGAGTTCCCCGGCGCGGAGGTGCTCACCGAGCAGCCCATCACCTGGTGGAACGAGGAGGACCAGGTGATGGAGGGCTGGATCGACGCCCTGCTGCGCCTGCCCTCGGGCGAGATCGTGCTGGTGGACCACAAGTCCTACCCGGGCGATCATCCCGTGGAGCATGTGCGCAGGGAGTACCTGGGCCAGATGGCGACCTACTCGCGGGCGCTGGCCGCGGCGGGGGTCGCGCCCTCCCGGATCCTCATCCACCTGCCGCTGCGCGGCGAGGTGCTCGAGGTGGTCCTCCATGCGGGCTGAGGACGCCCTCGGCACGGCGCGGGTGCTGCTGGACGAGGCGCTGCGCGGCGGCGGGCGGCGGATCCTCGGGATCGCCGGGGCGCCCGGCGCCGGGAAGTCCACGCTCACCGCGCACCTGGCCGAGCAGCTGCCGGCCGGCTCCTGCACGGTGGTGCCGATGGACGGCTTCCATCTGGCCGACGTGGCGCTCGCGCGCCGGGGCAGCATCGACCGCAAGGGCGCGCCGGACACCTTCGACGCGGCGGGGTACGCGGCGCTGCTGCAGCGGATCCGCACCGCCCGTCCCACGGATCCGCCAATCTGGGCGCCGATGTTCGAGCGGGATCTCGAGCAGCCCCTGGCCGGGGCGATCGAGGTGGACCCCGCGGTGCCGCTCGTGATCACCGAGGGGAACTACCTGCTGCTGGACGAGGGGCCATGGGCGCTGGTGCGGCCGCTGCTGGACGTCTGCTGGTTCGTGGAGGTCCCCGAGGAGCTGCGCCACGAGCGCCTGGTGGCCCGGCACGAGCGCTTCGGGAAGTCGCCCCGCGCGGCGCGCGAGTGGGCGCTCGGGCCCGACGAGGCCAACGCCCGCCTGGTCGCGGGGACCCGGGACCGGGCGGACGCGGTGGTCCGGGAGGGGTGAGGCGGTGCGGCGCGGTCCCAGCCGACCCGAGCTGAGCCCCGGCATGCGGCATTGAGCGCTGTGCTTCCGAAGGGGGAAGCACAGCGCTCAATGCCGTGCGGCGCCGGGTGGGCGAGGAGGCCGGGGCCCGGCTCTGCCCGGCTCAGCCCTTCATGACCGCCTGGGCGAAGCGAGTGCAGCGCTCCTGGAGGCCGGTGATGCGCTGCTCGCGGTGGTAGGCGACCAGGGCCGGGTCCTCGGTGCGCAGCTCGAACGCGGCCGGGGGACGGCGCACGTTGCGGGAGCAGCGGAAGTCGGCGCACACGCCGGTGCCGATCGTGTTGCCGCGTCGGCCGGAGGCACCGGCGAGCGGGGCGACGAAGGACGCCGCCCCGACGCCGTCGACGACGTCCTCGCACCAGGCGCAGAGCATCTTGCGGCTCGGCGGCCGGCCGGTGCCGCGCAGCAGCAGGCCCACCGGCTCGTCGTCGATCAGGAGCACGACGTAGTGCTGGGCCGGCTTGCGGGCGTCCTGCCAGCCGAGATAGTCGATGTCCTCCCACATCACGGTGGAGAGGTCGGGGAGCTCGGCGCGCTTCGCCTCGCCCTTGGAGGCGTTGACGAAGCTGGAGCGGATCTGGTCTGCGGTCAGGGAATGCATTTGAGGTCCTCACGAGAGGGCGCGCGAGAGCACCGCGATCGACGCGGGGTCCCGGGCGCGGGAGAGTTCAGGGCAGGATTCGGCGTGCGGGCACGCCGCTCTCACACCGAGCAGGCCTCGTGGGCCGCCTCGCTCCCTGCATGCAGCATCAGCATGCTCAGCTCCTCTCCCGTCATGGACGCGGTCACGCTACGCCCGCCCGCCGGAGCGGGCAAGGAAGATATCGCGTGCGTCTCTCCCGATGCCCTCAGGCGATGATCCGGTTCATCTCCTCGAGGTCCTCCGCGCCGAGCTCGAGGGTCATCGCCTGCGCCGAATCGGTGATCGACTCGGGGCGGCTCGCACCGGGGATCGGGATGACGTGCTCGCCGAGGCTGAGCTCCCAGGCGAGGACCACCTGCTGGGGGCTGACGCCGTGGGACTCGGAGATGCGCTGGATCTGCGGGAACCGCTCCCCCACCGCAGCCGCTCCGCCGCCGGTGCCGCCCAGCGGCGACCAGGGCACGAAGGCGATGCCGTGCTCGGCGCAGTGCTCGAGCTCGCGGCGGCTGGTGTGGAAGAAGGTCGGGGAGAACTCGTTCTGCACGGCGGCCAGGCCGCCCTCGCCGAGCACCTCGAGGGCCACGTCGATCTCCTCGGTGTTGGCGTTGGAGATGCCGACCTCGCGGATCAGGCCCTCCTGCTGGAAGGTCGCGAGGGCCTCCACCGCCTCGGCGTAGCGGATGCTGCGGTCGGGGCGGTGCCAGTAGTAGAGCTCCACCGAGTCCACGCCCAGGTCGGTGAGGGACTTCTCGAGGGCGGAGCGCAGGTACGCGGCGGAGCCGTCGCGGCCCCCGCCGTCGGCCGAGCGGGTGATCCCGCCCTTGGTCGCGATGGAGACGGTGGAGCGGTCCCCGCCCCAGGAGCTCAGCGCCTCGCCGACGAGCTTCTCGTTGTGGCCCATCGTGTCCCAGGTCGGGGAGTAGATGTCCGCCGTGTCCAGCAGGGTCACGCCCGCGTCGAGAGCGGCGTGGATCGTGGCCATGGCGCGGTCGTGCGGGGCGGGCTCGCCGCGCCCCATCGACAGGGGCATGGCGCCGAGGCCCAGGGCGGAGACGGACAGGGAGCCGATGCGGCGGGTGGGTGCAGTCATGCCGGTAAGCGTATGCCGCGAGCGGTGGTCCTGCCAGGGGTCAGCCGGCCGTGCGACCGAGGGCCTGGTTCGTCATGAGCGCGATGATGTCGTACACGACGGTCGCCGCGGCGACGGTGGTGACCTCGGCGTGGTCGTAGGCCGGGGCCACCTCGACCACGTCCGCGCCGACCAGGTTCAGCCCGTCCAGGCGCCGCAGCAGCGCGAGCAGCTCGCGGCTGGAGAGGCCTCCCGCCTCGGGGGTCCCCGTGCCCGGCGCGAAGGCGGGATCGAGCACGTCGATGTCGAGGGAGAGGTAGACGGGGGTGTCCCCGACGCGCTCCTTCACCTGGGCGACAGCCGCGTCGATCCCGATCCGGTCGAGGTCGCTGCAGCGGATGGCCTTGAACCCGAAGTCCCGGTCCTGCCGGAGGTCGATCCGGTCGTAGATGGGGCCGCGGATGCCCACGTGGATCGACTTGTCCTCCGCGAGCAGGCCCTCCTCGAAGCAGCGGCGGAACACCGTGCCGTGGGTCAGCGGGGTCGAGAAGTAGGTGTCCCAGGTGTCGAGGTGGGCGTCGAAGTGCACGAGAGCCACCGGGCCGTGCTTCGCGACCGCGCTCCGGATCAGCGGATAGGCGATGGTGTGATCGCCGCCGATGCCGATGAGGCGCCGCTCCGGGGCATCGCCGCGCACGTCCAGCGCCATCTTCTCCACCTGGGCCATCGCGTCCGTGATGCTGAACGGGGTGCACGCCACGTCCCCGGCGTCGACCACCTGGAGCTCGCCGAAGGGGGCCACATCGAGCTCGACATGGAAGGCAGGACGGAGGTGGCGGGAGGAGGTGCGCACCTGCAGCGGGCCGAAGCGGGCGCCGGGCCGGTACGAGGTGCCGCCGTCGAAGGGGACGCCCAGGACGGCGATGTCGTAGTCGGCGACCTGGTCGATGCGCGGGATCCTGGCGAAGGTCGACTCGCCGGCGAAGCGGGGGACGACCGTGCCGTCGACGGGGCCGACGGGGTCGGGGACTCGGATGCTCATGGGAGGCGCTCCTTCTCAGAGGGTGGGTTCGGTGGAGGTGAGACGAGGACGGGCGGAGGCCGTCGCCGGCGCCGATGACTCGGCGCCGTCGCTCGTCTCGTGGAGGGCGCGGCCGGCCGTCTCCTCGCCCCAGACCAGGGTCACGATGAGGCCGACGACGCTCACCGCTGCACCGGCCAGGAGCACGTACGCGATGCCATGGGCGAGCAGGAGCGGCATGAGGTAGACGGCGATCGCGGCGCCGATGCGGCTCGCGGCGGTGCCGATGCCGACGGCCGTGGCCCGCACCTGGGTGGGGAAGAGCTCGTTGGGCACCACGACCTCGAGGAAGTTCGAGGAGCCCGACAGGAAGGCGAACAGGCAGATCGCCACGAAGATCGCCATCATCGGCAGTCCGGGCACCAGCCCGGCCATCCCCCAGATCACGGCGATGCCGGCGAAGGAGTAGACCAGGAGGGCCTTGCGACCGATGCGGTCGACGAGCAGCAGCCCGGGGATGCCTCCGAGGACGAACAGCGCGGCCAGGAACACCTCGGCGCCGTTGCCCTCGAGGCCCACGGTCGCGAGCACGTCGAAGGAGAACGAGTAGATCGAGAGCATCGGAATGACCTGGCACATCCAGAACAGGCAGACGAAGATCAGCCGGCCCCGGTACGGAGCACGGAACAGGGTTCCCAGCGAGACGCTCCCGGCGCTCTCCTCGTGGCCGAGGTCGGCGCTCGAGTATCCCGGCCCGTAGACCTTCCGGATCGCGGCGTCGGCCTCCTGGACCCGTCCCTTGCTGAGCAGCCAGCGCGGGGACTCGGGGGTGCCGAGGCGGAAGAGAAGGGTGATGATCGCGAAGACCGCGGTGCTCGCGAGCATCCATCGCCAGGCCTCGTCCCCGAAGGCCGCCGTGCAGGCGATCGCGACGATCGGGGCCAGCGTCGCGCCGACGGCCCAGACCACGAAGGTCGCGCCGAGCATCTTGCCGCGATGCCTGCGGGGCAGGTACTCCGCGAGGAGGGAGGTGGCGATCGGATAGTCCGCCCCGATGGCGACGCCGATCGCGAAGCGGAGCAGGACGATCTGCCACACGTCGCCGGCCCAGAAGGTGAGGACCGAGAAGAGGGCGAGGGCGAGGAGGTCGATGATGTACATCGCATGACGGCCCACCTTGTCGGTGACCCAGCCGAACAGCGCACCGCCCACGAAGATGCCCACCAGGGCGGCGGCGGCGATGAGCCCCTTGTCCGCGGCGCTCACCTCGAACGCGGTCCCCATGCTGGCGTAGGTGAACCCGATCATCGCGATCGCGTAGCCGTCGATCAGCGGGCCGCCCGAGGAGTAGGCGGTGAGCTTCTTGTGGAACGAGGTGAGCGGCGCATCGTCGATCACGCCTGATGAGCTGGTCATCGGAGCCTCCTGGGGACGAGCCGGGTGAGAGGGGGCACTCGGCTGGATGCATCGATCATGCGCCTCCGGCGGCGCGCAGCGCGCCGTGCATCCGTATGAGTTCGCTGCACCGATATCGTGCGAATGCACAACCGAGCCCCGGGCGGGCGGACGAGAGGCGGCGGACGATGGTCATGTCGGTGCGCGAGCTGATGGAGATCCCCCACCTGACCCTGCGGCTCCACGCGGGTGCGGCCGGGCTGGACCGCACGATCACCTGGACCCACACCACGGATCTCCCCGAGCCCTGGCGCTGGCTCTCCCACGGCGAGCTGATGATGACCAACGGGATGAGCTTCCCCGCCGGGGCCGCGGAGCAGGTCGAGCTGCTCGACCGTCTGTCCGACGTGGGCGTCGGCGCGCTCGCGATCGGCGAGGAGATGTACTGTCCCCCGCTCACCCGCGACTTCGACGATGCCGCGGACCGCCTCGGCATCCCGGTGCTGTGGATCCGCTACCCGATGCCCTTCGCCGCGATCTCGCGCACCGTCGCGGAGTCGGTCCAGCCCGAGCAGTCCCTGCGGATCAGCCGCACCGCCCGGCTCTACGAGGCGATCCGTCGCACCCCCGGCACGGACATCGACCGCTCCCACACCCGGCGCACCCTGATCTCCGTCCTGGGCAGCGACGTGGACGTCTGCGACGTCCACTCCGGTCGCGCCTACTTCCCCCACGACGACCAGCCGCCGGAGGAGGTGACCCGCGCGATCCGCGGCCCTGTCGGGCTGCTCTCCTCCGGCAACCGGCTCGCGCCGCTGTCCGGGGGAAGGGTCCTGCACATCGTCCCCGTCCCCACCCAGTCCGCCGCCGTGCTCGCCGTGATCAGCCGCTCCGAGACGCCCCCGGACACGCTGCTGCTGCAGCACGCCGCGACGGTGGCGGCGCTCGAGCTCTCCCAGGCGCATCTCGAGCTCGGCAACCGTCAGCGCATCCACGGCGAGCTCGCCGCGGCGGTCCTGGACGCAGGTGCCCGCCGCCAGGGCGCCGCCCGGGAGCTCGGAGAGATCGGGCTGGATCCCGCGCGCTCCCTGGTCGCCGCGGTGGCCTGCGAGGACGAGGAGCGGCTGCGCATGCTCCCCGTGAGCCTGTGGCGGGCGCGGATCCCGTACGCGATGACCCTGCGCGCCGGCTCGCCCGTGCTCATCCTGCCGCAGCGGCCTCATGCCCTCCGGGTGCTCACCGATGCGCTGGGCCGGACCGGACGGACCGGTCTCAGCCGCCCGGTGCGGCGCGGCTCCCGGTATGCCGAGTGCGCCCAGGAGGCGGCCTGGGCGCTGGGGATGGCCCGACGCAGCGGATCCACGAGCGTCCGCTACGGCTCGATGAGCCCGGATCTCGGGCCGACGGACCGGGCGGATGCCCGGGCTCTGGTGGAGCATCGGCTCGGCCCGGTGCTCCGGCACGATGCGGAGCAGGACGGCTCGCTCATGGAGACCCTCGAGGCGTTCCTCGAGCACCGTCGGTCCTGGCAGAGGACGGCGGAGGCGCTGCAGCTCCACCGTCAGACCGTGCACTACCGGATCCGCCGCATCGAGGGTCTGCTCGACGTCGACCTCCACGAGAGCGGCGACCTGGCCCAGGTGTGGCTCGCGCTCCAGGCGAGGCGCTCGCTCGACGGGATGTCCTGACCGCTGCGGCGCGGGCTACGAGGGGACGACCCCATCGGCCCACGCCTCCATCAGCTCCTCGACGCCGGTGCCGTGGGTGCTCGCGCCGAGGGTGCGGCCCAGGGCGCCGGGGGCCTCGAGGTGGAGCACGCGCGGACCGGTGCTCTCCGGGGGCCGACGGCCGAGCAGCACCGCGGTGTCGAGCACCCGGTGGGGGCCGAGCACCCCGTGGCGCGGAGCGGCGCCGTCGAGGTCCAGGTGCTCGAGCAGGAGCGGGGCGCCGTCCGCGTCGCGCGCCTCGAGGGCGCTGGCGAGGTGGCCGCCGCACTCCCCCGTGCGTCCCAGCACGAGGGTCTCGCGCAGGAGCAGATCGGCTCCGGGGCCGAGGGTGATCGTGGTCCGTCGGCGCACGTCGGCCCCGTCGGTCACCACGAAGGGGTGGGCCCTCCACACCAGGCGGGCCCCTTCTTCCAGGTGGATCGAGACGTCGAACCGGCTGGGCGCCCCGGTGCTCTCATAGGCGACCGTGCCGCCGACGTCCTCGATCTCGAGCGTGCAGTCGGTGCCCACGTGCACGTCGACGGAGACCTCGTCACCGCCCAGCAGCGTGGCCCCGGCGGCGACCAGCGCCACCCGGGCGCCGGTCCGGGTCCGGGAGACGAGCCGCGGCTGGAGCAGGCCGGGGACGAGGCGCAGGCGCACCGGTCCGTCGGCCTGCTCGAGCACGATCCGTGTCATCCGGCGTGGGCGTGCTCGTGGGGGTGCTCGTGATCGTGGGAGTGCTCGTCCTCGGCGTGGAAGTGCGGCGCCATCGGCCCGGGGTCCTGCGGGGCGTGGGTGCCCGCGGTGTGGGCGGCGAGCAGCTCCAGCACCCAGGCGCGCAGGGCCGCGACGGTGTCCTCCTGGTGACGGGAGACCCCGAGCACCGGCCCGCCCTCGCGTGCCGCGGTCGCGTCGGCGAGCATCAGCTCCACGTCGACCCCCACGTGCGGGGCGAGGTCGACCTTGTTCACCACCAGCAGGTCGGCGCGGCCGATCCCCGGGCCGCCCTTGCGGGCCACGTCGCCGCCGCCGGCGACGTCGAGCACGAAGATCTGCGCGTCGACCAGCGCCGGGGAGAAGGTCGCGGTGAGGTTGTCGCCGCCGGACTCGACGAGCACCAGGTCCAGCGGGTCGAAGTCCGCCTCGAGGTCCTCGACGGCGGCGAGGTTCGCGGTGACGTCGTCGCGGATCGCGGTGTGGGGGCAGGCGCCGGTCTCGACGGCGCGGATGCGCTCGGGCTCGAGCACCCCGGCGGAGCGCAGGAAGCGGGCGTCCTCGTCGGTGTAGATGTCGTTGGTGATCACGCCGATGCGGATCTCGCCGGCCAGGGCGCGGCAGATCGTCGCGATGAGCGAGCTCTTGCCGGTGCCGACGGGGCCGGCGACCCCCAGCCGGAGCGAGCGGTTCGGGGATCGGTGGGTGTTCTCAGGCACGGAAGAGCCTCCTCGGCAGTGCGGACTGGGCCTCGGACCAGCCCTCGGTCAGGGGTGCCCCCGCGCACGGGATGTGCGTGGGGTCGGTCAGCGCGGCGAGCTCCGCCACGCGGGGTTCCAGGAGCGCGCAGGCCTCGAGCACGAGGGCGGCCGCGGCGCGGGGGTCGCCCGGCTCGAGCTTGAGGAGGGCGGAGGCGATGGTCTGCGCGTCGTCGTAGGCGATCAGGCGCACCAGGTCCTCGGCCTCGAGTCCTGCGGCCGCGGCGACGAGGCCCAGCACGATCGGCCGGGGCCAGGAGCTGTCCCGCCGGTCGGGCACCGGGACCGCGCCGGGCCACAGCACGTCGGCCGCGCGGCGCAGCCCGTCCCCGAGGGCGCCGGCGACCTCGCGCTGGGCGCGGCTCGGGGTGCGGGCCGCCCATTCGGCGCGCAGGCGATCCAGGTCCGAGGCGGGCCCGAGGGCTCGGGCGACGACCGCGGTCCCGGCCTCCACCAGGACCACCGTGCGGATCCGGGAGGCGACGTACCCGGCCACGTCAGTCGGGGCCAGCCCGTCGCGCAGCGCCGCCTCGAGGGCGTTCGAGGAGACGTGCGCGCCGGCGGGCAGGCGGGAGTCCGCGAGCAGCAGGGCGACCGTGAGCGACGCTGAGGCAGTCATCGGGCTCAGAACATCTGGTAGAGCTGGGCCAGCGGCAGCGAGCTGGCGGGTGCCGGTTCGACGAGCTCCCCGTCGATCCGGATCTCGAAGGTGTCCGGGCGGATGTCGATCCGGGGCAGCGCGTCGTTGAGGCGGAGGTCCGCCTTGGTGACGTCGCGGGTCGGGGCCACCGGCAGCAGCTCCCGGGACAGGCCCAGGCGATCGCGCAGACCGTCCTCGACCGCGGAGGGGGCCACGAAGGAGACCGAGAGCGCGTCCCCGATCGCGTCCCCGAAGGCGGGGCGCATCAGCACCGGCTGCGGGGTGGGGATCGAGGCGTTCGGGTCCCCGAGCGCCGCCCACGCGATCACGCCGCCCTTGAGCACCAGCGCGGGTCGCACACCGAAGAAGCGCGGGTCCCAGAGCACCAGGTCGGCGAGCTTGCCCTCCTCGACGGAGCCGATGTGGGCGTCGACGCCGTGGGCGATCGCGGGGTTGATCGTGTACTTCGCGACGTAGCGGCGGGCCCGTTCGTTGTCCGCCGGCATGGTGTCGCCGAGGGAGCCGACGCGGTCCTTCATGACGTGCGCGACCTGCCAGGTGCGGGTGATGACCTCGCCGATCCTGCCCATCGCCTGTGCGTCGGAGGACGTGATCGACAGGGCGCCCATGTCGTGCAGGAGGTCCTCGGCGGCGATGGTCGAGGCGCGTATCCGGGACTCGGCGAAGGCGAGGTCCTCGGGCACGGAGGGCTTGAGGTGGTGGCAGACCATCAGCATGTCGAGATGCTCGGCCACGGTGTTGACGGTGTGCGGGAGGGTCGGGTTGGTCGATCCGGGCAGCACATGGGGCAGGGAGGCGATCTCGAGGATGTCGGGGGCGTGCCCGCCTCCCGCGCCCTCGATGTGGAAGGCGTGGAGGGTGCGGCCGTCCATCGCGGCGATCGTGGACTGCACGAAGCCGGACTCGTTCAGCGAGTCCGAGTGCAGGGCCACCTGCAGGCCGTGCTCGCCGGCGGCGCGCAGCGAGGCGTCGATCGCGGCCGGGGTCGCGCCCCAGTCCTCGTGGACCTTGTACCCGGCGGCGCCGGCGAGGGCCTGCTCGGCCAGCGCCTCGGCGGAGACGGTGTTGCCCTTGCCCAGGAGCAGCACGTTCACGGGCAGGCGGTCCAGGGCCTGATGCATCCGGCCCAGGTGCCAGGCGCCGGGGGTGACGGTGGTGGCGCGGCTGCCCTCCGACGGGCCGGTCCCGCCGCCGCCGATGGTGGTGATGCCGGTGGCCAGCGCCTCGTGGATCTGCGAGGGCGAGAGCAGGTGGACGTGGGTGTCGAAGGCGCCCGCGGTGAGGATCTTCCCCTCCCCGGAGATCACGTCCGTGGAGGGCCCGATGCGCAGCGCGGGGTGGATGCCGTCGGAGATGTCGGGGTTCCCGGACTTGCCGAGCGCGACGATCCTGCCGTCGCGCAGCCCGACGTCGGCCCGGACCACGCCCCACCAGTCCAGGATGATCGCGTTGGTGATCACGGTGTCCGGGGCGCCCTCGGCGCGGGTGGTGGTGCCCTGCCCCATGGACTCGCGGATCGATTTGCCGCCGCCGAACACGGACTCCTCGCCGCCGTCGGTGCGATCCTCCTCGACCTCGATCCAGAGGTCGGTGTCGCCCAGGCGCAGCTGGTCGCCCGTGGTGGGTCCGTAGAGCGCGGCGTAGCGCTCGGCGCTGATGCGCACCATCAGCGCACTCCCCCGTCGTCGGCCGTGGACCGGACCTGCAGCCCCGGCACCCGCCCGGTACCGCCCAGGCGCACCACCGCGACGCGGCGCGAGGCGCCCGGCTCGAACCGCAGCGAGGTGCCCGCGGGGATGTCGAGGCGGAAGCCGCGGGCGGCCTCCCGATCCATGGCCAGGGCCGTGTTCGCATCCGGCAGGTGCAGGTGCGAGCCGATCTGGATCGGGCGGTCGCCGGTGTTCTCGAGGACCAGCTCGGCGGAGTCCTCGGCGCGCTCGCGACGGTTCAGCTCGCGCATCCCGGGGCGCACGCGGAGCGCGCCGGGGCCCGGCCGGTCGGTGATGGGGTCCATGCGCAGTGTCCTCAGTCGATCGGGTGATGCAGGGTGACGAGCTTGCGACCGTCGGGGAAGGTGGCCTCGACCTGCACGTCGGTGAGCATTTCCGCCACGCCCTCCATCACCTGGGTCCGGGCGAGCACCTCACGGCCCATGACCATGAGCTCCTCGACGCCGCGGCCGTCCCGCGCCCGCTCGATCACCCAGGTGCTCAGCAGGGCCACGGCCTCGGGATGGTTCAGCAGCACGCCGCGGTCCAGGCGGTCGCGGGCCACCATCCCCGCGACCGACAGCATGAGCTTCTCGGAATCTGCCGGGGTGAAGCGCATGGCGGCTACTCCTTGGGCAGCACGTGCTGCCCGGTGCGGTCGGTGGTCAGGGCCAGCGAGCTGAGGTAGATCTTCTCGCCGTCGGGGCCGGGGACCGCGGAGGCGATCATGTCCGGACGCTCGAACTCCATCCCGGTGACGGCGCACTCGAGGGTCTCGCCCGAGGGGTTGCCGTGCTCGTCGAACATCGGCAGGTCGATGCCGTCGTCGGTGCGGCGCAGGTAGTAGCGGCCCTGGGTGAGGACGGCCATCAGCGGGGTGGCGAGCACGGCGATGCCGACGGCGAACAGCGGCGAGAAGGGCTGGGCCGCGGCCCCGAAGGCGCCGAAGAAGATCGCGATCGAGAAGCCGCCGGCCAGGGCCAGGGACACGATGCCGACGGGGTTCCAGTCGTAGAGCATGCCGCGGCGGAACTCGGGGCGCACCGGGGACAGCTTCAGCACGTGCTTGTTGATCACGATGTCGGTGGCGACCACGCAGATCCAGGACATCGCGAGATTCGCGTAGAAGCTGAGGATGCCGTTGAGGAAGTCGAACATGTTCGCCTCCATGAGCACCAGGGCGATGCCCAGGTTCACGGCGAGGAACACCAGGCGGCCGGGGTAGCGGCGGGTCACGCGGGTGTAGGAGTTCGTCCAGGCCAGCGACCCGGAGTAGGCGTTGGTGACGTTGATCTTGACCTGGGAGATGACCACCAGGACCACGGCGAGGATCAGCGCGAGCCAGCCCGGCATCAGCTGCTCGTAGGTGACCAGGAACTGCTGCACCGGCTCGTTGGCGAACTCGCGGGCGCCGGGGACGTTGGCCACCAGGTACACGGCCAGGAACATGCCGAGGATCTGCTTGATCGCGCCGAAGATGACCCAGCCCGGGCCGCCCAGGATCGTGGCGGCCCACCAGGAGCGGCGGTTCGCGTCGGTGCGGGGCGGCATGAACCGCAGGTAGTCGATCTGCTCGGCGATCTGGGCGATGAGCGAGAGGCAGACGCCGGCCGCGAGCATCGCGGAGGCCAGGTTCACCCCGGCGCCGCTGTCCCCGGTGTGGGAGAGGAAGGTCTGCACCGAGTCGGGGTGGGAGATGACGAGATAGGCCACGGGGATGACCATGAGGATCAGCCACACCGGGGTGGTGGCGACCTGCAGCTTCGCAAGGGTCTTCATGCCGTAGATGACCAGCGGGAAGATCATCAGCGTGGAGACGAGGTAGCCGATCCAGCGCGGGATCCCCAGGCCCAGGAAGAGGCCCTGGGCCATGATCGAGCCCTCGAGGGCGAAGAAGATGAAGGTGAACGACGCGAAGATGACGTTGGTGATCACCGAGCCGTAGTAGCCGAAGCCGGAGCCGCGCGTGATGAGGTCGAGGTCGAGGTTGTAGCGGGCGGCGTAGTAGGCCAGGGGGAAGCCCGAGAGGAAGATGATCGTCGCCGCGACCAGGATCCCGATGATCCCGTTGAGGGTGCCGTGGGTGAGCGCGATGTTCGCGCCGATCGAGAAGTCCGCGAGGTAGGCGATGCCGCCGAGGGCGCTCGTCGCCACGACCGCCGGGGTCCACCGGCGGTAGGACCGCGGGGCGAAGCGGAGGGTGTAGTCCTCGAGGCTCTCGCGGGTCGCGGCCTGGGCGTCGGCGGAGGGTCCGGCGCCGTCCGGGGCAGGTCTGGTCTCTACGCTCATCACAGCTCCGATCACGGGAGGGCAGTGTGAGGAGGATCTGCCCGGGGACAGCCGCACCGTAGGCGGCGGGTTCCGGTCCGCGCGCGGCCAGGAGGGGCCGTGACCTGTTCGTGACCAGGCGTCTCAGCGGGGCCCGGTCAGGCCGCGATGGTGCGCTCCCAGCGCCGACGCACCAGCGTCAGGAGCGCGTCGCGCCGACGCCGACGGTGCTCGCCGAGCAGCGGCATCGCCGGGACGTGCGGGTGCCGGGCCGCGTCGGCGAAGAAGGCGAGGATCCCGGCGAGCACGTCCGTGCCCTCGCCGAGCGGCCTCCCGTGGCGCACCAGGAGCTCGTCCACGTGCCGGTCCACCTCGAGCGCTCCGTCGGGGTCCTCGATCGAGGAGAGCAGCTGCAGGGCGTCGGCGGTGCGGCTGCCGCGGGAGGCCCATGCCCAGTCGACGAGGCTGACCCTGCCGTCGTCGGCGAGGAGGATGTTGTCCGCGCGCAGGTCGGAGTGGCACAGGGTGTCGCCGTCGAGAGCATCGATGCCCCGCCGGGCGGCGGCCCGCAGCGCGTCGAGATGCGCGGCGATCCAGGGGTCGAGGTCCGCCGGCGGATCGGCGGCGATGCGGTCGAAGCCCAGCATGTCCTCGCCGAGGGTGTCCGTCACGCCGGGCAGATCGGGCACCGGGCACGGCGTGGCGGAGGCCTGGAGCTCGTCGAGCGCGGCGAGCACCGCCGAGAGGTCGCCCGCGGTCCACGGCTCCTCCGGCATCGCGCCCCGGCCCACCTCGGTGACCAGCACGAACCAGTCCCCGTTGGGGAAGGCGTCGACGAGGGCGGGCACCGGGGCGGCCGACGGGATGCGGGCGAGCGCCGCGGCCTCGGACCGGTTCAGCTGCATCGCTCCGGGGTTGTCCTGCTTCCGCACCGCCTTGACGAAAAGGGCGCGGCCCGAGGCGGCCTCGATGATCTCCGCGGAGCTGCGGGAGAAGCCGCCGCTGCACGAGCGGAGGCGGGTGACCGGACCGCCGAGCAGCAGCTCGAGACGTCGATGCACCGAAGTGGGCAGGTCGGCCCAGGTGAGGCGGTGGGTCATGGGGCCGGGTCCCCTGCGGGCCGGGTCGACTCCCGTTCGATGATGCGGGAGCGCAGCAGGGTGATCGAGGGCTCCTCGTCGGGGCTGGCCATCCGCTGGGCGAGCTTGCGGGCGGCGGCCCGGCTGGTGGCGCGCACCGCCTGATGGATGACGGAGACCGACGGGGTGACCAGTCGGGTCCACAGGTCGTCGTCGGTGGCGAGCAGCGCGGGTGCCCCCTCGACGCCGCGGATCGCCTCGAAGGCCCCGGCGGACATGCGGTTGTTGGTGACGTAGACGCAGTCGGCAAGGCCCTCGGCCAGCAGCTCCTCCATGACGGCGCGGCCGGACTCGAGGTGCAGGTCGCCGCGCCGGAGGGCCGTGGGACCGGTCTCGACCCCGAGGTCGCGCCAGGCGGCGAGAAAGCCGTCGGCGCGGTCCTCGGTGGTGCGCAGCGCGGCCGGCCCGGCGATCACCACCGGGGCGCGGAAGCCTCGCTCGTGCAGGTGGCGGGCCGCCTGGCGACCCGCGTCGAGGTTGTCGGTGGCGACCACGTCGGTGTCGGCGCCGTCGATGCCGCGGTCCACCAGCACCACCGGGATCCCGGCATCGGTGAGCGGTCGCAGATCGGTGCGGACGCCGTCCACCGGGACCAGCAGCACCCCGGAGACGCGACGGCTGACCAGCTGCGCGAAACACGCCTGCTCGACGGCGAGATCGTCCTCGGTGTGGGCGACCGTCACCGAGTGGTTCTGGTCGCGGGCGATCCGCTCCACCTCGCTGATGATCTGGGTGAAGTACGGGTTCTCCGCGTCCGGGGCGACCACCGCGATCTGGGAGGTGCCGCCGCGGCGCAGCGAGCGGCCCAGGGCGTTGGGCACGTAGCCCGTGGACCGGACCGCGGCCTGCACCCGTCGGCTGAGCTCCTTGTCGACGGTGGTCGCGCCGTTGATGACGCGGGAGACCGTCGCCGAGGAGACGCCGGCCGTGCGGGCGACGTCCATGATCGTGGGCCGTGCTGACACCATGGGCTGCCCCTCGTTCCGCTCTGTGGACCTGCTCCGCTCAGGATCCGACGATCGTCGCATCGCCGCACAGGTGGACGCCCACCCCGAGGCGGTGGAACAGCGCGGCCTTCGCGGTCAGCGCCCGGTCGGCCGCGTCGGAGTCGTCAGCGTAGACGAGCTGGGCATGGTTGGCCTTGTGCCTGCCCATGAACTGGTCACGGCTCACGCCGTGCAGGACCACGTGGGCGATCGGCCATTCGGGGTTGGTCGCCTCCTTGCGCCGACGGGTCTCCTCCTCGGGCAGCTCGACGACGCTGCCGCGGCCCAGGTCCACGTGCAGCGAGCCGTCCTGCACGTAGACGCGGGACCAGACGATCTCGCCGGGCTTGGAGACGCCGTTGATGGTCGAGCCGCCGGCCGGGAAGAACTCGGGGCCCTGCCGCCATCCCTCGGCGTCGGCGTAGCCGTCGGCGAAGTGGCTGGGCGGCACCGAGCCGGAGATCTCGTAGACCCAGACGTACGTCCCCTCGAACTCCTCGCCCCAGCGCACGTCGTGCAGCGTGGTGGCGGGGTCCATGCCCATCGCGTCCCAGACCCGGTGGGTGACCAGGGCGTCGACCGCGACGCCCTCGTCGACCTCGTTGAAGTTCGGCAGCGCGTGGTCCTCCCAGAGCACGCGGGAGCCGTCGCGGCTGGTGACCGGCGGTCGCTGCACGTTGTTGAGCAGGCCCTCGACCAGGTCGGAGGCGGGGCACACGTCCTTCAGGCCCTGCTGGTACTGGATGCCCACGGCGTCCAGTCCGTAGTCGTCGCTGATCCGCAGGGCGGCGACGTACATCTTGTACTGCCACCGCAGCTGGGTCTCGGTGAGCTCGGTGGCCTCGTCGGTGCCGAGCCGGAAGGTCATCCCGGCCTCCCGCAGCCAGGCGCCGACGGCGTCGGCCTCCTCGTCGTCGACCTCCTGCATCTCCGCCCACAGCGCGGACTGGGAGAGCCGCTCCTTGTAGATGCCCAGAGGGTTGAGCATCTCGTCGTCGATGATCGCGTTGTACATGCCCATGCAGCCCTCGTCGAACACGCCGATGATGGCCTTGTCCGCCATGAGCTGGTCGGCGAGCGCATGGCCCAGCTCGACCTCGGCGGTGCTGGGCAGGGACGGGAGCGCGCGCACGTGGGCGTCGTCGTGCTCGACGGCGCCGGTTCCGAGCCAGGTGGCGATCCCGTCGCGGAACCACTGGTCGGTGCCGTCCACGGTCCACAGCGTGGAGTACTCGCGGCCCATCTTCGTCAGCCCGCCGTTGAGGTTCAGCAGGCCCACCAGGCCCGGCCATTCGGGGGCGAAGTTCGCCAGGGTGAGGATCGGTCCGCGATGGGTGCGCAGCCCGGCTAGTACGTGGTGGCTGTACTGCCAGTTCGCGGTGGCCACGATCAGCGGGGCCTCGGGCGGGATCTCCTTGAACACCTCGATGCCCATCCGCTGGGAGCGGATGAAGCCGTGCCCGCGCTCGGCGTCCTCGTCGAAGGCGCGCCGCACGCTCCACCCGGCCGCGCCGACGACCTCGCCGACGATCCGCTCGAGCTCCTGCTGGTACGGCCAGGCGGGGACGTTGGCGCTCTCGCGCAGGTCACCGCTGGGGATGAGGAAGGCGGTCCGCTCCGGGGCCGGGAGCTGCTCGCGGACGTCGGGCAGCCGGTAGGTGATGGTCATCGGGGTGCTCCCTGGTCGTGGCGTGCTCGGGTCAGGCGCGGGCGGGGCCGGCGGGGCTGTGCGGGCCGGCTCCGCGGCCGAGATGGATCTCCATCGCGTCGAAGGTGGGCGCGGGGGGCCGCGCCGCCGTGGGGCGATCGAGGTAGAACATCGCGGTCGAGGCGATGTCGTCGCGCAGCAGCAGGTACCGCCCCGCGCTCCTCCACCCCAGCGCCTGGATGTCGACGCGGGGCAGGCCGGTGCTGAAGTGGATCGGATCGGCCACGTGCCAGCGGTACATCCCGAAGCGCTGCTGGGAGACGTACAGCCCGTCGGGCCGGATCACCTGCGGCATGCCGAGGTACGGCGTGGAGAAGGCGGTGTACCCCTCTCCGGGGACGTCGAAGTTCCAGGCGCCGCCGAAGTAGTCCTCGGTCCCGGTCCCGGCGATGGTGGGGAACCCGCCCTCGGGCTGGTCCTCGTCCATGTAGAACTTGATCTCGCCCTCGCCCCACCAGCCGTTGGAGTTCACTCCCCAGGCCAGGTAGGTGCCGACGTACTGCCCCTGCCCCTCGATCCCGTCGAGGAGCACGTGCGGCGTCGCCTCGTCCAGCGGGTTCGACCGACGCCACTGGGCGTGGAAGTAGGCGTCCTCGCTGTGGTCGCCGCCCAGCTCGTAGGTCACCTGGTAGTAGACGCGGGCGTCCTGATCGGAGGTGTTCTCGAGGGTGAGGCGGGCCCCTTCGCGGAAGGGCATCGGCCAGTAGGAGTTGAAGCCGCCGTGCGGGTTCGCGGCGACCATCTGGGAGGTCACCTGGGCGAACACACCCCAGCCGTTCGCGAAGAAGTCGCCGTAGGGCACCTCGACCGCCGGCTCCTCCGCCCCGTCCCAGTAGGCGCGCAGCACCAGCTGACGCCAGTGGTCGGTATGGGTGGTGATCCACACGTGGGTGATCACTCCCGCGCTGTCGATGTCGGCGAGGGTGAAGGTCTCCCCCGCCTTCACGTCGACGCTCGGCGAGACCTTCCAGCCCTGGCCGAGATCGCGGGCCTCGCGGGCCCCGGTGCCCTCGGTGGCGCGGCCGCCGCCGGAGACCGAGCCGTCGAAGTTCTCGGGACTGATGGAGCGGGTCTGCACCGGGCGGAGCGCGGCGAGGCCGGCGTGGGCACGCGGCAGGCTGACAGGTCGGTTCACGGGGCACTCCCTGGAGTCATGGTGGGGAACCGGCGTGGACGGCACGGTCGGCACGTCCGGAGTTCGCCACGGTGCGAAAACGTTTACTCAGACGATAGGGCCGCCCACCTCTATCGTCAATTACCCCTGACAAGCATTTTCGGGAGAAGCCGACAAAGACTTCCCGAACCCCGTTGACGGACTGCAGCGCACCGCCTACGGTTCCGAGGAAACGATTACTCCGTTCGTTCACACATCGACGTGTCCCCTCAGGAGGCTCCGCCGTGCGGCTCCGACCCCACCATCCCCACCACTCCCCCGGGTTGTCCAGACGCCGGCTGCTCGGAGGTTCCGCGGCCGCCGTCGGCACCGGGCTGCTGAGCTCCTGCGGCACAGGTTCGGGCGACGACGCCCCGCTCAGCTTCTGGAACTTCTACAGCCCGGCGCCCCAGCAGGACCCGAACCTCGTGGCCCAGTCCGACTGGTTCGCGACCGCGATCCGGCGGTGGAACTCCGCGAACCCGCGCCAGATCGAACCCGTGTACATGACGGGCGACCAGATGAACCAGCGCATGCCGGTCGCCTTCGCCTCCGGCGATGGACCGGACATCTTCCTCATCTCCCCCGGCGACTACCTGCGCTATGCCAACGGCGGAGTGCTCCAGGACCTCGCCCCTCACATGGAGCAGGAGGCGATCGACGACTACTTCCCGCAGGCGCTGGCGACCCGACGGAACGGCGACGGGATCTACGGCCTCCCCATGGAACAGGAGCCCCTGGCGCTGTTCTACGATCCGGATCTCCTGGAGTCCGCCGGCATCTCCCAAGGAGATCTCCCTGCGGACTGGGAGCAGCTCCTGGATCTGGGAGCCCGGCTCAGCACGGGGAACCAGACCGGCCTGGTGCTGGACGTCGATCCCGGCTACTACCAGAACTTCACCTTCTACCCATGGCTCTGGCAGACCGGCGGTGACGTCATCGACCCCGGGTCGCAGGCTCCGATCTTCGACGCCGACGGTCCGCGGGCAGCCCTGGACCTGTACGGCCGCGCCATCGCCAGCGGCGCGACGCCGCGCACGCGACCCGCCAACGGCGACATCGTCGGGGCGTTCTCCTCCCAGTTCGCCGCCTTCTGGCAGACGGGGGTCTGGGACGTCCAGAACCTGCTGCTCAACGCCCCGGACAAGAGCTTCGGCGTGATGCCGCTCCCGCCACCCCCGGGCGGCGAGAAGGTCACCGCGCTCGGCGGATGGGCGTGGTGCGTCAATGCTCGCGGGCGCGATCCGGAGGCGGCGGCGAGGTTCGTCGTCAGCGTCCTGGGCAGCATGGACGAGCAGTCCATCGCGCACAACGCGGCGTGGAACAGCCCCACGATCAAGGGCAACATGCCCGCCAGGGCCTCCGTCGACGCCGCCCTCGATGCGGAGAACGCCTTCGACGACGAACGGTACCGGGTGTTCAGGGAGGACATCCTCCCCACCGGTCGCGCCGAGCCGCGCTTCCCGCCGGTGGTCTACAAGGCGGTCTCCGATGCCCTGCAGGCCGTCCAGCTGGCCGGTGCGGACCCCGCCGAGGAGGCGGAGCGCGCGCAGGCTTCGCTCGAGGGATACCTGGAGACCTATCGAGGAGGGAGCCTGATATGAGCACTCAGGCCACGACGACCGCACCACGACCGGCGACCGAGAGGTCCGAGCCGACCCGCCCGCAGCCCCTCGGCCGACGACAGCGGGAGACCCGAGCGGCGCTGCTGTTCCTGGCCCCGGACGCGCTCGGGCTGATCGTCTTCGTCGCACTGCCGATGCTGCTGTCCGTGGTCCTCGGGTTCTTCTGGATCGACGGATTCGGCAACGTCGACTTCATCGGCGTCGACAACTACGTGCGCATGGCCCAGGACCCCCAGTTCTGGAACAGCGCTCGCGTCACCCTCATCTACCTCGTCGTGCTCGTCCCGCTCATCTTCGTCACCGGCCTGGGCCTCGCGCTGCTCGTGCAGCAGAAGTTCCCCACCGTCGGCTGGATCCGCAGCGCCCTGTTCATGCCCTACGTGGTCTCGATCGTCGTCGTCTCGATGGTCTGGCAGTTCATGCTCACCGACCGCACCGGCGTGGTCGCGGCGGCGCTGGCCTGGATCCGGCTGGACGGCATCTCGTTCCTCGGCGACCCCCGTTTCGCCCTCGGCACGGTGATCGTCGTGACGATCTGGCTGCAGATGGGCTATTACATGATCATCTTCCTGGCCGGGCTGCAGGACATCCCCGGCGAGCTGTATGAGGCGGCCCGGATCGACGGGGCCCGCCCCTGGGCCAGGTTCCGCCGGATCACGCTCCCGCTGCTGGCGCCGACCAGCTTCTTCGTGCTTCTGACCTCGATGGTCGCGGTGGTCACCGGCGGCCTGGACATGATCTTCGTCCTGACCAACGGCGGTCCGGCGAACTCCACGTCGCTGCTGATCTTCTACATCTACCAGCAGGCCTTCCTGTTCGGCGATCTGGGCTACGCGGCCGCCATCGGCTCCGTCCTGGTGGCGGTGCTGCTGATCATCTCCGCGGCGATGTTCGTCGTGACCCGAGGAGGACGGTTCACCCATGACGACTGACACCACTGCTCTTGCGCCGACCACCGGCGCCGGGTCCTCCCAGCTTCGCCCCCGGCGACGGCGGCGCCCCGGCCGCTGGGGGCTCCTCGCCATCGGGGTGGTGCTGGCTCTGCTGACCGTCTTCCCGCTGGTCTGGATGGTGATGGGCTCGGTGAAGACTCCGGAGGAGGTCAACTCGCCGTCGCTCATCCCGTCGACGGTGACCTTCGAGAACTACGTGTACGTGTTCTCCCAGGTCCCCTTCGCCCGCTACCTGTTCAACAGCTTCTTCATCTCGAGCGCCATCACCGTGCTCGCGCTGTGGTTCCACTCGATGGCGGCCTACGCGCTGGCGCGGCTGGACTTCCCGGGCCGCGAGCGGATCTTCCTCGCGATCTTCGCGACGATGCTGGTCAGCGCTCCAGTGACCATCATCCCGACCTTCATCATCGTGCGCACTCTGGGAATGGTGGACAACTACGCGGGCCTCATCGTCCCCGCGATCTTCAACGCCTTCGGGATCTTCCTGCTGCGGCAGTTCTACATCTCGCTGCCGGACGAGCTGGAGGAGGCCGCCCTCGTGGACGGGGCGTCGTACTGGACCATCTACTGGCGGATCGTCCTGCCGCTGTCCCGGCCCATCCTGTCAGCGCTGGCGGTGTTCTTCTTCCTCGCGAACTGGAACTCGTTCGTCTGGCCGATGACGGTCACGTCGGATCCCCGGCTGCGGGTGGTCCAGCTCGGCATCCAGAGCTTCCAGCAGCAGTACGCGGCGGACTGGAACTACATCCTGGCGGCCTCGACCGTCGCGGCTCTGCCGACGCTCGCGATCTTCTTCGTCTTCCAGAAGCAGATCGTCGCCTCGATCAAGACCTCCGGGCTGAAGTAGACCCGGCGGATCGCTCATATCCTCAGGATTCCCGCGGTGGTGCGCCGGAAGAGGCCATCGGCCATGTAGAAGTCGCCGAGGTCGGCCTCGAAGTCGACGTGCAGCCACTCGACGTGGCTGGCCCGGCACCGCTCGATCGCGTGGAGCACCAGGGAGCGGCCGATGCCCGTGCCCTGGTGGCCGGGGCCGACGATGACGTCCAGCAGGAAGGCGTGGCGCCCGCCGTCGGTGATGACGTTGCAGAAGCCCACCAGCTCCTCGCCGCGGCGGGCGGTGACCCAGCCGAGGGAGTAGTGCTCGAGCCGCTCCGCCCAGGGCTCGAGCCCGCCGTCGCCGCCGAAGGCCGCCGCGTGCAGCGCGGAGACCTCGCGGTCGATGATCTCCTCGCGCCAGGCGAATCGGAGCGGCGGGTGCGGGTCCATTCCGACAGTGTGCCGGGAGTCGGCGCTCCGTGCGCGGGTTTCCCGTGGTTCGGTGCGCCCTCAGGGGCCGGGCTGGATCTGCAGCTCCCGGATGGTGAGCCCGCCGCGGCCCCAGCCGCCGCCGGTGATCCGCACGCGCCCGTCCGCCGGGTCGCCCACGATCTCGGCGCAGTGCTCGTCGAGGTCCACCTCGATCCGGCCGGAGTCCTCGAAGCGGCGCGGGTCCGTCGAGAAGTAGGCCAGGGTGCGGTCGTACTGGGTCGATTCGCAGACGAAGAGGATCCAGCCCTCCCCCGCCCGCACCACGAAGGGGGATTCCGTGGGACCGCCGACGGTTCCCGAGACGGTCGACTGGTACGCGACCTCCGGCTCGGACCAGGTCAGCAGGTCCTCGCTGGTGCGGACACCCACCTGGTGGAAGCCGCCCTCGGGAGCGGCGTTGCGCGTGTAGTACAGGAGCCAGCGCTCGCCGTCGTGGAGCACCATCGGGTCGCGCGCGTCGAAGCCGTCCTCGAAGAGGATCTGCTCGTGCGGGGTCCAGGCGAACAGGTCATCGCTGGTCGCGACCGTCATCCGATAGGCGGTGTGGTCTGCGGTGCCGCCGGCGTAGAACATCCAGCAGCGGCCCTGATGCCGGACCACGTGAGGGGCCCACACGTGCGTCTCGCCGAGCTCGGTCCGCGCGGAGAGCACCGGATCGTGGATGGTCCAGTCCGAGCCGTCGAGGTCCGCGGCCGAGGCGTGGAGGAAGACCTTCTCATCCAGGGGATCCGCCGGCTCGGGGTGCCAGATCCCGAAGACGTGCCAGCGACCGTCGGACGCACGGATCAGGGTGTGGTCGTTGATGTACCAGGGCTCGGCGGCCGACGGGGGGGGGCGTCGAGCAGGCGGCGCTTGGCGCCGGGGATCAGGCGGACGGGCATGGGTCGACCCTTCCTCTCGTCTCGGCACTATCGCCGGACGAGACCGAACCCGGGACTGCTCGGCAGCACGAGCCTCCCCTCCTCGAGCCGGTAGGCGGAGGTGTCGACGCCGTCGGTCGTGCCCGGCACGCCCTCGACCACGGGGACGCCGCCGAGACCGGCGGCGAGCTGGGCGGCGTAGAGGGTCTTCAGCGGATGGCCCCAGGCGTGCGGGGAGGCGAGCACCCCGAGCTCCCGCACCCGGGGCATCAGCTGCCGCCAGGCGGTGAAGCCGAAGGAGAGCACATCCATGAGCAGCACGTCGAGCAGGCCCTCAGCGGCGAGCTCGAGCACCGCGTCCGCGTCGGGGTCGAACTCCCCATCGGCCACCAGCACCCCGGAGCCCGCCGCCAGCAGGTGCTCGCGCACGCGGCGCAGGCCGTCGGCCTGCTCGGCGAAGGGCTCCTCGATCCAGAACAGGTCGCAGTCCGCGGTCTCCTCGAGGAAGCGCACGGTCCGCTCCGGGGTGTAGCCGTCGTTCATGTCGACCAGGAGGCGCAGGTCCGGGTGCGCCTCCCGCACGGCGCGGACCACCTCGAGGTCGCGGGCGAAGCCCTCCTCGGGCGCCATCCAGCGGTTGCCGCGACCGATCTTGAGCTTCAGGCCGCGGTAGCCGGCGCGGCGGTCGGCCTCGCAGGCGGAGAGCACGCCCTCGATCCCGCGCGGCGCATCGTCCGGATCGAGGTCGTCGAAGTAGATCGCGCCGGAGTAGCAGGCCACCTCGGCAGGTCCGTGATCGCCGAGCATCTGATGGACGGGCTGGTCCAGGAGGTGGCCGGCGAGGTCGTGCAGCGCGACGTCGAGCGGCAGCGCGGCGGGGTCGAGCACCCCGGACCCGGCGTCGAAGATCTCCTCGAGCGGGCGGCCCACGCAGGCCTGCAGATCGGGCTCGGGCCCCTCGTACATGCCCCAGCCCGTCGCGCCCGAGTCGGTGCGGACGCTCACGGCGAGCGCGGTGGGGCCGTCGCCGTGGGCGCCGAGGCGGGCGTTGCGGCCGATGGTGCGCGGGTATCGGCTGCGCAGCGGTGCGGAGGTCACCTCGATGAGGCGGTGGGTGCCGGTCATGGCCTCAGCCTTGCCGCTCACACCGTCCGTGTCGAGGGGGCGGCGGAGCGCGAGAGCAGCGCGACGGAGAAGAACACGGCCGCCTGGCCCTCGCGGGCGCGGTACGAGTAGCCCCCTGCGGTGACGGTGCGGCCGGAGCCGCCGGCCTCGATCACCTGCACCCCCGAGTCGGTGACGATCTCGAGCGCGCCCTCGATGACGTGGAGCATGATCCCGGGGATCGGCACTCCGGCCCCGCCCTCGTAGACGTCCTCCCCCAGCAGCTTCCACTTCCAGGTCTCCACGGAGACGGCCTCGGTGTCCACCGCGTCCAGCAGCACGGCCCAGCTGCCGCCGTCGGTCGACCAGATCTCCACGCCGTCCGGGGCGTCGTCGGCCCCCACACCCATGAGGGCGGCGAAGGTGGTGCCCAGTCCCGCCGCGACACGGTCGAGGGTCGCGACGGAGGGGTTCGCCTGGCCGAGCTCGATCTGGGTGAGCATGCGGCGCGAGACCTCGCTGAGCTCGGCGAGCGCGCCGACGCTGAGGTCCTGCTCCTGCCTCGCGGCCCGGATGCGGTCGCCGAGCTGCTCGACCACCGCAGGGCGCATCCCACCGCTCATGCCGGTCTCCTCCCAGTGCGTGGGTCGAAGCCTAGCGGCAGGTGATGGGAACTATATTGCGCAACCCATCGAGTGCGCACTATGTTGCGCAGTGGAGACATCGCCCCCGCCTTGAAGGAGGTCCCCATGGCTGGACGCACCGCACTCGCCCGACCTGACAGGGCCCTGCTGCGCTGGTTCGGCTCCTACGGCACCTTCGCGATGCCGCAGGCCGCGGCGCCGATCGCCTTCTCCCTCATCGCCCTGCCGCTGACCGGCGATGCCTCGAGCGGCGCGGCGATGATGCTCGCGATGACGATCGCGCAGGTGCTCGGCGCCCTGCCGATCACCCGCCTGGGGCGCCGCTTCCCGCCGATCCCCTTCCTGCGGGTGCTCATCGGCCTGCGCACCCTCGCCCTGGTGGGGATCGCCGTCCTCGCAGGGCTGGGCGCCCCCTTCCCGCTGGTCGTGGCCGGGGCGGCCCTCGCCGGACTGGTCAACGGCGCCGCCTACGGGAACCTGCGCGCCGTGCTGAACCACCTCGTGCCCGTCGGCCGCCTGCCGCGCGCCCTGGGCGTCGCCGCGACCCTCAACGAGGTCACCTTCGTGAGCTCCCCGGTGCTCGCCGCGGCGCTCGGCAGCTGGTCGCCGCAGGCCGCGGTCTGGGCGATGGTGGTGCTCGGCGCGGGGCCGATGCTGCTGCTCCCCCGCGTGGCGACCGCCACCGCGCCCGGCCCCGAGGAGCGTCGCACCCGGCTGCGCCTGAGCCCGATGATCCTGCTGTGGCTGGTGTGCGGCGGGGCGAGCGCCGGATCGATCGCCGCGATCGAGATCGGTGCGGTGCCCCTCGCCGTGGGCTTCGGCATGCCGGCCGCCTGGGGCGTGCTCTTCCCCGTCGCGATCTGCGTGACCTCGATCCTCGGAGGGATCTGGGTGAGCATCCACAACCGGATGCCGCGGCGGCGCACCGTCCTCGCCTGGCTCGCCGTGACCGCGCTCGGCGTCGCGGCGGTGGGCTTCGGGCACTCCGTGGCCGCGACCGTGGTCGGCGCTGTGCTGGTCGGTGCCGTGCTGGCGCCCCTGGCCACCTACTACTCCCTCGTGCTCGACCACCTCGTGGCCCCCGCGCATCGGGCCGAGGTGTTCGCCCAGCTGCGCACCGCCAACGCGCTCGGGATCATCACCTCCAGCGCGCTGCTGTCCCTGGCGAGCCTGCAGACCACCTTCCTGGTGGTGATCGCGCTGATGACCGCGGTGCTGCTGGTGACCGGTGTCGTGTTCACGGCGGGCTGGGTCGCGGCGCGGCGCCGCCGCCTGGCCCGGGAGGCCGCCGAGCGGCGCGCGCACGAGGGGTACGACCCCGCACGCGTGCCGCTCGGCTGAGCCTCCGCGGCGCTCAGCGCAGCCCGTGCCCCAGCGGGTACGCCTCCCCGGTGCCATCGGACTCCGGGATCGGGACGGGCAGGACGCCCTTCGCCTTCACCTCGCCGGCGAGGACCTTCGCGAGCCCCCGCAGCGAGGCGTCCGCGTTGCCGTAGGTCGCGAGCGAGGCGGCGACCTCCCCCACGTGCACCACGTCGTAGGGGTTGCGCAGCGCCGCATGCACCACGGGCCTGCCGGTCTCCACGAGCGCCCGGACCAGCGCCACCTGTGAGGCCGGGGTGCGGAACCCGGAGGCCGAGGTGAGCACGAGCACCGCGTCGACGTCCTGCGCCGAGGCGGCCGCCTGCTCCGGGGTCGCCCCCACGAGGGCCGTGGCCGGCAGGCCCAGCTCGCTGAGCGCCCCGGAGAGCACCTCGAGCTTCGCCGCGGTGCCGGATCCGGTGACCAGCACCGAGGTGCCGGGGGCGAGCGGGACGGCGTCCGCGTCGTCGGCGATCAGCGTGATCGCGTCGTCCGCGATCCGCTGGGCGGTCGCGACCGAGCGCTCCGTGCCGATCGCGGAGGCCGCCGCGGCGGGGTCCACGTGCACGCCGTCGAACAGGCCCCGCCTCAGCTTCTGGGCGAGGATGCGGCGCACCGACTCGTCCAGACGCTCCTCGGTGATCTCGCCGGCCGCGACGGCATCGCGCACGCCGCCGATCGCGACCACGAGGTCCGGCGGCATGAGCATCTGGTCGGCGCCGGCGAGGATCGCCTCGACCGGGACCCGGTCGTCGCCGAACAGGGTGCGCACGCCCTCCATCGCGAGGGAGTCGGTGACCACGACGCCGTCGTAGCCGAGCTCCTCCCGCAGCAGGCCCGTGAGGATCGGGCGCGAGAGGGTCGCGGGCACGCCGGAGTCGTCCAGCGCGGGCACCACGATGTGCGCGGTCATGATCGCGTCCACGCCCTCCTCGATCGCCGCCACGAAGGGCGGGAGGTCCAGCGCCTCGATCTCCTCGCGGGTGTGGTCGATGACCGGCAGCCCGATGTGGGAGTCGGTGGCGGTGTCGCCGTGGCCCGGGAAGTGCTTGGCCGCGGAGGAGCAGTCCGCGCCCTGCATGCCCGTGATCTGGGCGGCCGCGAGCCGGGCGACCGCCTGCGGGTCCGCGCCCAGGCTGCGCACCCCGATGACGGGGTTCTGCGCCTCGACGTTGACGTCCGCCACCGGGGAGAAGGCCTGATGGAGCCCTGCGGCGCGCATCTCGACACCCACGATCTCCCCTGCCTTGCGGGCGTGGGAGTGGGAGCCGGTGGCGCCGAGCGCCATCTGCCCGGGCAGGGCCGTGGCGGGGGCGGGCAGGCGGGTGACCACGCCGCGCTCCTCGTCGGCGCTGATCACGAGCGGGATCCCGCCGGCCTCGAGGGCGGCGTCCTGGGCGTCGTTGGCGAGGGTCGCGACCTGCTCGACGTCCTCGAGGTTCTCGCTCCACGCGAAGAGGATCAGCCCACCCACGTGGTGGGTGCGGACGATCTCCGCGATGGTGTCCACGCCCGTGGTCGAGGTGTTCGAGGCGTGGGGCTGATCCGCGCGGGAGCCGTAGCCGACGGCCACGAAGAGCTGGCCGATCTTCTGCTCGAGGGTCATGCCCGCGAGCAGCTCCTCGAGGCGGGAGTCCCCGGCCGGGCCCTTCGCCTGGGCGACGGCGGGCACGGAGAGGGCGGCGCCGAGGCCGCCGAGCGCGGTCGCGGTGAAGGCGCGACGGCTGAGAGGGGTGGTCATGGTGTGCTCCTGCTCAGTAGAGGCGGTAGCTGCGGGTGGTCGAGGAGAAGCGCCGGGACTCCTTGCGCCAGGCCTCGACGATGGTCTCGGGGTCGTCGCCGGCCTCGAGCATCGCGCGGGTGCGCTTCGTGCCGGAGAGCTTGTCGATCCAGCAGACGTCCGCCTCGGCGCGGCAGTCCTCGCCCTCGCGCCAGTCCACCTCCTCGACGGTGCGCAGCAGGGCGGCCAGGACGTGGATACCGGTGCGCACGGGCTCGTAGGCGCGGGCATCGGTGACGTGCAGCTGCAGGCCGCCGCAGAAGGCACCGGCGTGCTTGGAGGTGGTGGGGGTGGCGAACATCGGCCGATAGAGCACCCCCGGGAGGTCCGCGTCCTGCAGGGCGGTGATGAGCGCGTCCACATGCTCCTCGGTGATGAACGGGGCACCGAACCACAGGAACGGGGTGGTGGTGCCGCGGCCCTCGGAGATGTTCAGGGACTCGATGAGGCCGGTGCCGGCGTAGACCACGGCTATGTCCGCGGTGGGGATGTTCGGGGAGGGCATCACCCACGGCAGCCCGGCGGCGGCGGGGTCCTCGGGGTCGTAGCCGCTCATGGGGATGACCTCGAGCGAGACGGCGCCGTCGAGGAACTCGCCGTTGAACAGGCGGGCCAGCTCGCCCACGGTGAGGCCGTGGGTCTGGGGGATCTCGCGCAGGCCCACGAAGCTCGAGAGCTCGGGCTCGAGCACGAAGCCCTCGATGTCGGTGCCCAGCGGGTTCGGGCGGTCCAGCACGAGGAACCGCTTGTCGTTCTCGCCGGCGGCCTCCATCGCGTAGTAGAGCGTCCAGATGTAGGTGTAGAAGCGGGTGCCGATGTCCTGGATGTCGAAGATCAGCACGTCCACGTCGGCGAGCATCTCCGGGGTGGGCTTCTGCGTGGTCCCGTAGAGGGAGCGCACCGGGAGGCCTGTCCTGCCGTCGATGTAGTCGCCCACGGATCCTCCGGCGGGCTCCGCGCCGCGCACCCCGTGCTCGGGGCCGAACAGCGCGGACATCGTGAAGCCGCCGGCCTCCTGCGCCTCGACGAGCAGGTCGATGGTGGAGCGCAGCTCGCGGTCGGTGCCGGTGGGGTTCGTGATCAGGCCGACGCGCGCTCCGCGCAGCGTCTCCAGGGTGTCGGGCTCCAGGAGGTTCTCCAGGCCCAGGCGGAAGTCGCCCGTGCCGTGGTCGCCGCCCTTGCCCCGATCGCCCGGGGCGGCGTGCGCGGCGCCCGCGGTCGCGAGGACCGCTCCGGCGGGAAGGGCGCCCAGACCGGCGAGGACGCGGCGGCGTCCGGGGCGGGCGGGCTGGCGGGATGGTGCCTTGTGGTGGTTCACGGGGTGCCTCCGTCGTCGTTGTCGGACCGTGCGCCGCGGAAGGATCCGTCCCCCACGGACGCACGCTGCAAAACGTTACAGCGGAGTGGCCCAGGTCACCACCGGTTCCGGGAAGCTCCCCGGGTCGAGGTCAGGAGCCGTCCTCGGGCGCGAGCGACCAGGCCCGCTTGAGCCCGGCGACATGGGCCCCCAGCTCGGCGGTCATGTCGAGCTCCGGATCCAGGAGCCACTGCACCTGCAGGCCGTCCATGAGGGCGATGGTGGTGCTGGCGATGCTGTCCGCCGGTGCCTCGGGATGGATGAGCCCCAGCTCCTGGCCGGTGCGCACGGCGCTGGCGAGCAGGTCCAGGGAGACCGCGTAGTGGCGCTCCATCCAGGGATGCGCGGGATGGCCCGGGCTCGCGGCCTCGCCGATCATCGTCATGTAGAGGGCGACCAGCTGCCGCCGGCCGGCGTTGACGCGGGCGAGGCGAACCAGTCCGTCGAACACCTCCCAGGGGCCCTCGCCGTCGGGTTCGGCGAGCGAGTCCATCGCGTCACGATGGTCGAGCACCGCGCCGAGCAGCGCCATCTTCGAGGGGAAATGGTGGGCCAGCCCCGAGGGCGAGATGCCGGCGGCCTCCGCGACCTGCGCCATCGAGGTGGCGGCGTAGCCCTGCTCGGCGATGAGGTCGATCGCGGCCCGCAGCGCGGCCTGGCGCACCACCGAGGAGTCCTGGCCGCGCGGGCGTCCCGGACGGCGGCGCGGGGCGGAACGGTCGGGGCTCATCGGCGCCTCTCTCCATGAGGAAGGGCCGGGAGGAGGCACTGCCTCCGCCCGGCCCGGGGGTCAGAGCCCCATCATTTCACGCCGCGGATGAACATCGTCATCACGGCTCCGAGGATCGCGGCGGCGAGCGCGGCGAGCAGGAGCGCGGTGAAATCGGTGCCCCCGCCGAGGTTCGCGAGCAGGAACCCGCCGAAGGCCGGGGCCAGGGACTGCGGGAGGGCGTTGGCCATGTTGATGACGCCGAGGTCCTTGCCGGCCTCCTCGCGGTTGGGCAGCACCTCGAGCACGAGGGCCAGGTCCACGGCGATGTAGGTGCCGTAGGCGAGGCCCATGACCGCCTCGACCACGTAGAAGGCGGTGACCGTGTCGGCGTGGAGCAGCATGTAGGTGGCCACGCCGAAGACGAGGATCGCGGCGGCGACAAGGATCTTGCGGCGGCCCAGGTAGTCCGAGAGCCAGCCGGCGAACAGGCTCGCGGCCATGGAGGTGACCGTGTAGATCGTGACGCCCACGGCGACGGCGCTCACGGCGGCGCGAGGGTCCAGGCCCAGGTGGTTCTCCATGTACAGCAGGCGGAACGTGGTGAACATGTACGAGGCCAGGATGATCGTGAAGCGACCGCCCCAGGCCAGGCCGAAGTCGGGGAACTTCACGGGGTTGCGCCAGAAGGAGAGCACCAGCTCGCGCAGGTTGAAGGGCAGGCGGTTCTGCACCAGCACGGGCTCGGGGAGCATGACGGCGAAGACCATCACGAGGGCCATGCCGATCACGGCGGGCACCAGGAACAGGGCGATCATGGTGTCGCCGAAGGCGGCGGCGAGCCAGGTCGCGCACATGATCGCGAGGTTCCCGGAGATGCCCACGAGACCCGAGGCCTTGCCGTACTGCTTCGCCGGCAGCTGATCGGCGATCGAGGCGACGAAGGCGGCCAGCGCCATGTTCGCCGTGGCCTGCGCGAGGAACCAGCCGATCGCCATGACCAGGGCGTTGGGCGCGACGGCGATGAGCAGCAGGCCCACCATCATGCCCATCGAGCCGGCGATCAGCCACGGGCGCCGGCGCCCGAAGCGGCTCGTGGTGCGGTCCGAGATCCGGCCGCCCAGGGCGTTGAAGATGACGGCCGCGAGCGCGCCGGGGGCGATCGCGAAGGCGGTGATCGAGGCCTGCTCGGCCGCGTCGGACGCGAGCTGACCGGCCTTGACCTGGATCGACACGGTCGCCGGGCCCATGAGGGCGAGGAAGATGCCGAGCTGGCCCAGCATGATCCCGAGCACGAACCACCAGGGGCGTGCCCGGTCGTTCTCGATGCCGAGGTGCGGGATGGGCAGCTTCGGGCCGATGAGGTTCGGACTGCCGACGGGATCGATCGTCGGATCTGGGGCGAAGCCCGGCTTCGGGGCCGTGGTGGACACAGGGACTCCTTCGTCTGAGGTGCAGGCACGGGAGTGCCTACCGCGCTGCAGCGCGCAGACGTCGACACGACCGTGGGCACAGTATTAGTGGAAGGAAACCAATATGTCGAGCCAATCCCTTCCACTGGTCACATTTCGGACGGCAGAGTGGTGCAGGGCACTCGGAACGGCTCTCAGGCGGTGCGGCGACCGGCGGCGAGGTCGAGCAGGTGGTCCAGGACTCCCTCACCGCTCGCGCGCAGGCCGTTGTGCTCGTACTCGCTGGTCACCCAGGTGCGCATGCCGGGCAGCAGCGCGGCGGTGGCCATCGACTGCTCGCGCGGCACATAGGCGTCGTCGTAGTAGACCGCGGCCGCGGCGGGGACCCGGGCCGCCCGCAGCGCGGACTCCTGGTACAGCGCCGGCCACTCGTGCTCGGCGAGCAGGTCCGCGGCCTCGGCCCAGACCTCCAGCTCGGGATCCTCGGCGAAGAGGTCGCGGTGGATGTGCTCGCCGCCCAGCAGGGTCGGGTCCTCGTGCACCGCGCTCGGCATGGTGCGGTCGGCCGCCCAGCGGGTGGCGACGCCGTCGGCCCAGCAGCTCTCATGGATCACTGAGTAGAGCGGGTTGCGGCCGCCGAAGGGCAGGGCCGCGGCGAGGTCGTGGAGGAAGGCCGGCGAGGCGGGGTCGAGGTCCAGCAGGTGGTGGAGGCGCTCCCCGCCCTGGGAGGCGCCGAGCAGGTGGCCGAGCCGCCGCAGTCGCTCGACGCCCACGCGCTGGCCGTCCGGGAGCCGCAGCCGGCCGGCGTCCGCGGCGTCGGCGAGGCGGCGGAACCGGTCGCGGTCGCCGGGGAAGCGCGCCCAGTGCCGCTCGCTGCGGCCGATCATGCCCTCCCAGGTGGTCCGGTAGACGTCGTCCATGCCGGGGCCCACGGTGGGCAGCCCGCCGGTGAGCAGCGCCGTCTCCACGCTCCTGGCGGCGGCGCTCAGGTAGCGCAGGGCGGTGAAGCCGCCGAAGGACTGCCCCAGCAGCGACCAGGTCTCGGCGCCGAGGTGCTCGCGCATCAGCTCGGCGTCGGCCACGATCGCATCGGCGCGGAAGTGCGTGAGGTAGTCCGCCTGCTGCGCGGCGGTGGCCTCGCGGAGCGTCGCGGCGCCCATGCCCTCGGGCAGCGCGGTGTCGGGGCCGACGGGGGTGGAGCGACCGGTGCCGCGCTGGTCGAGCATCACCACGCGGTGGTCGCGCAGGGCGCGGGCGAGCCAGCCCGGGGAGGCGGCGTCCAGCGGCCGCGGCGCCTCGGAGCCGGGGCCGCCCTGGAGGAAGACCAGGAAGGGCCGGTCCTCGCCGCCCTCGGCGGCGATCACCCGTGCGAAGACCTCGATCCCGGGCCCGGCGGGGTCGGCGTGGTCCAGCGGGACCGGGAGGGTGTGGTCGCTCAGCTGCAGGCCGGGAAGGGTCCAGGTGGTCGTCATCATGCTCCGTCGATCTCGCGGGTGGTGGTGCCGGGGAAGAACTCCCAGTCGAAGGTGTGCAGGCTGCCGGGGCGGTCCCCGCGATCCACCGCGCGGTCCACGATGATGCCCGCGAGCCGCGCGAAGACGTCGTCCACGCCGTAGTAGCTGATCGGGCCGAAGTACTCCGTGGCCGCGGGCACGTCGCCGATGGCGATGATCTCGAGGTCTCCGGGGATGCTCAGCCCGGACCGCTCGGCGGCGATCTGCAGCGCCACCGCCTGATAGGCGGTGAAGCAGATGACGGCCTCGGGGGGCTCCGGGCCGCGCATCCACTCCACGGCGCCGAGGTAGCTGTCGTGGCTGCCCTCGGAGACCAGGTGCACCAGGGCCTCGCCGTTGCCGTCGCCGTGCTCGCTCACGGCCTCGAGGAAGGCGGTGGTGCGGGGATGGGCGAAGGTGCCGCCCGGCCTCCGCTCCAGGTCCGGGGCGAGCAGGCGCACCTTCTCGTGCCGTGCGCGGAGCCGTTGATAGGCGCGGCGGATCGCCAGGGTGGGCGCGGAGGAGACGACGTCGAAGTTCTCGGGCTCCATCCGGGTGCTGAAGGCGACCAGACCGGTCTGGGTGGAGGCGGCGAGACGACGCACCTGATTCGGGCCGTCCTCGACGAAGTCGATGCTCGTGACCAGGGCGGCGTCGGCCGAGGCACCGGCGAGGTACTCGAACCAGCGCTCGTCGGCGAGCACCAGCGTCGAGAGGTCGTGGGAGAGGCCCTCGTCGCGCACCTGGGCGGTGAGCTGCACGGCCCATGGGTCGTCGAGGGTGCCCAGCGCCAGCACGATGCCGCCGCCGCGGCCGGTGCGCATGGCCTGCGCATGGCGGTTGGGGACGTAGCCCAGCTCCTCGGCGGCCGCGCGCACCTTCGCCTTGGTCGAGGCCGAGCCGGCGGAGCGGGAGCCGCCGCGGCCGGAGAGCACGAAGGAGGCGGTGGCGAGGGAGACCCCGGCGGTGCGGGCCACGTCGGAGAGGGTCACGGTGCCCCGGAGGGAGGCAGCCGGTGCGGTACGGCCTGAGCCGTCGTCCGTGCGCGACATCGTCCAGTCCCCCTCGAGCTCGGTCGCGCGCAGCGGACCGCGTGCGGTGATCGGTCCTCGGAGTCTACCGGCCGGGCCGTGCGCGGCCGCCGCCGATCAGGAGGCCGAGCCGCCGGTGAGCCAGGCGAGCGCCGGACCGATCGTGTTCAGCACGATGATCACGCCGATGATGCCCACCGCCCAGGAGAACGCACTGGTGGCGTTCTTGACCGCCCACTCGTGGGCGCGGTCGAGGAGGGCATCGGCCCCTCCGCCGAGCGCGGCCCGGACGCCGCACAGCACGAGTCCCGGCAGGATCATCACCGCGCAGTAGCCCACCAGGATCAGGGTCCCGCGACCCAGGCCCACCCCCATGTCGGCGAGGATCCCCATCGCGGCGAGGTACGGGATCATCGAGGCCGCCTCGATGAGCCCCGCGAGGAGCGCGAGGCCGATCAGCACCGCCGGTCGGCCGGAGGCGCGACGGGCGCGATCGGTCCAGCGGCGGGCCGAGGCCTCGGGGTCCCCTCCCCGCCGGGCGACCGCCTTGGGGTCCAGGCGGAACGACCAGACCACCAGCAGCGCCCCGATCACCGCGAGCACCAGCATCACCTGGGGTGCGGCGAGCAGATGGCCGAAGGATTCCAGCAGCGGCAGCAGCCCGGCGAGCAGCCCGATTCCGAGCACCAGGTAGAAGAGCCCGATCACGGAGAGGAAGAGCAGCGTGCGGCCGGCCACGCGCAGCGCCCCGCCCTCCCCCACCACCAGCAGGATCACGGGGATCACCAGGGTCCCCATCGAGGTGGAGTCCACCAGGGCCAGCAGCACCAGGCCCAGGGGGCCGGCGGCATCGGTCAGTCCGTCCATGCCCTCCATCGTCTCCGCGAGGACACGGTGGAGTCCTCCTCCCTTGGGGGGAGACCGCTGGTGGGAGGGCACTCGGCGGGGATGCGCCCCGTACGCTCGGAGCATGGCCACCCCGGAGACCCCTGCGCGCCCGCCGATCGGCGGGCGGGACGTGCTGGTGGCCGCCGCCTACGCCGTGCTGGTGCTGGTGCTGGCGGTGTCGGGCCTGAGGGACTCGGGGCTCGCGGGCAGCGGCTGGTCCGGCGGGGTGTCGATCGCGCTCATGCTGATCGGCTGCGTGAGCCTGCTGTGGCGACGGCGCCGGCCGGTCGTCACGCTCGCCGTGGCGGGTCCGCTGTCGATCGCCGAGATCCTCGGCGGCGGGCAGATCTCCGCCTACTTCCTGCTGTTCGAGGCGCTGTTCGATCCGGTCATGCACGGCGGCAGGCGCCTCGCCCGGGCCACCACCTGGATCGCGGTCGCCGTGGGCGTCCTCGCCGTGCTCGCGGCGCTGGCCCTGCCCCTCCCCGGGCCGGTCGTGCTGGTGGTGATCCTGCTGTGCGCGCTGATGCTCTCCACCCCGCTGCTGTGGGGCTGGGAGGTGCGCCATCACCGCGAGGGCCGCCAGGCCGCCGAGCGGCTCGTCGGGCTCGAGCACGAGCTCGCCGCCACCCGCGCCGCCCGCGCCGTGGAGACCGAGCGGCGCAGCATCGCCCACGACCTGCACGACGTGATCGCCGGGCACCTCAGCGCCGTCTCCCTGCACACCTCCCTCGCCTCCACCCTCGAGGACCCCTCCGCCCGGGACCGGTCGCTCACCACGGCCCGGGATTCCGCCCACGCCGCGCTGCGGGACCTGCGCTCGATGATCGGGGTGCTCTCGACCGAGGAGCCCGGCACCCAGCCGCAGGTCACCCTCGACTGGCCCTCGCTCGTGGTGCGGCTGCGGGGGCGGGATCCGGAGGCGCGGGTGCACATCGACCCGGCGGCGCTCGAGACCGCGCGGGTGGACCCGTCGGTGCAGGCCGCGCTGCTGCGGATCGGGGCTGAGGCCGTGACCAACGCCGTGCACCACGGGCTCGCCCCGATCACGCTGGACGTGCAGGTGGCGGACGGCATGGTGACCTTCGAGCTGCACAACCGTCGGGGCTCCACCGGCTCACCCGGCGCCGGAGTGGGCCGCGGCGCGATCGCGCACCGGGCCACCGCCGTGGGCGGCAGCGCCGGCTCGGGCCCGTCGGCCGACGGGACCTGGCTGGTCCAGGCGCAGCTGCCGGCGCTCACCACCCCCTCCACCACCGAGGAGACGCTCCCATGACCCCGCCCGACCCGACGCAGGGCACCCCCATCCGGGTGCTCGTGGCCGACGACCATCCCGCCATGCTCTCCGGGCTCGTGGCCCTGCTGGAGTCCGCGCCGGACATCACCGTCGTCGCCCAGGCGGCCGACGGGGAGGCCGCCGTGGCCGCGGCCCGCCGGCACCTCCCCGATGTGGTGCTCACCGACGTGCGCATGCCCGGCGCGACCGGCATCGAGATCACCCCGCGTCTGCGGGAGACCGGCGCGAACGTGCTGGTGATCTCCGGCTTCGACCTCGACGCCTCGGTGCTGGGCGCGCTCTCGGCCGGGGCTGACGGCTATCTCGTGAAGTCCGAGGACCCGCAGCGGATCCTCGCCGCCGTGCGGGACGTGCACCGCGGCGATGCCGTGCTCTCCGCCGCGGCGACCCGGGCCGTGGTCGCCGCGCTGCGCGGAGGCCCGGGCGACCGGGGCCCTGAGCGCCCCGACCCGGGCCCCGTCGGCCCCGCTCCCCGCTTCACCGCCCGCGAGGAGGACGTGCTGGCGCTGGTGGCACGGGGCCGGACCAACCAGCAGATCGCGAGCGAGCTGTTCGTCGAGGTCTCCACCGTGAAGTCTCATCTCTCGCACGCCCTGGTGAAGCTCGGGCTCGACTCACGGGTGCAGGCGGCGCTGTGGTGGCAGCAGCACCGGGGGTGAGCGCGGGGCCGGTCAGCGGCCGGTGCGAGGGGCTCCGCGCAGGAGCAGCGCCGCCAGCTCCGCGACGAGGCCGCAGACCACGCCGACCATGACGCCTGTGACCAGGCTCGACAGCACTGCCGCGCCGCGGATCACGATCGCGTGGGCCAGGGGCGGGAGGTCGGCGAGGTTCCCGCCCAGACGCGGTCCCGGCCCGGGGAAGGACGCGCCCCACAGCAGCTGGTGGCACAGGGCCAGCAGCACGCCGTAGGCGGCGCCGATCACGAGCAGGGTCAGCAGCGGCCGCGGCACCCTCACCAGGAGGGCCGACCCGATCCAGAGCAGCACCGGCACGAACACCAGCAGCGCGTTGGCGAGGCTCCCGGGCTGCAGCACCCCGAGGTCGTGGAGGATCACGCGGGGCACACCCAGCAGGGCGAGGCCCAGGACCGCCGGGACGGAGAGGCCGAGGGGACGACGGGCGGGCGCGGGGGCAGTGGTCATCGCGTTCATCGCCCGCTCACCCCGCGGCCGCGCTGGACCAGCAGCGCCAGCAGCCCGGCGATCAGTCCCCACAGCGCATTGACCAGCAGCATCGGCACGATGGCGAGGGGGTTCGCGAGCGGTCCGGAGAGGTGCCCCAGCAGCAGGGGCGAGAGGATCCCGCTGAGGGCGAGGGCGAGGACGCCGTAGGCGAGACCGACGAGGACCAGGGTGGGCAGAGGGCGAGCCACCCGGCCGATCCCCACCACCGCCACCCAGAGGGCCGTGATGACCGCCGTCCAGGCCAGCGGCACCACCGGTCCGGGATCGAGGGCGAGCTGGTCGAGGACGACGTTGGTCACCGGTCGCGCGAGGGCGATCACGGCGAGGCCCAGGATGACGGGCCAGGACAGGGCTGCGGCGGAACGGGGTGGAGGAGTCTGTGCAGAGATCATGTCCTCGACGCTAGGCATCGGGCTCGGCCACGACATCCGCCCGTGGGAGCCGCCGCCGTCGCGCCCGGGCGAGGGCACGGTACGTCGGGAGGCGACATCGGCCCCCTCCTCGGGACGCAGGTGGCCGGGGCCGCGGCCTCCTAGGCTGAGCAGATGACCGCCGACGCATCGCGCTCCGCGCCCTGGGTGGGCGACGTCGTGCTCGCGCTCGCCGTCGCCGTGCTGCTGTCGGCCGTGCTCACCGTCTCGCAGGCGGCCGGGGGCCTGCCGCCGAGCCCGTGGGCCTATCTGGTCGTCACCGGTGTCGGTGCGCTGCTGCTGGCCCGCCGACGTGCGCCGGTGGTGGTGCTCGCCCTCAGCGTGCTCGGCACCTTCGTGTACTACAGCCTCGAGCTGCCGGCGATCGGGGTGGCGCTGCCGGTGGTGGCGGCCCTGTACTCCGCCGCGGAGCAGGGGCGCACCCGCTGGGCCGTCGCCGGCGGCGCGGTGATGTTCCTCGTGGCGCTCGTGTTCCGGCTCCGCGACGATCCCCAGCCGCTGGGCACCCTGCTCGGCACCGATGCCGCCACGAACCTGGGCCTGCTCGCCGCCGCGATCGCGCTGGGCTCCGCCGTGCGCTCCCACCGGGTGCGCAGCGAGCAGCAGGCGGAGATCGGACGGCTCCGGGCCCAGCAGGACCGGCGTGAGGAGCACGAACGGCTCTCGCGCGAGCTCCACGACACCGTGGGCCATGCGCTGTCGGTGATCTCCCTGCACACGGGGGTCGCGGCCGACGCCGTCGGGCACGACGATGCGGCCGCGCGGGCCGCGCTCGGCCAGGTGCGCGCGCAGACCACCGACACGCTGCGGGAGCTGCGCGCCATGGTGCGTCTGCTGCGCACCGCGGAGGGCGAGGAGCAGGAGGGGAGGCGGCAGGTCCGCACCCTGGCGGAGGTCCCTGCCCTGCTGGAGCCCGCCCGGGCCGCCGGGGTGGAGATCCGCCGCCGGATCGAGGTCGAGGCCGGGCAGCTCTCCCCCGCGGTGGACGCGGCCGCGTACCGCCTCGTGCAGGAGGCGGTCACCAACACGCTGCGCCATGCCCGCGCGCGCACGCTCGAGGTCACCGCCCACCTGGAGGGCGAGCAGCTGCTGCTCGTCATCGCCGACGACGGGCACGGCGCCGGCCCTGCGGCGCAGGACGGCCACGGGATCGCGGGGATGCGCGAGCGGGCCCGGCTGCTCGGCGGGGAGCTCGACATCGACTCGCCCGCGACCGGCGGATGGACGGTGACGGCGAGGCTCCCGGCCCGGCTCACCACGAAGGAGGACCCATGATCCGGGTGGTGCTGGTGGACGACCAGGAGCTGGTGCGCGCCGGTCTGCGCGGACTCGCCCGGCGCGACGGCGACATCGAGGTGGTGGGCGAGGCGGCCGACGGGCGGGCCGGGCTGGAGCGGGTGCGGGAGCTGCGCCCCGATGTGGTGCTGATGGACATCCGCATGCCGCACCTGGACGGCATCGCCGCGACCGCCCGGATCGCCGGGGACCCTGCGCTCGACTCCGTGCGGGTCATCGTGCTGACCACCTTCGACGAGGACGAGGACGTGCTCGCGGCGCTCCGTGCGGGCGCCGCCGGGTATCTCCTGAAGGACGTCTCCCCCGAGGACCTGCGCGCCGCGATCCGGGTGGTCGCGGGCGGGGACTCGCTGCTCTCGCCGTCGGTCACCACCACGGTGCTCGGCCAGCTCGGCGCCGGGAGGGCGGCGCGCATCGACCCCGCTCTGCTGGAGGGGCTGACCCCGCGCGAGCGGGAGGTGCTCGCCCTCGTGGGGCGCGGGATGTCCAACGCCGAGATCGGCGAGGCCCTGACCCTCTCCCCCGCCACCGCCCGCACCTACGTGAGCCGACTGCTGGCGAAGCTCGGCGCCCGGGACCGCTCCCGCCTGGTGGTGATCGCCTACGAATCAGGTCTCGTCACCCCGGGAGATCACGCGCCCTGAGCCGGTCGAGAAATCAGAGATCCTGCCGTCGCGCAAGGGGGTGAGGGGCAGGGCTCGGCGCGGGCTATCTCACCGTGACGAGAAGTGCCGCGCGTGAAAGGATCGGAGCGGTCGCGGATGGTGTCCGCCGACCCTCCGGAGGGTGACCCGATCACTGTGCGGCCGAGCCGGCGCGCGCACGGGTTCCGGCCTTCTGGAACCTCGAGCAAGAAAGCACGCCACCCTGGTCATGGCCATGCACACCCCCACCCCCACCGGAGAGCTCCCCGTCGTCCCGCAGCCGCGGCCGGCCGTCGATCCCGCGCCGCAGGGCGTGAAGGTCACACCGATCATCACCGTGCTGGTGGTCTCCGCCTTCGTGATGATCCTCAACGAGACCCTGCTGTCGGTCGCGCTGCCCAGCCTCATGGCGGATCTGTCGATCACCGCCGTCACGGCGCAGTGGCTGTCCACCGGCTTCATGCTGACGATGGCCGTGGTCATCCCGACCACCGGCTTCCTCATGAAGCGCCTGTCGGTGCGACAGGTGTTCACGACCGCCATGGGCCTGTTCCTGGTCGGCACCGCGGTCGCGATGGTCTCCCCCACCTTCCCGCTGCTGCTGGGCGCCCGCGTGGTGCAGGCCGCCGGCACCGCGATGGTGCTGCCGCTGCTGATGACCACGATCCTCGCGCTGGTGCCGATCCGCTCGCGCGGCCTCGTGATGGGCCTGGTGGGAGTCGTCATCTCGGCGGCGCCCGCGATCGGCCCGTCGGCCTCGGGCTTCATCCTCCAGCACTGGACCTGGCACGCCCTGTTCCTCATGATGCTGCCGATCATCGTGGTCGCGCTGGTCGTCGGCCTGCTCTTCATGCGCAACTACACCGAGCCCCAGAAGGTGCGCCTGGACGGCCTCTCCGTGGTGCTCTCCGCGATCGGGTTCGGCGGCCTCATCTACGCCCTCGCCTCGATCAGCCAGATCGTGGCCGGCCCCAACCGGGCGATCCCGCTGGTGGTCGCGGCGGTGGGCCTGCTCTCCCTCGCCGCGTTCACCATGCGCCAGCTGCGCATGCTCGCCCGCGACGAGGAGCCGCTGCTGGACCTGCGCCCGCTGCGCGTGCGGACCTTCACCGTCTCGGTGCTCGTGATCCTGATGGGCTTCGCGACCATGCTCGGCACGGTCGTCGCGCTGCCGCTGTACATGACGGACTCGCTGGGCCTGGACACGCTCACCATCGGGCTGACGATGCTTCCCGGTGCGGCCGCCTCGGGCCTGCTGGGCCCCGCGATCGGCGCCCTCTACGACCGGGTTGGCGCCCGCCCGATCGTGGTGCCGGGCATCGCGATCATGGCCGCCGTGAACTGGCTGTCGGTGTTCCTGCTCGACGAGCACGCCACGGTGGGCCTGATCGTCGCGCTGAACATCCCTCTCGGGATCGGCATGGCGATGGTGATGACCCCGCTGCTGACCCTGTCCCTGGGCTCGCTGCCCCGTTCGCTGTACGGCCACGGCTCGGCGATCCTCAACACCCTCCAGCAGCTCGCCGGAGCGCTGGGCACCGCGGTGTTCATCGCGATGCTGAGCCTCGGCGCGGTGCTCGCCTCGGGCACGGGCGTCTCGGCGCAGGCCGCGCAGGCCACCGGTGCGAGCTGGGCCTTCGTGTTCGGCGGTGTGATCACCACGGCCGCGGTCGTGCTGGCCAGCACGCTGAAGCAGACCCCGGCGGAGGTCGAGGCCTGATCCACCCGTCGACGCCGGCGTGACCACGCCCCGCAGCTGCGGGGAGGTCACGCCGGCGTCGTCGTCCGTGCGGGCGCTCAGTCCACCGGGGCCAGGCGGATCCGGTTCCCGTCGGGGTCGGCGATCACGGAGGTGCGGCCGAAGGCGGCGTCATGCGGCTCCTCGAGCACGGTGACCCCGAGCGCCGCCCAGGCGCGGTGCTGCTCCTCGATCGCCTCCGGGCCCCCCGGCAGGCACAGCACCACCTCGCTGGTGCGCGTCGGCTGCCCGTCGAGGGCGTCGACATGCCCGCTCCACAGGGCGAGCTCGGTCCCGCCGTCGAGGGTGAACGAGGCGAAGCCGGGGCCGGGGAGGGCGGAGGGTTCGATGGCGAAGATCTGTCGGTAGAAGTCGACGGTGCGCGCCACCTCGGTGACATAGACGATGAACATGTTCGGGCTGGTCACGGGAGGTTCTCCTGGGTATCGGTGATGTCGTGCCTCCAGTCTGGAATCGGAACGCGACAGCCCTGTGTCGGTGTTTCCGAGGAGATCTGGAACCGGTGGTGCGCCGGGCCTAGGCTGGGCCGATGCGCCGTAGCGAACGACACCACGCCCTGCTCGACGTGCTGCGCACCAACGCGGAGCGGCCGGTCTCCGTGCCGCGCCTGGCCGAGCGCTTCGCGGTGAGCACCCGCACCATCGAACGCGATCTCGCCGCGCTGCAGTCCGCCGGCGTCCCCCTCTATGCCGAGCCCGGCCGACGCGGCGGGTATGCGATCCGTCGCGACTACTCCCTGCCGCCGCTGGCCTTCACCCTCGCCGAGGCGAGCGCGGTCACCGCCGGGCTGAGCATCATGATGGGCTCGCCGTTCGCGGGCGAAGCCCAGCAGGCGCTGGACAAGGTGCTCGGGGCGATGCCGCCCGATCGTCGGCGGCGGGCCCGCGCGCTGGCGGGCCGGGTCGCCGCGCAGGCTCCCGAGACGCCCACAGCCCCCTCGATCGCGCAGGTGGTGCGGGAGGTGGTCGAGGATCGTCGGGTGGTCGAGATCGAGTACCTCGCCCGGGACACCGAGGAACCGACACGTCGGGCCGTCGAGCCGCTGGGGCTGATCACGGTGCGCGGCGCCTGGATCCTGGTGGGCTGGTGCCGGCTGCGCGATGCGGTGCGTGGCTTCCGCACCGACCGGATCCTGGCCATCCTGGCCACGCCCGAGGTCCCGCCCGAGCGCACGCCGGATCCCCTGATCGCCGACCTCGCCCGCTGGGACTTCCGCGGGGTGGACCGATGAGCCGGGTGATCTTCCTGTGCGGGCCGGCGGGGTCCGGGAAGTCCACCCTCGCGCGCCGCTTCGAGGCCGACGGGATGGTGCGGCTGTCCGTGGACGCCGAGGCCTGGGCGCGAGGCCATCGCACGATGCCGCTGCCCGAGGCGGCCGGCGCCGAGATCGTCGCCGAGCTCGAACAGCGCCTGCTCGCGTTCGTGCGCGCCGGCCAGGACGTCGTGCTGGACCTGTCGTTCTGGTCCCGCGAGATGCGGGATCGCTGGCGGGAGCTGCTGCTCCCGACGGGCGTGGTGCCCGAGATCGTGCAGGCGGTGGCCTCTCGGGAGACGGTGCTCGCCCGGCTCGAGGCGCGGGCGGCGGAGCACTCCGACGACTTCCGCCTGCCGCGCGAGCTCGCGGAGCTGTACTTCGACCACTTCGAGCCGCCGACGGAGGAGGAGGGACCGCTCACCGTGGTGCGCACGGACTGAGGGGGTGGTCGGCCACAGCGCGCTGGATCAACCCGTCAGTCCGAGCTCCTCGGCGACGTCGCGCACGCGCTCTCGATCCCCTCCGCGCAGCCCGAGCAGGGGGCGCGGCAGGCAGGGCGCCTCGACCAGGCCGAGGTGCTCGGCGAGCGTCGCGGCGACGCGGAGGCTGCCGTGCTCGGCGACCAGGTCCCACAGCGGGGCCAACCGGTCCGAGGCGGCGAGGGCGTCGGCCGTCCTCCCCTCGAGCGCCGGCCGTGCGATGGCGGTCATCGCCTGCGGGATCGTGCCGCCGAGGGCGGTGAACCAGGCGTCGCAGCCGGCGAGCAGACCGGCGGCGGCGAACCCGTCCCCGGAGATACCGATCCGCACGTGCTCGGGGAGGACGGCGCGGAGGGCCTGCACGCGCTCGCGGGCGGCATCCGCTCCCCCGGCGATCGGCGGGATCTTCAGGGCGCCCACGTGCGGGAGGTGGGCGATGTGCGCGTGGAGCTCGAGGGAGAAGGTGACGTGCGTGGTGGCGGGGTTGTCGTAGACGACGAGCGGCACCGAGAGCTCGGCGGTGACGTCCTCGTAGAGCCCGGCGACGTCGTCCGGGGTGAGGGCCTGATAGCTGACGGGCGCGAGCATCACCGCGTCGGCACCGGCGGCCTGCGCGTCGGCGGCGAGCGCGAGCACCTGCGAGGTGCGCAGCGCGCCGATGCCGACGATGACGGGGACGCCCGCCGCATGCTCGATCGTGGTCTCGACGACGGCGCGGCGCTCCGCCCGATCGAGGTAGGCGTAGGACCCGGTGGAGCCGAGAGCTCCGATCGAGTCCGCTCCGGCGTCGACGAGGCGGTCGATCAGACCCCCGTACGCGCCGAGATCGACCCGGTCGTCGCGGATCGGGGTGAGCGGGAAGGTGCTGAGGCCGGTGAACATGCGGGGCTCCTTGCGGGGGCGGGGGTCGGGGATCAGCGGAACCAGCGGGGGCGGCGGACGGGCTCGACCGGTGGTATCAGTGTGCGCGGGGTCCAGTCGTCGGCCCAGGGGCCGGCGCTGATCTGCGCCGAGACCGTCACCCGCTCGTCGTCGCTGCTCAGCGAGCCGCCGAAGGAGGTGCGCTGGCTCTCCGTCCCGGGGCTCAGCGTGACCTCGAAGGAGCCGTCGACGATCGAGAGGATCGTGGAGTCGAGGGCCTCGAGCAGGTCGGCGGAACCGGAGTCACAGGCGTCGCAGCCGCAGTCAGGGACGGTCTCGACCGGGACGATGGGCTCGCCGAGACCGATGACGAGTCCGGGCAGTTGGGCGTCGGCCCCGGTGAGGTCGGTGCTGCCGGTCGCGTCGTCGGGCGCGGTGCGCAGGAGGGTCAGGGGCTGGGCACCCGGCCGACGAGGGCGCAGCACGGTCGCACGATGGCGCGCGGTGAGCGGCTCGATCAGCCAGGGCAGCGACGCGCCGTCCGCGATCTCAGCGGCGTCGGCCCAGCCGCGGGCGAAGAGCACCTGCGTCCAGGCGTCGGCCCGCGCCCAGAGGATCCGGTACTTGCCGGGGGCCAGGCAGCGGCTGTACTCCTCCTCAAGGGCGTCGCGCCAGTCGCCGTCCGGCCCGTCGTGCGGGTCCTCCCAGCCGGGGGTGCCCGCGGCGGTCTCGGCGAAGGCCGTCTCGACCGCGTCGAGCAGGTCCAGCAGCTCCCGGCTGAACGGCTCGTCCTGCTCGGAGGAGGGGCGATGTGCATCCCACCAGGTCGGAGCGTTCGTGGTCATGGACCGACGGTACTGCGGCTGGCACCGTGACGTCGCCGGGATATCAGGAGGAACGGGTCATGCGATGGATGACGGCGAGGGTGATCGCGGTGAGGACGGCCGGCACCATCACACCGAGCAGCACGAAGGCGGTCGCGGAGCCGATGTGGTCCGTCATCCAGCCGAAGTTCATGCCGAAGAAGCCGGTGGCGAGGGTGAGGGGCATGAAGATCGTCGCGACCAGGGTGAGGCGTTCGGAGACGAGGGTGTCCTGCTCGCCGAGGAGATCGCCGAGCATGGCGTAGAGCCGCGTGGCGGTGGACCGGTTCGCGGCGAACGCCGTCGCGGCGCGCCCCAGCATCGTCTGCTGATCGGGGCCGAGCAGCTGGGCGAGCTCCTCGTCCGGGGCGAGCATCGACTGCTGCGCCGCCTGGGTCTCCTGGATGCGGAAGAGGAGGGCGCGCAGACGGGAGATGGTGCGGCGCTTCGGGGAGGAGGCGTAGCCCGTGGCGCGGTCCTCGAGCTCCTGGCACTCGTCGTCGATCTCGTCGAGCACCAGGTCGCAGCGCCGTGCCACGGCGAGCGCGATCGCGACGGCCGCGGGCCAGGTCCCCGCCCGATGCCCGGCGGCGGCCTTGTCGAGCCCGGCACGCACCAGCTCGAACCCGGCCTCGGGCGCGATGACCAGCAGGCCCTGCCCGGAGGAGCGGATCTGCACGAGATGCTGCTCGCGGTCCTCGCCGAGCGCCGCGAGCACGATGTCGGCCTGCTCGCCGTCGACCACGGCGTGCGGGCGGCGCGGCCGCGGCCGGTCGGGGTGCAGGTCCAGACCCATCTCGTCCGCGGCCCGCCGGGCGAGGTCGCTGTCCGCGGAGGTGGCGATCACGCAGGCCGGCGCGTCCCCGTGACGCTCCAGCGTCTCGACGGTCTCGATGACCTCCATCGTGCTCCTCTCCCCGCCGAGGTCGCGACGCCCCGGGCTCTTGATGCATTCTCGCCGCCGGGAGGGTGGGAAGCGGGGAGGCGCGGGGTCCTGCTCAGACGCTGCGGCCCGCGGCGGAGGCGATGCCCAGCCAGGTGTGGCGGTTGTTCCACCAGCACCAGCCGAGCTTCGGGGCGTTCCTGCGCTCCTTCCCGTCGCGGCCCGTGCCGCCCGAGATCCACAGCGCCGGAGTACGGGAGTCGACGTGCCCCGATGCCTTCACGGCCCGGGAGCCGATGGTCATGAAGCAGTGGTTGCGCTCGATGACCTCGGGGTTCTGCAGAGCCCAGTGGAGCCCCTCGGTGAGCAGCAGCGGGGTGCGTCCACGGGCCGTGAGGGCCTCGAGGGCCTCCGCCGGGGAGTCGTTCTCGAACTCGTCCCCGCGCTCGGGAGCGTCCACGAGATACAGCGCCGCCTCCGGCAGCTCGACCCCCGCGGGGGCGAAGGAGTCCACGTCGGTCATGTCCTCCACGACGAAGCCGGGCTTCTCCGCGCGCCGCATCAGCGGGGCCAGGGCCGACGGCGGCGCGAGCGCCGGGTCGATCGCGAGCAGGGCGTCGGTGCGGTCGCTCCCCCACCGCGCGGCCGCCTCGTGCAGCACCTCGGGGCGAAGTCCGGCGGTCGTGGGGACGCCGAGGTCGATGAGGCGCAGGGCCTGGTCGGCGAGCGGGGGCAGAGCGGTGGTGGCGGTGATGTCGTCTCCTCGAGGGGCGGGGCGCGGGCAGTCTGCAACGCCGAGCGCCGAGGGGTTGTTCCCGCGAGGCCGACGGGAAAGCCCTGGACGGCGCTCCCGCCGTCTGGCACTGTCACGGGATGCTTTCCTCCCCCGCCCCGCGACCCTCGCTCGATGCGTCGCTGCGGGACTGGCTGCGGAAGAGCGTCGGCGAGGTCGAGCTGGTGCGCCCCCTCGTCGGCGGCATCACGGGCGAGATGCTGCAGCTGCGGCGCCGGGACGGCGGCGCCGATGTGGTGGTGCGTCGCTGGTCCACGACGGGACGAGCGCACCCGGACCTGGTGCGTCGCGAGGTCGCGGGCCTCGCCGCCCTGGACGCGACCGACGTGCCCGCACCCACCTTGCTGGACGCCGACCCCGACGGCACCGAGAGCGGGTGCCCGACCACGCTGACCACCTTCCTGCCCGGTCGGGTCGAGCTCGCCCTGACGGACCTGCGCGGCACCGTGCGGGCGATGGCCGCGATGCTCGCTCACCTCCACTCGCTGCCCGCGCCGCCGCTAGAGCCCTGCGTGCAGTGGGGGTCAGGGGGCGTGGACTGGCTCGAGGACGGGACCGACCAGGGCCTGCTCCGCGAGGTCCGCGAGCTCGCCGCCCGGCCCGCCGATCCCATGCTCGCCGTGCTCAGCCACGGCGACTACCAGCACTTCAACGTGCTGTGGCGCGACGGCGCGATCTCGGCGGTGGTGGACTGGCCCACCGCCGGCCTCGCGGACCGGGGCCTGGACGTGGGCCACTGCCGTCTGAACCTCGCCGTGCTGCACTCCGCCGAGGCCGCGATGTGGTTCCTCGAGGACTACGAGCAGCTGACCGGGGAGAGAGTCGACCCCGCCGCCGACATCCAGCGCCTGCTGGGCTTCGGACCGACCTGGCCCGAGTTCATCCCGCTGCAGGTCGCCGGACGCACCGCGGTCGACGGCCCGGGGATGGCCGGGCGGGTGCGCGAGACCCTCCTCGCCACGGTGCGCCGGGCGGGCTGAGCCCACGGCCCACCGGACCGGCCCTCCCTCACGCCGCCTGTCGACGACGCCGACGCGCCCCGCCGGCGAGCCCGCGCAGCACCCCCTCGGTGGTCCCCCAGTCCATGCACCTGTCGGTCACGGACTGTCCGCGCACGAGACCGTCGGGACCGACGGTCGCGTCGAGGCTCTGCGCGCCGGCGACCAGGTTGCTCTCGAGCATCACCCCGGCGATCGCCGGGCCGTCGGCCGCGATCTGGTCCGCGAGCATGGTCGCGACCTCGGCCTGGCGCACGTGGTCCTTGTTCGAGTTGCCGTGGCTGGCGTCGATGATCAGGCGCTGCGGGAGTCCGGCCGCCCTCAGCCGCTCGGCGGCGGCGCGCACCGGGCCGGGGCCCCAGTTCGGGCCGTCGGAGCCGCCGCGCAGGATGAGGTGGGCGTCCGGGTTGCCGGTGGTCTCGACGAGGTTCGCCCGTCCGTCTGCTCCGATCCCGAGGAAGGCCTGCGGGCTGGATGAGGCGGAGATCGCGTCCAGCGCCACCTGGATCCCGCCGTCGGTGCCGTTCTTGACCCCGATCGGCATCGACAGGCCCGAGGCGAGCTGGCGGTGGATCTGCGACTCCGCGGTGCGGGCCCCGATCGCGCCCCAGCTGATGAGGTCCGCGATGTACTGCGGGCTGATCGGCTCGAGGAACTCGGTCGCGCAGGCCAGGCCCAGCGCGGTCACCTCGCGCAGGAAGTCACGGGCACGGCGCAGGCCGGTGGCGATGTCATGGGAGCCGTTCAGGTGCGGGTCGTTGATCAGGCCCTTCCAGCCCACCGTGGTGCGCGGCTTCTCGAAGTAGGTGCGCATCACGAGCAGCAGGTCACCGGCGACCTCGTCCTGGATCCCGGCGAGGCGTCGGGCGTAGTCGAGCCCGGCCTCCGGATCGTGGATCGAGCAGGGGCCGACGACGACCAGCAGGCGATCGTCGGTGCCCTCGAGGACGGCGCGCACGGCCTGGCGGTGCTCGGCGATGCGGGCGGCGTCCTCCGGCTCCAGCGGCAGCTCGGCGAGCAGCTCCCCCGGGGTGGGCAGCGGCGTGTAGCGCGCGATGTGCTGATCGAGCGAGGGGGCGGGGGTGGCGAGTGCAGTCATGGGTCCTGTCCTTCGACGGGGCGGACCCGATGCTCAGAGCCCGCCGGGAAATGGCGAAGGGCAGAGCGTGTGCTCTGCCCTTGTCGGCTCTGGAGAGGTTGGGACGCTATACGGTCGCCGGCCCCTCCGGAGCCGACATCGCATAGGTAAACCAACGGTTCTGCATGCCGGAGAGAGTACACGGTGCGCGGCGGGGCGCAAGACGGCGCCCGGTGACCGGGACGGGATGGGGCGGGGCGGAGGCAGCCGGTGCCATGGCATTCGCGGCGGGTCGAGCCTACGGTGGAGGCAGGTCCGCCGACGGGCCCCGTCGGCGGTCCGCCCCGTGAGGAGGACGGATCCATGCCGCGCAACGTCGCCCAGAAGCTGATCGCCGCTCATCTCGTGGAGGGCTCGCTGGACCCCGGGGCAGAGATCGGCCTCCGGGTCGACCAGACCCTCACCCAGGACGCCACCGGCACCATGGTGATGCTCGAGCTCGAGGCGATGGGCCTGGACCGCGTCCGCACCGAGCTGTCGGTCCAGTACGTCGACCACAACCTGCTGCAGACCGACGAGAAGAACCCCGACGACCACCTGTTCCTGCAGTCCGCCGCCGAGCGCTTCGGGCTGTGGTTCTCCAAGGCCGGCAACGGCGTGTCCCATCCGGTGCACCAGGCGCACTTCGGCAGGCCCGGCGCGCTGCTGATCGGCTCGGACTCCCACACCTGCGCCGCCGGGGCGCTGGGGATGCTGGCGATCGGGGTGGGCGGCCTCGAGGTGGCGATGGCGATGGCCGGCCAGCCGCTGTATGTGACGCTGCCGGAGATCTGGGGCGTGGAGCTCACCGGGACGCTGCCGGACTGGGTCAGCGCGAAGGACGTGGTGCTGGAGATGCTGCGCCGCCACGGCGTGAGCGGCGGGGTGGGCCGGATCATCGAGTACCACGGCCCGGGCCTCGCCCAGCTCGACGCCATGGACCGTCACGTCATCGCCAACATGGGGGCCGAGCTGGGCGCGACTGCGACCGTCTTCCCGGCCGACGACGCCGCGCAGGACTATCTCACCGCCGTCGGCCGCGGCGAGGAGTTCGAGCGCTGGGAGGCCGACGAGGGCGCGAGCTACGACCTCGCGGAGCACATCGAGCTCTCCGCCCTCGAACCGCTCATCGCCCGGCCCTCCTCCCCCGGGAACGTGGTGCCGGTCGCCGAGGTCGCCGGGGAGGACGTGAGCCAGGTGGTGATCGGCTCCTCCGCGAACCCCGGGCTGCGGGACTTCGCGGTGGTGGCCGAGATCCTCGACGGCCGTCAGGCCTCGCCGCACGTGTCCGTGGACATCAACCCCACCTCGCGGGAGGTGCTCTCCGACCTCATCACCGGCGGCTGGCTCGGGGCGCTCGTGGGCTCGGGCGCCCGGATCCACCAGTCCGGCTGCATGGGCTGCATCGGGATGGGCCAGGCCCCCGCGAGCGGGCGGAACTCGCTGCGCACCATGCCCCGCAACTTCCCCGGCCGCTCCGGCACCGAGGAGGACGCGGTGTGGCTGTGCTCCCCGGAGACCGCGGCGGCCTCGGCGCTGACCGGGCGGATCACCGATCCGCGCACCCTCGAGGACAGCCACGACCTCCCCTGCCCGCGGCCCACGCTGCCGGAGCGGTACGCGCAGATCGGCGACATGCTGATCCCGCCCCTGCCCGAGGCGGAGGCGCAGGAGGTGGAGCTGGTCAAGGGGCCGAACATCTCCTCCCTGCCGGACTTCCCTCCGGTCGAGGACCGGCTGGAGCTCCCGGTGCTGCTGGTCATGGGCGATGACGTCTCGACCGACGAGATCCTGCCGGCCGGCTCCCAGGTGCTGCCCCTCCGCTCGAACATCCCCCGCATCGCCGACTTCGCCTTCACCCGGGTCGACCCGGAGTACCCCGACCGCGCCCGGGCCGCCGAGGGCGGGCACGTGGTGGTGGCCGGGAGGAACTACGGCCAGGGCTCCTCGCGCGAGCACGCCGTGATCGCCCCGCGCCATCTCGGGCTGCAGGCGGTGATCGCGGTGAGCTTCGCGCGGATCCACTGGCAGAACCTCGCGAACTTCGGGATCGTGCCGCTCGAGCTCGAGGACCCCTCCGACCTCGCCGCGATCTCGGTCGGGGACGAGGTGCGGCTCGACGGGGTGCATGCGGCGCTGCGCGACGGACGCACGCTGAGCGCGAGCATCGGCGGGCGCGAGGTCGCGCTGCGTCATCGTCTCTCCGCACGCCAGGTGGACATGGTGCTCGCCGGGGGCCGGATCCCGCTGACTGCGCAGGAGGTGTGAGCGCAGGAGGTGCGAGCGCGGGTCGCCGCCCGCTCACGCCCCCCGGATCGAGCCCGAGCCGGGCAGGGGCCGGGCGATCCGACCGGAAGGTCGGGGGCCTGCGGCAGGGCCGTCCTAGACTCGCCGCCACCGCACGTCACCCGTGCGGACACTCGACACAGGAGGTCTGCGATGAGCACCGACGAGAAGTTCGAGAACGCGAAGGACAAGGTCAGCGGCCAGGCCAAGGAGGGCTTCGGCAAGGCGACCGGTGACAAGGAGACCGAGACCGAGGGCCAGGCCCAGCAGGGCAAGGCCGAGGCGAAGGACAAGCTCCAGGACGCCCGCGACTCCGTCAAGGGCGCGGCCGAGGGCATGTTCGGCGACAAGGACAAGCGCGCCTGAGCACGCCGGGACGCTGACCCGCGTCACTGACCGATGGCGGTCCCCGTCCGGGGCCGCCATCGGCGTCTGCGCACCGGGAGTGGCGGACACGCCCGTCGGGGCGGAGGATGGCACCCCACCCTGATCGAGAGGATCCCGCCATGTCCCAGCGCGTGCGCGTCCAGAACTTCGGCGTCTCCCGGGACGGCATCGCCGCCGGCGAGGACCAGACCCCGGAACGTCCCTTCGGCCACGTCGACCCCGGCGAGCTGATGGGCTGGGCCTTCGGGACCGCGCACTTCCCCGGACGCGAGGACGGCGGAGGCAGCCGCGGGTTCGAGGACCGACTGACCCGAGACTTCACCCACGGCATCGGCGCCGAGATCATGGGTCGCCACAAGTTCGCCCCCGCGTCGGAGCCCTGGCCGGACGAGGCTTGGCAGGGCTGGTGGGGCGAGGAGCCGCCGTTCCGCACCCCGGTCTTCGTGCTGACCAGCTCGCCGCGCCCGCCGCTGGTCCTGGGCAAGACCACCTTCCACTTCCTCGACGCCACCCCCGCCGAGGCGCTCGAGAAGGCGAAGGCCGCGGCCGACGCGCTCGATGTGCGGATCGGCGGCGGCGTCACCACACTGCGCGCCTTCCTCGACGCGGACCTCGTCGACGAGATGCACGTGGCGATCGCGCCGGTCGAGTACGGGACCGGGCTGAGGCTGTGGGAGCGGCCGGAGGAGCTCGAGGACCGCTTCCACCTGGAGCGGATCACGGCCTCGAGCGGGGTGGAGCACTGCTTCTTCTGGCGGCGATGAGCGGCGCGGCGAGCACGATACGAGGAGAGGAGCGCCGATGAGGGGTGCGCTGGTCACGGGAGCGTCGAGCGGGATCGGTCGGGCCACGGCGATCGCGCTGAGCAGGCGCGGCGAGACGGTGGCCGTGCATTACGGCCGGCGTCGTGAGGAGGCCGAGCGGACCCTCGCCGCCCTGCACGGCGAGGGGCACGTGCTGGTGGGCGGAGATCTCTCCGATCCGGCGACCGCGCAGCGGGTGGTCGAGGAGGCCGAGGCCGGGCTCGGGCAGCTCGACGTGCTCGTGAACAACGCCGGCATCGCGCCCGGCCCCGAGACCGATCACCAGGTGGACGAGGTCGACTACGTGACCTGGCAGCAGCGGGTGACCCGGATGCTCGAGGTGGATCTCGCGGCGCCCGCGAACCTCACCTACCTGGTGGCCCGCTCGCTGATCTCCCGCGGAGCGACGGGGGTGATCGTGAACGTCGGCTCCCGCGGCGCGTTCCGGGGCGAGCCGGGCGCTCCCGCCTATGCGGCGGCGAAGGCCGGGCTGCACGCCCTCGGCCAGTCGATGGCCGTGGCCCTGGCGCCGCACGGGATCGCGGTCGCCGCGGTCGCGCCAGGGTTCGTGGACACCCCGCGGCAGCTGGAGAAGCTGGACGGGCCGGCCGGTGACCGGCTGCGGGCCGAGAGCCCCTTCGGTCGCGTGGGCACGGCCGACGAGGTCGCCGCCGCGATCCTCTACCTCACCGCGCCCGAGGCGCAGTGGGCCTCGGGCACGATCCTGGACCTCAACGGCGCCTCCCACCTGCGCAGCTGAGCAGCGGGCCCGGGCCCGGAGGATCAGCGCAGCGGGAAGCCGCCCGCGACACCGCCCATCGGGTCGACAGCGCGCAGCATGAGGTCCTCGACCCTGCCCCCTGAGGTGCCGATCAGGTCGCCCACACCGCCGGGGATGTCCCGCACGAACCCGATCGTCGCCTCCCCCACGGGGGCGTTGACGCCGCCAGGGCCGTTGACGCCGCCGGCGATGCCGTTCATCGGGTCCATCCCGAACTCCACGGCCTCGCCGATGCCGCCTCCGGTGGAACCGATCAGATCGCCGATGCCGCTGCACACCATCAGCTGAGCGCCGCCCACACCGCCGAGGATGCCGCCCGCGAGACCACCAGCGATACCCCCAGCACCGCCGACCAGACCGCCCGCGATGCCGCCGGCACCGCCGAGGCCACCGTCGACCGCACCGCCCGCGAGACCACCGGCGATACCCCCGGCACCGCCGAGCGCCCCGCCGGCGGCGCCGACCGCTCCCCCGATCCCGCCGATCACGCCGCCCGCTGTGCCTGCCCCGGTGCCGAGGCCGCCGCCGATGCCGCCCGTCGCAGCTCCGACAGCTCCACCGATGCCGCCGATGATGCCGCCGCCGCTGTCGGTCGAGGTCTCCTCCTGCTCGGTGCCGTGGTCCTGGAGCTCAGCGGCGAGCTGCGTGATCTGGTCGGCGATCTGCTGACTCTTCTGCTGGGCCTCGCTCTGCCAGCGCTCGCGGAAGCTCTCGGCGTCGCTGCCGCGCCAGTTCGCCTCGTCCATGACCAGGGTCCGGAGCTGGTCCTGCAGCTCGACGAGCCGCTGAGAGGCGTTCCGCATCACGGTCGAATGCTGTTCGAGATGCTCGGGATCAGCTCCCCAGAATGCGTTCATCGTCGCGTCCCTTCCGTGGTCTGTGCGCAGAGCGCTCCATAGATGATCACGATGCTAGGCACGGCGCCGGGATCTGGCGATGGGGAGAGGTCCCCATGCACTCCCCGGCGAGTGGCTACAGTGCGGGCACCGACGCACCCGCCCGTCGGCCGCATCCCAGGAGGCACCGCATGACCCCCATCCACGCGCTCGGTCCCGATCCGTCCGCGGAGCTCACCGACGCTCAGCTGCTGGAGCTCTATGCGCCGCCGACCGGGCCCTGGCTGCGGATGAACTTCGTCTCCAGCCTCGACGGCGCGGTGACCCGCGACGGGCTCTCGGGCGGTCTCGGCGACGAGGCCGATCACCGGGTGTTCGAGCTGCTGCGCCGCTGGGCCGATGTGGTCCTGCTCGGGGCGGGCACCGCGCGTGCCGAGGGCTACGGCGCGATGCGCCTCCCGGCGGAGGCCGAGCAGTGGCGAGTGGCACAGGGCCTGACCCCGCAGCCGGTGTTCGCACTGGTCACGGGGCGACTGGATCTCGATCCCGGCTCACCGATCTTCCGCGACGCCCCGGTGCGTCCGCTGGTGCTCACCGTCGCGTCGGCCCCTGCCGAGCGCCGGTCGGCGCTTGCGGACGTGGCCGACGTGATCGATGTGGGCGAGACGGTCGTGGAGCCGTCGCAGGTGCGCGACGAGCTCGTAGGTCGAGGCCTGTCCCGGATCCACTCCGAGGGCGGGCCCACGCTGTTCGGCAGCTTCCTCGAGGCCGGGACGGTCGACGAGCTGTGCCTGACCCTCGCCCCGACCCTGGAGGCAGGGCAGGCCGGCCGTATCGCACACGCCCCGCTCGCCGCCCCCACCGCGATGCGACTCGCCACCGTGCTGCGCTCCGGGGACGAGCTGCTGCTGCGATATACGCGCGCCGCCGGCTGAGACCGTCGGCCGACGGCGCGCGGAGCGCTCAGATCTCGATCTCGCGGCCGTCCTCGGTGCGGAGGGTGAGCACGAAGCGGGAGCCGCGGCCCTCGCGGATCGGGGCCGCGCCGTCGCCGAGCCCGAGGGAGTCGGTGGCCTTCTGCTGGCGGCCGGGGTCGACCTCGATGCGCTCGAAGGAGACCAGCTCGAGGGCGGGGAGCTCGCCCAGACCGGGATGCTCCGTGGTGCCCCAGTCGATGAGGAAGGGCACGGCGTAGTTGCGCGGGGCCTGCTGCTGGGTGAGCCGCCACTGCAGCTCGGTCCCCTCCGGGGTGCGGCGCGAGAGCTCCTGCACATCGCCCGGGTCGAAGCCTTCGGCGCGGGCCCGCTCGACGACCTGGTCGATGCCCTCCGGATGCACGGCGTAGGTGATCAGGGTGGGCTTCCGCAGCCGGTTGATGCTGAAGGTCTTGGGCAGCTCCTCCCCCTCGCGCTCGGGGTCGGGGCCGATCAGCTCGAGGTAGTGCGGGCGCGGCTCGCCGTTCACCCGGAGGGCCACGAGGGCGTTGGCGGTGCCGGAGGGGTGGCTGCCGCCGGGCGCGGCGGTGACGCCGGTGAGCTCGCGGAACCAGTCGACCGTGGCGGCGAGGTCGGGCCCGGCGATGACGATGTGGTCGAGCAGGTGGGGGACGCTCATGGCGCTCCTTCTTCCGGGGCGGGCCCGGCGAGGACGGGTGGGTGATGGTGTCGACGGTACCCGGCGCGGAGGACCGCGGCGTCAAGGAGGATCCGCGCACCGTGACGCTCCGTCAGGAGCACCGCGAGCGGCTCTCGGCGTCCAGCGCGCGACGGGAGGGTTCGGTCGGCGGGATTCCGCCGACCGAACCCTCCCGTCGTGGGGAGCGGCTCAGCGCTGCTGCGGGGTGCGGGTCTCCGCGCTGAGGAACCAGGCCTGCTGCTCGAGCTTCTCGAGGATGCCGTGGAGGATGTCCGCCGAGGTGGGATCGGCCTCGTCGACCTCGTCGTGGACGTGACGGATGGTGCCGGTGGTCTGCTCGACCGCCGCCACGATCAGGTCGATCGCCTCGTGGGTCAGCACCTCGCCCTGCGGGAAGTCGGGCAGGGAGGTCTGCTCGGCGACCACGGCCGGGCGGCCGTCGGGCGTGGCATGAAGGGCGCGCATCCGCTCTGCCACGTCGTCCGCGCTCGCGCGAGCGATGTCCACGACCTCGTCGAGGTTGAGGTGCAGGTCGCGGAAGTTCGGGCCCACGATGTTCCAGTGCGCCTGCTTGCCCACGAGCTGCAGGGCGGTGAGGTCCACGAGGACCGCCTGGAGATTCTTGGCGAGTGCCGCCGGAGCGAGGAAGCCGCTCTCGGCGTTCTCCGTCTTCGTGCGCTTCGCGCCGCTGGTGTCGTTCATGGGAAATCCTCCGTGTCGATCACGCCGATGCCGACCCGACCGGCGCACTGCCGATCGGGGCGACGCTCTCGCCGTTCACGCTATCCAGCCCGCCCGGCAGGGGCAACCGTTCCTGCCGGGCGGTCGGTGCACCTCAGCGCCTCGCTTCAGGCCGGAGGTCGGGGCGGGGCCGCGACGGGAGAGCGAGGAGAGATCCCGGTTCAGGCCCCGTCCGTCGGCCCCTCGGGCAGCTCCATCCGGCCGTCGACCCGTCGCGGCACCCGGCACGGGTTGTCCTCGCGCAGCTCCGGCGGGAGCAGCGCGCTCGGCGCGCTCTGGTACGCGATGGGCCGCAGGAACCTCCGGAGCGCGGAGACCCCGACAGAGGTGTGCTGGCTCGTGGTCGACGGCCACGGCCCGCCGTGGTGCTGCGCCCAGGAGACGGCGACACCCGTTGGCCAGCCCTCGAACAGGATCCGGCCGCACCGGGCACGCAGGAGGTCGAGGACCTGCTCGACGTCCTCGCCGGGCTCGCAGTGGAGGGTCCCGGTGAGAGAGCCCTCCATGACCTCGAGGGCGGCGCGCAGCTCGGCCTCGTCGCGGTACCGGACCAGGAGGGTCACGGGCCCGAAGATCTCGCCGTCGAGCTCCTCGCCGCGCTGCGCGAAGTCCTCGGCAGCGACCGCGAGCAGTCCCGGCTCGCCGGGTGCCCCCGGCGTCAGGAGCGTCTCCACGCCGGGAACCTTCCGCACCCGCTCGAAGCCGTCCAGATACGCCTCCGCGATCTGCGGGGTCAGCATCGTCTGGCGGTCCCTGGGCGTCGCGTCCATGATCGAGGACTCGAGCTGGGAGCCCTCCGGCACCAGGACGATCCCGGGCTTGGTGCAGAACTGCCCCGCTCCGAGGAGGAAGGACTGCGCGAGCCCCTCGGCGAGCGCGGCACCGCGGGCGTGGTCCGCGGCGGAGGTCACCACGACCGGGTTGGTCGAGCCGAGCTCCCCGAAGAAGGGGATGGGACGCGGCCGGGCGGCGGCCCGGTCGGCGAGAGCGCGACCCCCACGGGTCGACCCGGTGAACGCGGCGGCCGTGACGTCGGGGTGATCGATCAGGGCGATCCCGTCCTCGAACCCCTCGACGAGGGAGAACATCCCTCGCGGCGCTCCGGCGGCCTCCAGGGCGCCGAGCACATGGGCGGCCACCGCCCGGGAGGTCCCCGGATGGCCCGGGTGGGCCTTCACGATCACCGGGCACCCGGCGGCGAGCGCGGAGGCCGTGTCCCCGCCGGCGACGGAGAAGGCGAAGGGGAAGTTCGAAGCGCCGTAGACCGCGACCGGCCCCAGCGGGACGAGCATCCGTCGCAGGTCCGGGATCGGAGGCGTCGCGCCGGGATCCGGGTGGTCGATGGTCACCTCGAGGTAGGAGCCCTCCTCGAGGGCCGACGCGAACAGGCGCAGCTGCGCCGTGGTGCGGGCGACCTCCCCCCGGAGGCGGACCGCGCCGAGGCCGGACTCCTCCCCGGCGAGGGGGACGAGCTCCTCCGACGAGTCGTCGAGCCGGTCGGCGATCGCCCTCAGCCATCCGGCCCGGACCGCGGGAGCCTCGGGGCGGGCGGAGGCCGCCGAGCGGGCCTGCTCCACCGCGTCGTCGACGTTGCTGGTCACCGTCATCATGCGGGCACCTCCATCGAATCATCGGCCACCAGGGCACGGCCGGCGGCGAGAATCTCCGCGAGCTGGTCGAGCTGTGCGGGGGTGGGGTCCGACAGCGGCGGGCGCACCCCTCCGACCTCGACGCCGGAGAGCCTCAGCCCCGCCTTGATGAGGGAGACCGCGAACCCCGGGGTGGAGTCACGCAGCCTGGTCAGCGGGGTGTAGAAGCCGTCCTGGAGATGGTCCTGGGTCTCCTGGTCCCCGTCACGGTACGCCCGGTAGAAGGCGTTCGCGATGTCCGGAGCCATCGCGAAGGCCGCGGAGGAGTAGAGCTCGATCCCGATGGCGCGATACGCGGCCTGGCTCGCCTCGGCGGTCAGCAGGCCGTTGAAGAACTGCAGATCAGCACGGCCGCAGCGACGAGCGGCGGCGACCAGCTGCTGCGCCAGGGCGACGTCCCCCACACCGTCCTTCACACCGGCGAGGGTGGGCAGCGCGCAGAGCCGCTCGAGCATGGCAACGGTCAGCTGTGCCTGACCGCGGTGGTAGACGATCACCGGCAGCTCCGACCGGCCGGCGAGATCCTCGAAGTACCGGGCCACGCCGTCCTCCGGCCCGCCCACGAGGTACGGGGGCAGCAGGAGCAGCCCGTCGACGCCCAGCTCGCGGGCGGCGCGCACCTGCTCCCGCGCCTGCCCGATGGGTCCGCCGACGCCGGCGAGCACGGGGACCCTGCCGGCGGCCGCGGCGACGCCGGCGCCGACCACCGCCCGGTACTCCTCGGCGCCGAGCGTATGGAACTCCCCCGTCCCGCAGGCGATGAAGACGCCGCCGGCGCCGCGGTCGACGCCTCTCTCGACGTGCTCGCGGAGCAGGTGCACATCGACCTGCTCCTCCGCGTCGAACGGGGTGACGGGGAAGAAGAGCACGCCGTCGAAGGCGGGCAGGAGGGCCGGGGGTGTGGTGGCGGGTGCAGTCATCAGGAACTCCTCGGAACGGTTCGGATCAGAAACGGGGCAGTCGGGGATCGAAGTCCGGCTCGAACCGCCGGAGGTAGGTCGCGTCATCACGCTCGGAGCGTCCCGAGTCGAGGAGGACCTGGTGCTGACGGGCCAGCGCGTCCTCGTCCAGCTCGACGCCCAGTCCGGGCCCGCGCGGCACGGCGAGCGCCCCGTCGCGGAACTCGAGGGCGCCGGGGACCACGATGTCGTCCTCGCGGTTCCACGGGTAGTGGGTGTCGCAGGCATGGGTGACGGCGGGGGTCGCGGCGGCGAGGTGGGTCATCGCGGCCAGGGAGATGCCCAGGTGGGAGTTGGAGTGCATCGACATGCCGATGCCGAACGTGGAGCAGATCGCCCCGAGCTCCTGGGTGTGGCGCAGCCCGCCCCAGTAGTGGTGGTCTCCGAGGATGATCTGGACGGACCTCTTCTCGACGGCCTCGGCGATGTGCTCGAAGTCGACCACGCACATGTTCGTCGCGAGCGGAGCACCGGTGGCGGCGTGCACGGCGGACATCCCGTCGAGTCCGAGCACCGGATCCTCGAGGTACTCGAGGAGATCGCCGATCTCCTCGGCCATGCGCAGCGAGGTCTCGTGCGACCAGGCCCCGTTGGGGTCGATGCGCAGGGGATGCTCGGGGAACGCCGCCCGCAGCGCACGGATGGCCTCCGCCTCCTCCTGCGCCGGGAGCACCCCGGCCTTGAGCTTGATCGAGCGGAATCCATGGAGATCGATCATCCGGTGCGCCTGGGCGACGATCCCCTCCGGGTCCAGCGCGGCGCCCCACTCGTCGGCGACGACGGTGCCGTCGGCTCCCGGGTGCCCCTCCCACTTGTAGAAGAGATAGGCCGCGAAGGGGACCTCCTCCCGCACCGCGCCTCCGAGCAGATCGACGACCGGGACGGACAGGATCCTGCCCTGGGCATCGAGCGCGGCGACCTCCAGGGGCGCGAAGACCGTTCGCCGGTCGTTGCGGGACAGCGGCCCGGCATCACCGCCCAGGGCATCGTCCACCGCCCGCTCGATGCCGTTCAGGTCGAGGACGCTGCGCCCGATCACGTGGGGACGGACGCGTTCGAGGCGCTCGGTCACCGCTCGCCCCCCTCGCCCCTCCCCGAGACCGATCACCCCGTCGTCGAGGACGAGCTGCACGACGGTGCGCAGGGCGAGCGGCTCGTGCAGACCGGCGGCGTTCAGGAGCGGCGGGTCGCGGAAGGCGATGGGGGTGACGATGACGTCGCGGATGATCATGGAGATCCTTTCGTGGCCCGGCGGTGGTGCCGGCCGGTGGTGGGAGGGGTCAGCCCTTGATCGCGCCGGCGTTGAGCCCTCGCATGAAAGATCGCTGGAACGCGAGGAAGGCGATGACGCTGGGGAGCATGGCGAGCGCGGCGGCGACCAGGACGACCCCGATGCCGACCTCGGGGTCCGAGCGGAGGCTGCTCAGCGCGAGCGGGAGCGTGTAGTTGTCGGAGTCGGAGGCGACCAGGAGCGGGAGCAGGTACTGGTCCCAGATCATGGTGAACCCGAAGACCCCTGTCACGCCCAGTGCCGGGGTGACCATGGGCAGCACCACCGACCAGAAGATGCGCAGCTCGCCCGCGCCGTCGATCCGGGCGGCCTCCTCGATCTCCGTGGGCACCTCCTTCATGAACTCCACCATCACCAGGATCCCGAAGCCCCAGGCGAGCACGGGCACGATCATCCCGGCGAGGGTGTCGGTGAGGTTGATGCCCAGGAGGGGAAGGTCCGAGAGCACCACCGTCAGCGGGATCGCGAGGATCTCCTCCGGGAGCATCATCGTGGCGAGGATGAGCAGGAGCACGATCCCCGCTCCGCGGAACCGCTTGCGGGCGAGGGCGTAGGCCGCGAGGACGGAGACGGCCATCTGCAGCAGGAGGCCGACGCCCACGACGATCAGCGAGTTCCTCAGGTAGACGAGCACCTGCTGGTCGATCGCGCTCTGGAGGTTCCTGAGGGTGAAGCCGTGCGGGATGAGCGACAGGGTCGAGGGGTCCCGGGAGGTGCTGAACGCGCCGACGATCACGGCCAGGAGCGGCCCGGCGAAGACGAGGACGACGAGCGTGCAGAGCACGCCGACGAGGGCGCGGACCCACCAGCGCCGGGAGCTCCCCAGGCCGAGTGCGGTGTCGAGCTGAGCGGTCATGACTGGATCCTCCGGGAGACGAGGCGCACGGCGAGGGTGAGGACGATGGTGGCGAGCAGCAGGATGACCGACCCGGCGGCCGCGACGCCGAGCTCGATCTGCTCGAATCCGAGCCGATAGATGAGCGTCATGAGGACTTCGGTGGAGCCGTTGGGGCCGCCGTTGGTCAGCAGGAAGACCTCGGTGAAGATGCGCATCGCCCGGATCGCGGCGAGGGTGAAGAGGATCGCGAGGACCGGTCGCAGCGCCGGGAGGGTCACGTGGCGGATCCTGCCGATGATTCCCGCGCCGTCGAGGGACGCGGACTCGTAGAGGCTGCGGTCCACGCCGACCAGGCCCGCGATGATGATGATCATGTTGTACGGGGCATCGCGCCAGATGCCGACGAGGATCACCGACAGCATCGAGGTGTCCGGGGAGTTGATCCATGCCGAGGGCTCGATCAGGAAGAGGCCGAGGATCGAGTTGGCGAGTCCGTCGGAGGTGGGGTGGTAGATGATCCGCCAGACCTCGGCGATGACGGCGGTCGGGACGACCACCGGCAGGAACGCCGCCGAGCGCACGAACCAGATCCGGCGGGCCTGACCCTCCAGCAGCAGGGCGAGGGCGAAGCCGAGGACCATCGCTCCGCTGATCTGCGCCACGGCGATCACGACCGTGTGCCCCGCGGCCCGGAAGAACTCGCCGTCGGTCAGGAGCGTCCGGTAGTTGTCCCACCCGACCGCGGTGTTGCCGAGGTAGGGCCGCACGTCGAGGAAGCTCATCACCACGGCCTGGCCCATCGGGATGAACTTGAAGTAGACGAAGAGGATGAGCGCGGGGGCGAGGAACAGCCACGGGGTGATCCATCGGCCCGAGCGGGCGGAGCGGCGACGGCGCCGCGGCGGCACGGGGGCGTCCACCTCGGTGCGGGCGGCACCGGTGGGGGCTCGATCATCGAGGACGGTGCTCATGCCAGCGCCCCCTGCTCCTCGAGCGCCGCGGTGAAGCTCGCGTGGAGCTTCTCGGCCTCCGCTCCCACGTCCAGGGAGCAGTCGCTGATCAGCGCGTTGATCGTGGTCGCCGATCCCTGGAGGAAGGGATTCCAGTTCGGGACGGCGGGGACGTACCTCCCGTACCGGTCGTAGATCTCCTGGAAGTGCTCCCACTCGCGGTCGGTGCGTGTGTCCATCATGTCGACCGTGGTGTTGACGGGCAGGCGCACGAGGTTGCCGTCCCTGTCGCCGGCCATGCCGATGGCCTGGCCCTCGGGCGAGATGACGAACTCGGCGAACGCCTGCTGCGCCTCGTTGCTGTCGGATCCTGCCATCAGATAGAGGTTGTTCCCTTCGGCGAGGGTGGTGAGCCCGGTGGGGCCCGGCGGCGGGGTGAGGACCTCGAACGCGTCGCCGAGGGTCTCCCGGATGATCGGCAGCTCGTAGGGGGCCACGAGGAAGGAGCCGGCCCGTCCCGCGAGGAAGGTGTCCTTGGATCCGCCGGTGTCCTGGCTGCTGGCTCCGGGCTGGATGACGGCGGAGTCGCAGGCGAGGTCGCGGATCCAGGTCAGCGCCTGGATGGATCCGTCGTCCGCGATGGCGGAGCGGAGCCCGCCCTTCGTCTCCTCGACGTACTCGCCTCCTCCGGACCAGAAGAAGGACGAGGTGTTCCAGGAGACGTAGCCGCGCTTGGTGGTGCCGGCGATCGCGATGCCCGCGACCTGCTTGCCGGTCCCGTCCGGATCCTCCGTGGTGTACGCCGTCCACATGTCCACGAGGTCGTCCCAGCTCTCCGGGACCGCGATGCCGAGCTTCTCCCGCCAGTCGCGCCGGTTGAACAGCGCGACCGTGTGCGCGGTCATCGGGACGCCGTAGGTCCTCCCGTCGTAGCCGGTCGCTCCGTCCCAGGCGCGCTCGTGGAGATCCGAGGCACCCTCGATCTCGTCGCGGTCGATCTCGCGGAGCAGCCCCTGCGTCTGCATCGTGCCCAGCTGGGCGGTGTCGTTGATGACGATGTCCGGCAGGTTCCGCTGCACGGCACGCTGCTGGAGCTTGAGCTCGAAGTCCTGCGACAGCGAGGTCAGCTCGGCCTTGATGCCGGTCTTCGCGGTGAACGCAGCGACCAGCTCCTGGCCGATCATGTCCGACGGGGTGTTCGGTGCCTTCCGCTGCCAGATGTCGAGGCTCTGGTCGGTGCGGGGCAGCTGGGCGACCTGCGCCTGGGATGTCATCCCCGAGCAGCCCGCCAGCAGGAGCGCCCCGGTGAGCGGGGCGATCAGTGCGGTTCTTCTCTTCATGGCGGTCTCCATCGGTCGCGTGACCTCGACGACGGACCGAGGCGGAGAACACTGTAAGAACGTGGAGTGATGCCCGTCCAACACTCTTTTTGCATACTTTGATACCTTCTCGGCATGAAACTCTCGTTGGACAGCCTCGCCGCCTTCATCGCCGTCGCCGACGAGGGCCATTTCGGTCGTGCCGCCGAGCGGCTGTCGATGACGCAGCCTCCACTGTCCCGCCGGATCCAGGGGCTGGAGTCCCTGACGGGCACCCTGCTCTTCGAGCGCACGGCGCAGGGCGCGACGCTCACGCCCGCCGGCGAGGCCCTGCAGGTGGAGGCGCGCCGCCTCCTGGCGCAGACGGAGGCGCTGCCGGACCTCGTGCGACGGGTCGACGACGGGCGTGCGGGACGCATCGCCCTGGGGTTCACCGCCTCCTCCTCGATGGGCCCGCTCGGGCCGCTGCTCGCCGAGGCGGAGGAGGTCCTGCCCGGGGTGGAGATCGTCCTGCAGGAGCAGGTGACGTCGCTCCAGCTGGAGGGGCTCCGCGCGGGACGCCTCGATCTCGGGCTCCTCCGCCATCGGATCCCACCGCCGGACCTCGACTCCCGCGTGATCCACCGCGAGCGCCTCGTCCTCGCGGTCCCGGCCGCCCATGCCCTGGCCGGGTCGGAGGCGGCGGTGGAGCCCTCGGATCTCTCCGGGCTCGCGATGATCACCTATGACCCGGAGCAGGCCGCCTACTTCGCGCAGCTCGTCACCGCCGTGCTGCGGGGCTCGCGACCCCGCTCCGCCCAGCGCGTCGCCCAGATCCATTCGATGATGGGGCTCGTCCAGGCGGGACGGGGCGTCGCCATCGTCCCGGAGTCGATTTCCTCGCTCACCGGCGACGAGGTCGTCTTCCGCCCGATCAGCGGATGGGACGCCGCCGTCGTCGAGCTCCGCATCGCCTGGCGCCGGGACCTCGCCCACCCTGCCGCGCGCCGCGCCCTCGACGTGCTGGACGCGCTCTCGGAGGCATCCGCGAGGCCGTAGGCACGGGCCGCAGGAGCGCCGTCCGAGCCGGCTGTCCCCGCACTACACTCAGGCGAAGTTCGCGGCCCGCGCTTCTCGACCGGCAGGAGGATGCCCGATGGCGATGCCCAAGCTCCTCGCCGGTGTGGACATGCCTCCGGCGCTGTCCACGGTGATCGCCGATCGGCTCCGGGAGATGATCACCGACGGCACCATCGCGCCCGGTGAGCGCCTCAAGGAGGCGGATCTGGCGAACTCGATGTCGGTCAGCCGCGGGCCCGTGCGCGAGGCGATCACGGAGCTGACCCGCGAGGGCCTCGTGGAGTCCCAGCGGCACCGCGGGGCCCGGGTGATCACGCTGGAGCATGGCGACATCGAGGAGATCTACTCGATGCGCCTGGCGCTCGAGCGGCTCGCGATGGAGCGCTGCTCCCAGCGCATCACCCCTGAGCTGCTGGCCGCCCTCGATGACGTGATCTCCCGGATGGCGGCCGTCGTGCCGGAGGCGTCGGACGACCACCATGTGCGGCTCGACCTCGAGTTCCACGACCTGATCTACGCCGCCGCCGAGAACTCGCGGCTCGAGCGCAGCTGGCTGATGCTGCGCAGCCAGGTCTCGATGTTCCTGGGCGCCCGCACCGACCGGGCCGAGTTCCGCACGAAGCTCCACGAGGAGCACCAGGAGATCCGGGACGTCCTGGCCACCGGAGACTCCGAGGCGGCGGTGGCGTCGATCGAGAAGCACATCGGCTGGACCCTGCGGCAGATCCGCAAGATGACCGCGCTGGAGCGGCAGCCCGGGGAGTCCGGCCCGCTGTCCGGACCCGGGCCCGAGGGGAAGACCGGGCTGTAGGGCGTCGCGCGAGACGGCTGCGAAGCCTGCCGGGCGGCCCGCGGCGAGACTGGTCTCGGGACCCGTCGACGAGCGACTCATGGATTGTTGACAATTTGCAATCCGGTTCCTAGTCTGAGTCCGACGCGCAGGGCACACCCCGCTCTCGCCGTCCCGCGGCACCGCAGCCGCACCCCTCGGACCCCCGAGTGCACGACGCGCAGTCCCCGTTCCGCGGCACGCCGTCCCCCTGCCGCCCTCCGCCGATCCCCGTCGCGTCCCCGGCGCGACCCGGCTCGGTCACCGCACCCCCGCCTCGCACCGCGAGCCCTGAAAGGCAGTGACCCGCGTGTCCACGACCGCACAGCCAGCCCCTGTGAACCTCACCAGCGCCCGAGCCTTCCCGCCGAACGCCCCGAGCGACCCCTCGGCCCCGCACGTGACGGCGGCGAGCGTCGACATCGACGCCGGCGCGGAGAGCGGGCCGCTGACCCGGCTCTGGGAGAGCGTCGGCTACGACGAGATCAACCTGACCTACACCCCCACCGGGCGGCACCTGCTGAACACCTTCGGCGCGCTGACCAGCACCGGATACCACATCCGCCCCCACTACGCGCTGTGCTCGGGCACCGGCTTCCCGATCCCCCACTGGGGCAACGGCAACGTCTACCACGAGGACGCCGACGGCACCGCGCACTACGACTTCACGATCCTGGACCAGACCTACGACGCGATCGTCGAGGCCGGTCACCACGTGCTGGTCGAGATCGGCTTCACCCCGCGGGACCTCCTCCCGCCGGAGGCCGAGGAGCTCACCGTCACCTCCAGCCCCACCGTCTACTCGGCGTACGAGGCGGGCCAGTGGGCCTACCCGCCGAAGGACTACGCGACGTGGCGCGACCTGCTCGCCGCGGTCGCCGCGCACTGCGTGGAGCGCTACGGGGCGGAGGAGGTGGACACCTGGCTGTGGGAGCTGTGGAACGAGCCGGACATCTTCTACTGGCGCGGCACCCCCGAGCAGTTCCATGAGCTGTACCGGGCCACCGTCGAGGGCGTGCGCAGCGTGCTGCCCGACGCGAAGGTGGGCGGCCCCGCCGTCACCGGCGGCGGCACCGAGTTCCTCCACGGCTTCCTCGAGTACACCGCCGCCGAGGACCTCCCGCTGGACTTCGTCTCCTTCCACACCAAGGGATCGAGCTTCAGCCCCTGGCGGGTCTACGGCCCCACCGGCGCCGACGCCCCCGAGCAGCAGAGCCCGTCGGCCCACAAGATGCTCTTCGAGGTCCGCTCGATGCTGCGAGTGATGGCGCAGTTCCCGCAGTACCGCACCCTCCCGGCGATCATCGACGAGTGCGACGCCGGGGTGCCCGCGCACTTCTCGTTCTACGACAACGCGAACTTCCGCTTCCAGAACACCGAGTACTACCCGGTGTTCCAGGTGAAGCTCATGAAGAAGCTGCTGGACCTCGGCGAGCAGGAGGGCGCGAACATCCAGCAGGCGATGTCCTGGAGCTTCTACTTCGAGGGCGAGCGGTTCTTCGAGGGGACGCGGGCGTTCCTCACCGCGGACCGCATCGAGAAGCCGCTGCTGAACGCCTACCGCCTGCTGGCGAGGATGGGGTTGACGCGCCTGGCGGCGAGCAGCGACTCCTCCCACGGCGTCGAGCTGCTCGACGCCGCCGAGGGCCGCAGCATGCCCGAGGAGGTCGACGTGCTCGCCTCCCGACATGAGGACGGACGGATCGCCGCCGCCGTGTGGCGCCACACCGACGATCAGTACCGCACCGCCGAGGCGCCGACACCGGTCGCGCTCTCGGTGCGCGGCCTGGCGCCGGGCGGCTACCGCCTCACCCACCACCGCATCGACGCGACCCACTCCAACAGCCACACCGTCTGGCAGGAGCTGGGCGCGCCGCAGGTCCCTGGCCCGGAGCAGCTCGCGGCGATCCATGCCCGCGAGGGCTTCGAGGAGCTGACCGCGGCGATCGAGGTGGAGGTTCCGGCCGACGGGCGCCTCGCCCTCACCGTCGAGCTGCCGCTGCCGGCCGTCTCCCTGCTCGAGCTGGAGCCGCTGCGATGACCCTCTCCCCCACCGCCCCGCTCACCGACCGCCTCGAGATCGCCCCCGGCGTGGAGATCCCCCAGCTGGGGCTCGGCGTGTTCCAGATCGTCCCCGACCAGGTCCAGCCCGTCGTGGAGGACGCCCTCGAGGTCGGCTACCGGCACGTGGACACCGCCGCGGCGTACAACAACGAGACCGGCGTGGGCGCGGCCCTGCGCGCCTCCGGCCTGGACCGCGAGGAGGTGTTCGTGACCACCAAGCTCCGCAACGGCGACCAGGGCCACGACGCCACGCTGCAGGCCTGCGCCGCCTCCCTGGACCGGCTGGGCCTGGACCGCATCGACCTCTACCTCATCCACTGGCCGAACCCCGAGGCGGGGCTCTGGCAGGAGTCGTGGAGGGCGCTCGAGCGCCTGCACGCCGAGGGAGCGGTCCGCGCCATCGGGGTCTCGAACTTCCTGGCCGAGCACCTGCGAGAGCTCGCCGATGTCGCCGAGATCCTCCCGGCGCTGAACCAGATCGAGCTGCATCCCGCGCACGCCCGGCAGGACCTCGTGGCCCTGCAGACCGAGCTCGGCATCGCGGTGGAGAGCTACTCCCCGCTCGGCCAGGGCGGCGACCTCGAGCTCGGCGCGGTCACCGAGATCGCCGCGGAGACCGGGGCGACCGGCGCCCAGGTGATCCTGCGCTGGCACCTCCAGCACGGGTACGTGGTGATCCCCAAGACCACCTCCCGGGACCGGATGGTGGAGAACCTCGACGTCGGCGGGCTCTCCCTCACCCGGGACCAGATGGCCCGGCTCGACGCCCTGGACCGCGGCCACCGGATCGGCAACGACCCGGCCACCTTCTCCCTCAGCCAGATCCGCTGAGCCCCACCCACCGCCGGTCCGCCCCCGGCACCGCTCCGCGCACACCCCCGTGCGCAGGAGCTGCGTCGTCGACCCCTCGAGAGGAGGTCCCGTCATGGCCGCAACCCCGGTGCTCACCCGTCCCTCCGCCCGCCGCCAGGCCGCCCCCGCGCGCAGCGCGCGTCGGCCGGAGCAGCGTGCGCGACTGCGCCGCCGGAACGTCTGGATCTACGCATTCCTCCTGCCCACGTTCGTGCTGTACGGGATGTACACGCTGTACCCGATGATCGCGAGCTACTGGTACTCCCTGGTGGAGTGGAACGGCTTCACCGCCGACCAGCGGTTCGTGGGCCTGTCCAACTACCGCGCCGTGCTCGCCGATCCGATGTTCTGGTCCGCCGTGAAGATCACGCTCGTCTTCATGCTGATCGTGGCGCCGCTGCGGGTGTTCGGCGCCTTCTTCCTGGCGATCCTCCTGAACTCGCCCAAGCTCCGCTTCTCGGGGTTCTTCCGCACGATGTACTTCCTGCCGGTGGTGACCACCACCGCGATCGTCGGCGTGGTGATGCGGTTCGTGCTCGACCCCGCGAGCGGGCCGCTGTCCTTCCTCTCCCAGCTGCTGGGGATGGGGCCGATCGACCTGCTCGGCTCGACCTCCTCCGCCCTGGCCACCGCGGGCCTGGTGTACGTGTGGAAGTTCTTCGGCATCACCCTCATCTACTGGCTCGCGGCCCTGCAGACCGTCCCCCGGGACCTGTACGAGGCCGCCCGCATCGACGGCGCGAACGCCGTGCAGACCTTCCGCCACATCACGCTGCCGCTGCTGATCCCGTTCCTGCTGATCATCACCGTGCTCACCGTGGAGGACTGCTTCCACGCCTTCGACCTCATGCAGACCATGACCGCCGGCGGCCCCTTCTTCAGCACCGAGATCATCGAGATCTACATCTACCGCTACGCCTTCGCCGCCACGATCCCCCAGCTCGGCTTCGCCTCCGCGGCGGCCGTCCTGTTCGGGCTGCTGGTGCTCGTGGTGGTGGGAGTGCAGCTGTGGGCCACGATGCTCGCCCGACGCTCAGGAGCCCGCGCATGACCGCCGCGACCCGTCCCGTGCCCCGCAGCCGCTGGCGGCGCCGCCTGCCCTGGTGGGCGGTGATGGCGGCCCTGACCGTGATCGCCGTGCTGTGGATCTACCCGTTCATCTGGATGGTCTCCGCCTCGCTGAAGTCACCCGCGGAGATCTTCGCCGGCGGCCTCTCCCTGCTCCCCGAGCAGATGCGCTGGGAGAACTACGCCCGCGCCTGGACCGACGGGAACTTCCAGCTGTATCTGCTGAACACGGCGATCGTCACCGTGGGCACCGTGGTGATCGTGGTGGTGCGGTGCGCGCTGGCGGGCTACGTGCTGGGCCGGTACCGCTTCCCCGGATCGCGTCTGATCCTGGGGATCCTGGTGGCGACGCTGTTCGTCCCCACCGGCTACACGATCATCCCCATCGTGAAGCTGTCGATGCAGCTGGGCCTGCTGGACCAGCTCTCCGGCATGATCCTCGCCCTGGCCGGCGGCGCGAACGTCGCCGCGATCCTCATCTACGCCGGCTACTTCCGGGGCCTTCCCGCCGAGCTCGAGGAGGCGGCGGTGGTGGACGGCGCCGGGTTCCTGCGCACCTTCACCCAGGTGATGCTGCCGCTGTCGATGCCGGTCACCGCGACCGTGTCGGTGCTGACCTTCCTGTTCACCTGGAACGCCTTCTTCCTGCCGCTGGTGTTCTCCTTCTCCGACCCCACGCTGCGCACCGTCAGCGTGGGCATGCAGGCGTTCGTGGGCGAGAACTCCACGGACTGGGCCGGCATGGCCGCGGCGGGCGTCATCTCGCTCGTTCCCATCGTCGCGCTGTTCGCCTTCATGCAGCGCTACTTCGTCGAGGGCATCGCCGGGTCCGTGAAGTCCTGACCCTCCCGACGCCCCTTCCCCCCCACCGCCCGTCCCGCATCACGATCTCAACGAGGAGCTCCCATGCATCACCTGACCCGTCGTCACACCCTGGCCGGACTCGGCGCCGCCGGCCTCGCCACCCTCGCCGCGGCCTGCGGCGGCCCCAGCGCCCCGCCCTCGACCGGAGGAGGAGCCGGCGGCGCCGCCGGCGCGCTGCGCTGGTGGGACCACTTCGGCGGCCTGCAGGAGCTCCACGATCGGTGGGCGAAGGAGGAGGGCGAGAAGATCGGCGCCACCATCGAGCACACCTACAACGAGCCCGGCGCCGCCACCGAGGCGCTGCAGCTCGCCAACCAGGCGAAGCAGCTGCCGGACGTGTACACGGCGCTGGTGGGCCTGCCGCTGCCGGCCCTCGTGGAGGCGGGATGGGTCCACGAGATCACGATCTCCGACGAGGCGCGGGCCCGCCTGCCCGAGGGCGCCCTCGTGGAGGGACTCACGCAGCTCGACGGGGCCCTCTACGGCCTGCCCGCCTTCAGCGAGAAGCAGTACGTGGGCCTGGCCTGGTACAGCACCGAGATCGCCGACGCCGTCGGGTTCGAGCCGCCGCGCAGCTACGACGACCTCCTCGGCGCGCTCCAGGCCATCGCCGATCATGGAGAGTTCGCGCCGATGACGATGGCGCTCGGCGCGGCGGGCCGCATGCGCGAGCAGATCGACGACATGGCGCAGGCGGGCGGCTTCCCCGGCTACCAGGGCCAGCGGTACGACACCGGCGAGTACGAGTACCAGCACGACGCCTACATGACGGCGATCGAGCTGTACAAGGAGATCGCCGAGAAGGGCTTCCTGCTGCCGGGCAGCAACGGCTTCCAGATCCCCGACGCCCGCGGCCGCTGGGCCGCCGGAGGGATCGGCTTCCACATGGACGGCCCCTACTCCCCCGGCGGCGTGCGCTCCCTGAACCCGGACATGCTCCCCACGATGGCCCTCGCCGGGATGCCCACCCCGGAGGGCCAGGACGTGGTCGCCGCGCGCGGCGCCCGCGGCGCGGACTGGGTGATCGCCGGGTCCACGCAGAGGGCCGAGCAGGCCTCGCAGCTCATCGAGTCCTTCACCCAGGAGGACTACCAGCGGGAGCTCGCCGCCGGGATGGACCAGCCGCCGATCCTGCTCGATGTGGTGGGCGACGCCGAGGTCATCGCCCCGTACGCGCAGATGGTGGAGGACTTCTCGAAGCAGGTGTTCCGCGCCCCGCAGGCGATCGTGCGCACTGTCGAGGTCGCCGCGGTGGAGGCCCGGCGCACGCCGGTCACCCCGGAGCTGGGCGACATCATCCAGGGCTACCTCGGCGGGGAGATCGACGACCTGAAGCAGGCGCTCGTGGACCTCAGCGCCGCGCACTCCACCGCGCTGGATGCCGCCATCGAGGCCGCGGCGGGCGAGGGCGCCGCGGTGGACCGCTCGGACTGGGAGTTCCCGGACTGGAAGCTCGGGACGGACTACACGTACTGAACGGCGCCCCGGCGACTAGCGTTGCCCCATGGCGAGAACGCTTTCCCACACTCCTCCCCCGTCGGCCCCGCAGCACGGCCTCGTGCCCGATCTGGTGGCCTCCCTCCCGCTCGCCGGGAAGGTGGGCCAGGTCAACCAGCGTCTGAAGGGCTGGGAGGCGGTGCGCTGGGTGGACGAGGCGCCGCAGGTCACCGACGTGCTGCGCGCGGAGGTGGACCGCTTCGGCGGGATCGGCGCGCTGTACGGGGTGCTGCGCGCGGATCCGTGGTCCGCGGTGCGCTGGGGCGCCGGCATCCCGCCCGAGCGCAGCGCCGAGGCGTACGCGGCGGTGCAGGACCACGTGACCCGGTACGGCGACGGCCTGCCGGTGCTGTTCGTCGAGGAGGCGCCGCACGGGCTGATGGCCCTCGGCGGCACCACGCTGCCGGTGAACCTCGCCCTCGGCGCCGGGATGGACGCGGGCCTCACCCGCGAGCTCGGCGAGGCGGTCGCCGCGGAGGCCCGGGAGCGCGGCACCCATCTGCTGCTGGTCTCCGGCCTGGACGTGCTGCGCGATCCGCGCTGGGGCCGGGCCGAGGAGTGCTTCAGCGAGGATCCGGCGCTCGCGGCGATGCTGGTCGAGGCGACCGTGCAGGGCATGCAGGGCGCGGGCGCCGGGGAGCGGATCGATGCACAGCATGTGGCCGTGGTGGCCAAGCACCTCGCCGGCCAGGGCGCCGGGATCGGCGGGCGCAACGGCTCCGGCGCTCCGCTCGGGCCGCGCGAGCTCGGCGAGATCCATCTGCGGCCCGCGTTCGCGGCGGCGCGCGCCGGGGTCGCCGGGTTCATGTCCGCCTACAACGACCTCGACGGGGTGCCCTGCACCGGCAGCCGCGAGCTGCTCACCGGCACCCTGCGGGAGGCGTGGGGCTGGGAGGGGATCGTGATGTCCGACGGCGGGGCGATCGACCGCCTCACCCTCGCCACCGGCGGCCGGCTCGAGGACGCCGCGGCGCTCGCCCTGCACGCCGGCGTGGACCTCAGCCTGTGGGACCAGTCCTACACCCGCCTCGAGCAGGCGCTCGAGGAGGGGCTGGTCGAGAAGGCGGCGCTCGATTCCGCGGTGGGCCGGGTGCTCGCGCTCAAGGAACGCCTCGGTCTGCTCGGAGCGGCCGACGGGGAGGACCCGGGCGCCACCCCGCCGGAGCCCGAGCCCTGGCCCTCGACCCGCGCCCGGGCGACGGCGGTGCTCGCCGAGCGCGCCGCCGCGCAGTCCGTGGTCGTGCTGGAGGACGGCGGGCTGCTGCCCCTGACCGTCGCCACGGTGGCGGCCGTCGGCCCGAACGCCGACGACCTCGACGCGCAGCTGGGCGACTACACCCCGCCGCGCCCGCCGCAGGAGCCGGGCGCCTGGACGGTACGCGCGGCGCTGGCCGAGCGTCTCGGCGAGGAGGCCGTGCCGCATGCGCGTGGCAGCGATCTGCGCACCCCGCTGGGCCCGGAGGCGCTCGCGGCGGTGACGGCGGCGGCGCAGCGGGCGGAGGTGACCGTGGTGGTGCTGGGCGGCACCAGCCGGCGCTCCTACGAGGACGAGTTCGCGGACAACGGCGCGGCCGACGGTCCCGCCTCGGACACCACCAACGGCGAGGGCGTGGACCTCGCCGCCGTGGCCCTGCCCGCGGCGCAGCTGGACGTGGTGCGGGCGGCGCGCGACGCCGGCCGACCGGTGATCGCGGTGGTCGTCGACGGCCGTCCCCGCGTGCTCGCCGAGCTGGACGAGCTCGCGGACGCCGTGCTGCTGGTGCCCTTCCCCGGCCCGTCCGGCGGTCGTGCCGTCGTCGAGGCGCTGTTCGGCGCGGGCGTGCACGGGCTGCTGCCCGCCACGCTCCCGGCGGCCGACAGGGTCCAGCCCGTCTCCCATGACCAGCGGCTCGAGACGGCGCGCGGCTACATCGACCAGCGCGAGGTGCGCGGGGCGCTGCTCGGCGCGGGGCTGCCTGCCCGGGTGCGGGCCACGGTGCTCGAGGCAGAGGTCGACGTGCGGGTGGCGGACCTCGAGGACGGGACGTCGGCGACGGTCACCGTGCGCGTCGAGAACGACGGGACGGGCACGGTGTCGGTGCCGGTGGTGCTGTACGGGCGGCGGCACGAGCCGGGTCTCCTGCCGCGGGCCCGCACGGTGCTCGCGGCGCGACGGGCCGAGGTGCCGCCGGGCGGCGCCGAGGTGGAGCTCATGCTCGGCCTGGACGCGCTGGGCTCCTGGGCGAGTGGGGCGCCGCGTGCGGTGCCGGCCCGGATCCAGGTGTGGGCAGAGCCTGTGCTCGATCCGCCGGAGGGGGCGGCGAGCGTGCGCGTGACCGTGTGAGCTGGCGACCCGAGGGTCACCGCAGCGCGGAGCTGACCAATTCGTAGAGCCGGCGGTGCGCCGGGCGTCGGCCGGCGTGGGCCGTCGCGGCCGCGGGGTCCGGTGCGGTGGCCTCGCCTCCCTGTGCGGCGAGCGGGGCGATCCCGTGCTCGAGCCCAAGAGCCTCGGCGCCGGTGAGCGCGGCGCCGAGCAGGGTCGCGTCGGTGCCGTCGGTGTGCTGCACCGGGCGGCCGGTGACGTCGGCGAGGATCCGTCGCCAGGGTGCGGAGGCCGCTCCCCCGCCGACCACCGGCAGCACCTGGCCGGTCTCGGCGGGATCGAGCGCGTGGGAGAGGGCGAGGGCGATGCCCTCGAGCGTCGCGGCATAGAGGTCGATCGGGCCGGTGGCGGCGTCGAGTCCCAGCACCGCGCCGCGCAGGGCGTCGTCCCGCACGGGGAACCGCTCCCCGCCGAGCGAGGGCAGGACGAGCAGTCCCGTCGGCCCGCGGCCGTGCTCCCGCTCGCGGTCCTCGAGGAGCGCATCGGCGGCCTCCTCGTCGGCGCCCGCGAGGTAGGTGCGGCGGGCCCAGGCGGCCGCTGCACCGGCGGCGAGGACCGCGGAGATGTGCAGCTCGGCGCCGCCGCCGAGGGCGAGGCGGTGCGAGGCCCCGACGGGGGCGGACCCGGGGAGGGCAGGGCGCACCTGCGCGATCCAGCCGCTGGTGCCGAGGGAGGCGTGGGCCTGCCCGGGGGCGAGGCCGGTGATGCCCGCGGCGGCGGCGCCGGCATCCCCGGGCGCGAGCACGATCGGCACTCCGGCGGGCAGTCCCACCAGGTCACGCGCGTCCTCGCCGGTGCGGCCCACGACCTCGCCTGCTTCGCGGGTCAGGTGCGGCAGGAGCTCCGGGGTGATCCCGGCGGCGCGGGCCACCGACGGCGACCAGTCGCGGGTGCGGGCATCGAGCAGACCGGTGGCCGACGCGGTGGTGAGGTCGCAGTGCAGCCCGGCGCCGAGCAGGTGGGCGAGGTGCCCAGCGGGCCCGAACACGAGCCCTCGGGTGCGCCGGGCGGCCTCCGGCTCGCGGGCGACGAGACGGCGGAACATCGCGGCGCAGCTGCTGGCGTCCTGCAGGCTCCCGGCGATCGCGTCCCAGTCCTCGCCGTCCCGGGCGAGCGCCTCGCGGATCGCGGCGGCCTCGGCCCCGGCGCGGAGGTCGGTGTAGAGCACGGCGGGGCGCACCGCGCCGGGCTCGCCCTCGAGCACCAGGTCCTGCATCTGGCCGGTGAGGCAGAGCGCGGCGATCTCCTCGTCGGCCGGCAGCACGGCGGTGACCGCATCGCGAGCGGCGCGGACCCAGTCGGCCGGGTCCTGCTCGGCACCTCCGTCCGGGGTGCGGGAGGTGGAGTACCCGGCGCTCGCGGTGGCGAGGGTGCGACCGGCCCGGTCGATCAGCGCCGCCTTCGCGGAGGAGGTGCCGAGGTCGAGAGCGAGGAGGCCGGGCATGAGGGACAGCGTATGCGGGCCGGAGGATCCGGGCCGGCGAGTGCTCGAGGGAGCGCCGGTCAGTACCCCGCCGCGCGGTCCACCACGTTGTGCAGCTGCTCGCCGCGGACCCGTCGGTCCACGTTCTCGAGCATGATCGCTCGGCCCCTGGCGGCCGTCCCCGCGGTGGTCGCGGCGTTGTGCGGGGTGACGATCGCGTTCGGCGCCTCCCACAGCGGACTGTCGGGGGGCAGGGGCTCCACCGCGTGCGCGTCGATCCCGGCGCCGCCGAGGTGCCCGGAGCGCAGGGCGTCCACCAGGGCGGACTCGTCCACGATCCCGCCCCGGGAGATCACCACGATGCAGGCCCCCGGGGGCAGGAGCGCGATCTGCTCGGCGCCGATCATGCCCGCGGTCTCGACGGTGAGCGGGGCGGTGACGACCAGCATGTCGCTGGTGCGCAGCAGCTCGCGGAGCCCGTCGTCGCCGTGGACGATCCTGACCTCGCCGTCGTGCGCGGCGCTGCCCCGCCGCCGCAGAGCGGTGACCTCCATGTGGCAGGCCAGCGCCTTGCGGGCGAGGTCCTCGCCGCTGTTGCCGTAGCCGAGGATCCCGAGCCGGGCGCCGGCGAGCTCGCCGTGGGTGCGCCGCTCCCAGTCGTGGCGCTCCTGCGCGCGGGCCCAGCGCGGGGCGTCCCGGCTGAGCATCAGCATCAGCATCAGGGCGTGCTCGGCGAGCGGGATCGCCCCGTTGCCGGCGGCGGAGGTCAGGATGACGTGCTCGGGCAGCACGCCGGGCCGCAGCCAGCCGTCGACCCCGGCGGCGGTGCTGTGCACCCAGCGCATGGCCGGGTAGCGGGTGAGGTCCTCCGCGGGCGAGGCGCCGAGGAGCGCGGTGACGGACGAGCGGTCGCTGTGCTCCTCGAGGGCGATCACGGTGCTGTCCCCGGCGGCCTTCTGGACGGCGGCGAGGTCCGAGCGGGCGCCGCCCAGGAGCCCGATCACCTCTTCCCCGCCGCTCACTTCAGCCCCGTCGTGGCGATGCCTCGGATGAGGTGCTTCTGTGCGAAGGCGAAGAACAGCAGCAGCGGAATGAGGGAGAGCACCGACATGGCCATGAGCGTGCCGGTGCCCTGGTTCGACTCGGAGTCGACCAGTGCGTTGAGCGCGATCGGCACCGTGAACACCGAGGAGTCGGTGAGGTAGATCAGCTGGCCGAAGAAGTCGTTCCAGGTCCAGATGAAGGTGAAGATCGCGGTGGTGATGAGCGCCGGCTTCATGAGCGGCAGGATGATGCTGCGGAACACCCGGAACGGACCGGCGCCGTCGATCGCCGCGGCCTCGTCGAGCTGGCGAGGGATCCCGCGGATGAACTGCACCATGAGGAAGATGAAGAACGCGTCGGTGGCGAGGAACTTCGGCAGGATCAGCGGCACGAAGGTGTTCACCAGGCCCAGGTTCGAGAACACGATGTACTGCGGGATCACCACGGCGTGCATCGGCAGCATCACCGTGACCAGCACGATCGCGAAGTAGATGTTCCGGGCCCGGAACTCGAGACGTGCCAGGGCGAAGGCGGTCAGCGAGCAGGACAGCAGGTTGCCGAGGATCGCGCTGGCGGCGATCACCACCGAGTTGCCGAAGAACGCCCAGAAGGGGAACCCGCCCACCACCCAGCCGTTGACGAAGTTCTCCAGGGTGACCTCGGTGGGGATGATCCCGGGATCGGTGAGCACCAGGTGGGAGGGCTTGAACGCGCTGACCGCCATCCAGATCAGCGGGTAGAGCATGAACAGCCCGAACAGGACCAGGGCGGCGTGGCGCAGGATCGCGCCGCGTGCCCTGGTGCGCCGGATCGAGGGGGCGCGGCCGGGTGCGGCGACGGCACGGGCCGGGTCGAGGGTGGAGGTCGACATATCAGTCTCCGTAGAAGACCCAGTACTTGGACAGGGTGAAGTGGAGGGCGGTGATCACGGCGATGGCCAGCAGCAGCACCCAGGCGAGGGCGGAGGCGTACCCCATGTCGAAGTTCACGAACGCCTGCTGGTAGATGTACAGCGTGTAGAAGAGCGTGGAGTCGATGGGGCCGCCGGTGCCGCCGCTGATCACGTGGGCCTGCGTGAAGGCCTGGAACGAGCCGATGGTCTGCAGGATCAGGTTGAAGAACACGATCGGGGTGAGCAACGGGATCGTGATGTGGCGGAACATGCGCAGCTGCGAGGCGCCGTCCACGCGGGCCGCCTCGTAGAGCTCCTCGGGGATCTGCCGCAGGCCCGCCAGGAAGATGACCATCGGCGAGCCGAAGGTCCACACGTTGAGGATGATCAGCGTCCACAGCGCGCTGTCCGGGTTCTGCAGCCAGTTCGTGCCCTGCACGCCGATCAGCTCGAGCGCCTGGTTGACCAGGCCGTTCTGGCCGAAGATCTGCTTCCACAGCACGGCCACGGCCACCGAGGTGCCCAGCAGCGAGGGCAGGTAGTAGGCGCTGCGGTAGATCGACAGCCCGCGCAGCCCGCGGTCCAGGATCAGGGCGAGCAGCAGGGCGAAGGCGAGCTGCAGCGGCACCGAGACCAGCACGTACAGCGAGGTCACGCGGGTCGAGGACCAGAACCGCTGGTCCCCCAGCATCCGTTCGAAGTTGTCCAGGCCCACGAAGGTGGGGCTGGACATGATGTTGTAGTCGGTGAAGGAGAGGTAGAGCGAGGCCAGCATCGGGGCGGCGGTGACCAGCACCAGGCCGATCAGCCAGGGCGACATGAAGGCGTGCGCCGCCAGCTCCTGGGAGCGGCGGGCGCGCCGGCGCGGTGGGGAGGGGCCGACGGCGGCGGGCTCCGCCGGGCGCTCCTCGGCGCCGAGGGTCGTGGTCATCCCTTCCCTCCGGAGGCGCGCTCGATGCCCGTGGAGATCTCCTCGATCATGGCCTGGGAGGCCTCGGGGATCGTCGCGTTGCCGTTGGTGACGTTCTCCAGGGCGCGGGTCATGACGTCGCGCCAGGTGCTGGAGCCCGGGGGCGCCTCGAAGCGGGCGGTGCGGTCGGCCTCGCGGTCCTCGGCGACCACCTCGAGCATCGCCGTCTCGACCGGGGAGGCGAACTCGGTGTACTCCTCGGCGACGCGCGGGTTGACCGGGGCGCCCATGGTCAGGCCCACGGTCTTGAGCATCTCGACGTCACCGGTGGTGAAGTTGAAGACCTCGCCGGCGAGCTCGGCGTTCGCATCGCTCGCCTTCGCGTAGATCGCCTGGCGGGGGAAGTAGAGGAACTGGTGGCCGTCGGGGGCCGACGGGTCGACCGGCAGGTGCGAGAGGGCGAAGTCGTAGTCCGGGAACATCGTGGAGTCATCGACGATGTGGTTGGAGTTGCTGAACCAGGCCAGGCAGCGGTCGCCCACGTCCTCCCAGCTCGCGCCCACGCCGTCCTGCTCGCCGATGCTCGGAGTCGCTCCGGCCTGGCGGAGGTCCTCCCACCAGGCGATCCAGCTCTCCAGGCCCTCCTGGGTGTAGCCGATGCGCCCCTCCTCGTTCCACAGCTCCTCGCCGTGCTGGCGCAGCCAGCCCTCGAAGCAGAGGTCCGCGTCGGCGGCGTAGGCGACGGCCCAGCGGTCCTCGTTCTGGGTGGCGTACTCCTTGGCGAACTCGGCGAAGCCGTCCCAGTCCCAGCTCTCGGGCCAGTCCAGGCCGTCCTCCTCCACGAAGGTGGCGTTGTAGCGCACCACCGGCACGAAGATGCCGAAGGGCATCGTGTTGTGCTCGCCGTCCAGCAGGAAGTCCTGGATGTCGCCGTCGGAGTAGTCCGAGAGGTCCAGGCTCTCGACGCCCTCGAGCGGACGATAGAGCCCGTTGGAGTAGTAGGTCATGACCTGCGGCGAGGGGACCCAGAAGATGTCGGCGACGTTCCCGGCCGCCATCTGGGTGGTCATGCGCTCCTGGAACGCGGAGTACTCGGCGAACTCGACCTTGAGGGCGAGCTCCTCGTTCTGCTCCGCCATCAGGTCGAAGGCCTTCTGGTAGTTCGTCTGGCGCACGTTGTTGCCCCAGAAGGCGTAGCGCAGGCCGCCGTCGGCTCCGCCGGAACCACCGCCGGCCACTCCGCCGCAGGCGGCGAGAGCGCCGACCCCGACCGCTGCTCCTGCACCCTGGATGAGACCTCGTCGGCTCAGGTGACGCATTGCTGTGCTCCCGTCGTTGGAAGGAACGGAGGGCCTCGTAGCCCCGCGTGGAACAATCCTCACCACTGTAAGATTGTCTGTCAAGATTACTTGCCTATTTGTTATCTATAATCTGGGGCCTGCAGACGCCTGCGTCGGCACGGGTCACGGACGGACGGAGAGGACCTCGAAGACCTCGATCGCGGGGACCTGCACGTGCAGCACGCCCTCCGCCCAGGACCAGTCCGGATCCTGCTGGGCGACCAGGGCGCGCACACGGCCCGGCTTGTCCGGGCAGGGGATCTCGAGCGCCGATGGGGCCGTCGGGGCGGGATCCACGAATCGCTGCGGCCGTTCGCCGCTGCGGTTCAGGAGGTGGATCAGCGGGCCGCCGGCCCCGTGGCCGGGCACGATGCGGACATGCCCCGGCAGATCGGTGGCCCAGCCCAGGTGCGCGCCGCCGATCTCCGCGACCAGGGCGGCGAGCGCGCTGCCCACCGCGGAGGCGCCGACCTCGCGCAGCACGAGGCCGGGCAGCCAGGGGATCACGGCGATCGCGCCGCCGCCGTCGAAGCTCCAGCTCACCCGGCCGGGATGGCCGGTGACCTCGTTGCCGTAGCACTTCTCCGGCGGGCCGTAGAGGGCGCGGCCCAGCACCGGCCAGCCGCCCTGTCCGTCGGCACCGTCGGCTATCGGGCTGGAGAGGGCCAGGGCCCGGAACTCCCCGAGGGCCGGGACGTGCACCGGACCGGCAGGAACCGGGGCGAGGGAGGCTGCGAGGTCCACGTGCAGGGAGCGCAGGGACTCCTCGGTCTCGAACACTGCGCTCTGGCGCAGGAGCGCGCCGTCGGGGTCGAGCTGGTGGACGCCGTCGGCCCAGGCTGTGCTGCCGGTGGTGATCACGGTGCCGCCCGCCTCCGCGAAGGCGCGCACGGCGGCGAGCGCCTCTCCCGACAGCTCGCCGAGGTGGGGCAGGATCACGAGGTCGAAGCGGTCGCGGCTGAGGGCGGCGAGGGCCGGGGGCCGCAGCACGGAGGCCGGGATGTGCGCCTCGGAGAGCGCGGCGTGCCAGCCCTCGAACTCGGCGCGGGCGCGGGCTCCGCCCGTCGGCCGCACCAGGGCGGTGCGGGCGGTCGGGACGAGCCCGGTGTACTCCTCATGGTGGTCACGGTGGAAGCGGCTGATGCGGGCGCTCGCGGTCAGGCCCGGGAACGGGCTGTCCTGCGGGGTGCCCATGAGGTAGGTGGAGGGCTGGGCGCCGTGGGCGATGGACTGGACGGCGTACTGCTCGAGGTGGCGGGGGTCCTCGCCGGCCCAGCGGTAGGGCATGTCCACGAAGGCGACGGCGTTGACGAACACGGGCCGGGACGGGTCCTCGGAGCGGGCGGCGTCCACGGCGTCGGCGGTGGCCTGGTGCCACAGCTCGCGGCCGACGGCGTTGTTGGCCTCGTGGAAGGTGATGTCCGCGCGGTCGCCCTGGATGAGGGCGGCCTGCGGGGCGAGGCGCCGCACGTGGGCCTGCATGCGGTGATGGAGGTCGGTGAGGACCTCGTCGGAGTGCTGCGTCCAGCGGGCGTAGCCCGGATCGTCGGGGCCGGCGGGCAGCGGCGTGCCCGGGGCGGCGGCCGCGAAGCCGCGTCGGCACGCCTCGCAGTGGCAGACCCCGCGGTAGCGGCGGCTGTAGTCGACCTCGTTGAAGGACATCCAGTTGAAGAAGAAGCCGGCGATCGGGTACGTCTCCAGCACCTCGGCGACGATGTCGAACATCTCCCGCTGGTAGTACTCACCGCTGGGGCACACGCTGCGGTACCCGTTGTAGATCTGCGGCTCCCCCTCGGGCGAGACGAAGCACCACTCGGGGTGACGCTCCGCCCGGGCGGCGTCGATCTTGGAGAAGTCCATGCGGGCCAGCACCCGGATGCCGCGGGCCTGCGCGGCGGCGGTGGCATCGCCGACGAGGTCCCCGGAGGGGCGCTGGGCGAGGTGGGGATTCACCGTCTGGGAGGCGAGGCGGCTGGGGTGGTTGGCGAGGATGCCGCCCACGCTGAGCAGCCAGGTGTCGGCGCCGTGGGCCTCGATCGCGTCCAGCACCGCCTCGACGTCGAGGCCGGCGTCGGTCTCGCGCAGGTTGGTCTGGAGGGTGCGGAAGGGAGCATGCCACCAGGGGGCGTCCGGCGCGGCCGTCATCGGGCCTCCTCGGTGAGGAGCCGGAACAGGGCCGAGTGGTCGAGCTCCTGGAGCTGGCGGGCGATCGCCTCGTCCATCTGGGCCGCGACCGTCTCGAGGGCGGGCAGGGCGAGGCCGCGGTGCGCGGCGGAGTCCTGGGCGAGGCGCAGGTCCTTGCGGTGCAGGCGGAGGCGGAAGCCGGGGTCGAAGGCTCGCTCCGCCATGCGCCGGCCGTGGAGCTCGAGGATGCGGGAGGTGGCGAAGCCGCCGTCGAGGGCGGCGCGCACCTGCTCGGGGTCCAGGCCCGAGGCTTCGGCGAGGGCGAGCCCCTCGGCGACCGCCTCGATGGTGAGGCCCACGATGACCTGGTTGACCACCTTGGCGGCCTGGCCGGCACCGGCGGGTCCGAGGTGGGTGATGCGGCCGCCCAGGATCTCCAGCAGCGGCATCGCACGGGCGACGGCCTCCTGTTCGCCGCCGACGAAGACGGTCAGGATCCCCTCCTGGGCGCCCACCTCCCCGCCGGAGACGGGGGCGTCGACGAACTGGCCGCCCGCGGCGGCGACATCCTGGGCGATCTGCTCGGTCGCGACCGGGGAGATCGAGCTCATGTCGAGCACGAGCGCGTCCTCGGCGAGCGCGCCGAGCACGCCGTCCTCGCCGTGGAGCACGGCCTCGACGTCGGGGGTGTCGGGGAGCATGAGCAGGACGACCTCGGCGCCCTCGGTCGCGGCGGCCGGGGTGGGGGCGAGGGTCGCCCCCGCCTCGACGAGGGCCTGCGAGCGGGCGTTCTCGCGGTGGATGCGCAGCTCGTGGCCGGCGTCCAGCAGGTTCCGGGCCATGGGGGCGCCCATGACGCCCAGGCCGATGACGGCGATCCTCATGCTTCTCCTCCGTGCTGCGCCGCGGGGGCGCCGGTCGGTGTCCAGGTCACGTGGACGACCTCGAGGTCGTCGATCCTGTCCAGGGGGATGTGGAGCCGACCCTCGCGCACCTCGGCGGTGGCGGGGGCCCCGGCGATGACGAGCCGGGCGCTCGCGAGCTCGCCGCCGTCGGGGACGGCGAGCACGACCTCCTGGTCGTGCAGGGGCATGGCGTCGTGGCGCTGGCCGCGCATGGCCATGGGGTCGGTGAGGTTCACGACGGTCACGGCGAGCTCTCCCGGCGCCTCGCGCACGGCGAGGTCGACGAGGCCCTGCCCGGTGACCTGCACCCGGGCGGGCTGCTCACCGCGGGCCCAGCGGACGGCGGCGGCGATCAGGCGGCCGTGGTCGGACTGCAGCGAGCGCCAGAACACCTCGCCGAGGTCGAAGGCGATGTACGCGGTACGCCCGCCCCCGGGATGCTCGCGCGTGACCACGGCGGGCAGGGCTGCGCCGGGGCGGGGGTAGACCTCCTCCATGGGGAGGTCGGGGTAGTCGGGGACGAAGCGGAAGGCGATCTCGGCGCCGGGGAGCGTGCCGATGTCCAGCACTTGGGCTCCGGCGAGGATGCGCTGGGCGCCGTCGTAGCCGTCGGTGAGCGGGTGCGGTCGCTCGAGGGTCATGTACTTGTTCTTCAGCGGTCCGCGGAGCCCGCCGGCGAGCCGAACCCCCTGCAGGTCGCCGAGGGCGAGCCGCGGCCCGTCGGGCCCCGTGGTGAGCCCGGCGTCGAAGGCGGTGACGAGGCCGCCGCCGCGCTCCACGTAGGCCTCGATCGTGGTGACCGTGGCAGGGTCGAGGTCCGCGCCGGTGGGGATGACCAGCACCGAGATGCCGGCGAGGCGGTCCGGGGCGAGGGCCTCCTCGGCGATGTACTCGAAGGGGATGCGGGCCTCGACGAGGGCCTGGTAGACGCCGTCCTCATGGGCACCTCCCCCGTGGCCGTGACCGAAGGGGGTCGAGGCGGTGCGGTCCACGCAGTCCAGCAGCGCCACGTCGGCGGTGTGGCGCAGGTGGCCGGTCTCCTCCTCGACGCGGGCGTGGAGCTGGAACGCCTCCGCGAGCGGCGCGACCCAGCGGTCGTCGAAGCACTCCGCCTTGAACTTGGTGAACCAGGGCAGGGCGCCCTGGGCGAAGCCGTCGACCACGAGGCCGCGGGTCTCGTGGGGGTCGGCGACGGAGTCCTTCCAGCGCAGCTCGTGGTCCTCGGGGCCGACGGAGGTGATCAGGGCGACGGGTCGATCCGGGTACAGGCCGCGGGCGCGCTTGCCGATCCGTCCCGGGGTCCAGGACGGCTCGATGTCGGAGCGCCCCTGCTTGTCGACGAAGAACATCGGGTAGCGGTCCTCGACGAGGTCCCGGTCGAGGTCGCGGGTGAGCGCCGCACCGCGGTTGGGGAGGAAGCGCACGTGGGGCTTGATCGCGCGGACGGCGTCATCCCAGTGCACCACCAGCTCGCTGAGCCGTCGGCGGCGCCAGGCGGTGAAGACGGGCCAGGCGGGGTCGTGCGGGTCGGTCTCGTCGGGCAGGTCCAGCCCCGCCTCGGCCTGGAAGGCGGCGCGGGTATGGGGGTTGTAGCTGACCCGTCGGCGGCCCTCCCAGCGGTTGGCGAAGACGGCGTCGATGTCGTACTCGCGCACGATCTCCTCGGCGATGCGGGTGGTGAAGTCCCAGTGGGAGGAGCTCATGGGATCGGTCCACCACAGCCCGGGCATCGACTCGTGCTCGACGGGGGTGCCGTCGGGGCCGTGGTCGAGCCACTCGGGATGCGCCGTCGCGGCGTCGGTGTGGACGGCGTGCGGGTCCACGCGGGCCATGACGTGCATGCCCAGGCGTCGTGCCTGCTCGACGATCTCCCCGAAGGAGTCCCGGTCCCCCAGCTGCTCGCTGCGGTAGTGGAAGGGGATCTGCGTGGGATAGAAGGCCATGTAGCCGCCGGCGCTGAGGCAGATCGCGTTGGACCGCGTGCGCTTCATGACGTCCACCCAGAAGTCGACGTCGAGCGCCGGCGGATCGTCCTCGGTGAAGGTGAGCTGGGTCCAGCGGGTCGCGCCCAGGAACCAGTCGGGGCTGCGGGGGCCGGCCGACGGGGCCAGCAGGGTGTCGTCGATCGTCACTGATCTCCTCCCAGAGATGAATTGTCATACATGCTGACATGTCTAGCGTCATGTGACAAGATGCCGCCATGGACTCTCATGGATTCAGCTGGCACGGATACCCGGTGAGTGCGAACGTCTCGCTCCTGTTCACCGAGGTGCCCTATCTCGACCGCTTCGCAGCCGCCGCCGCAGCGGGCTTCACCGCGGTGGAGACCTGGTGGCCGTTCCCCACGGCCGCCCCGTCGGACGCCGAGATCGACGGCCTGCTGACGGCGATCGACGCGGCCGGAGTCTCCCTGACCGGCATGAACGTGTTCGCCGGGGACATGGCGGGCGGCGAGCGCGGCATCGCCTGCCTGCCGGAGCGCGCCTCCGAGCTCGAGGACTCGCTCGTGGCGCTGCACCGGATCGCCGAGCGCACCGGTGCCCGCGGCTTCAACCTGCTGCATGGCCAGGTGCCCGACGGGGCGGGCGTCCCGGCGCGGGCGACCGCGGTGCGCTCGCTCCGCCGGGCCGCGGAGGCGCTCTCGGACCTCCCGGGCACGCCCGGCGTGGTGCTTGTGGAGCCGCTGGCCCGAGGGCTGAACGGGGCGTATCCGCTGGAGACCGCGTCAGACGCCCTGGACCTGATCGACGAGGCGGGCTCGGAGGGTCTCGCCCTGCTCCTGGACACGTTCCACCTGGCCAGGAACGGGGAGGACCTGCCCGCGGTGATCTCCCGATGGGCGGGGCGCATCGGCCACGTGCAGCTCGCCGACGCCCCGGATCGCGGCGAGCCGGGCTCGGGCACGGTCGATCTCGACGCGGTCGGATCGGCGCTGCGGGAGGCGGGCTATGCGGGCACGGTCGCCGCGGAGTACATGCCCACCGGGGAGACGCGGAGCACGCTGGAATGGCTTTCGAGCGCGGAGTCCGCCACGCCGCTGGCATGATGTCAGTCCGGGCTACATGTTCGACATGTTGCTCGCAGACGGTGTCGCCAGGGCTGGCGGCTGGACGGAAGGAGCTGCCGTGGCGATCGCGACAGGCCAGTACAAGCTCGGTCCCGCTTCGCTGACGGAGGCGCTGTTCGCCTCCCTGCGCGAGCGGATCATCAACGGCGACATCGCCCCGGGCGAGAAGGTCACCGAGCAGCGCGTGGCGGACGAGTACGGAGTGGCCCGGCCCACCGCGAAGGCCTGCCTCGAGCGCCTCACCTCCCTGGGCCTGCTGCGCCGCACCGCGCACCGCTCCGCCTCCGTGCCATTGCTGGACGCCGCGGAGATCGACGACCTGTTCTTCAGCCGGCAGACCTTCGAATCCGCCGCCGCCGCACACCTCGCCCGGGCGAAGGACCTCACCGAGGAGATCACCACGGCGCAGGAGGCGATGCGCCATGCCGTGGAGCGCGGGGACTTCCGCGGCCAGGTGCAGCACGACATCGACTTCCACTGGGCGCTCGTGAACGGGGTGCGCAGCGATCGGCTGGCCCGCATGTACGAGATCATCGCCGGCGAGATCCACCTGACGATGGGCCAGTTCGCCGCCCATCGCCGCACCTCCCCCACCACGGTGGTGGGCGAGCACGAGGAGATCATGGACGCGATCCGCGAGGGCGACGTGGAGGCTGCGGAAGCGGCGCTCGCGGAGCACCTGGGGCGGGCGCACGAGCGGGTGACGGCGCAGATCACCGCCGGCTGAGCCGCGGACCGTGGGGCCGGGTCAGCTCTTCGTCGGCTCCTCCCGCAGCAGCGTGTGCAGCGCCGGCCCCCGGGTCGCCGCCACCGGCTTCGGGGGCTTGTCCTCCCCCTGGCTCCTGTACTTCACCTCGGGCCGGGTGGGCCAGCGGCGGGTGAGGGTGTTGCGCATCGGCCGCCCGAGCACACAGGAGGCCGCGGTGAGGGCGAGGGCCAGCACCAGCAGCAGGATCGCCGCCGTGACGGTGCCCCATCCCAGCGGAACATACGCGGCGAACTGCACCTCGGCGTCGTCGTAGAGCGAGGCGACGTCCTCCATCCGCCCGGAGCCGAGGGCGATGAGCGCGGGCCCCAGCAGGGCGGCGGTGCCCGCGAGCCCCGCGGCGAGGAGCGCGACCAGCGGGGTGCGGCGCTCGGTGTGCCGCTGCAGCAGGGAGTCCTCGGGCCGCGGGGAGTGCGGATCCTCGAGCGCCGCCTCCAGCTGGGAGCGCTCGATCCTGTTCGCCACCACCTCGACCACGAGCCCGACCACGCCGAGCACGACGGCAAGGGCGATGCCGACGGCGAAGATCGCGAAGCCGGAGACGATGAGCGTCTCCACGAGCGAGGAGTCGTAGGAGGTCTCATGGCACTCCTGCCCGGCGGTCCCGGGGACTGCGCTGCAGCGCAGGCCGAGCGCCGGGAGCAGGATCAGGAACGACAGGCTGAGGAGGACCAGCGCGGCGCCGTCGAGGCCTCCCGCGATCCTGCGCAGGCGCCGGGAGCCGGGGGCGGCGGCGCGCTCACGTCGCCCGTCGTCGGCGCCCCCGTTGTCGGCGCCCTCGCCGCCCGCGTCGTTCTTCCTGCGGCGGCGGGGCGACCTGCCGCCGGAGACCCCGCGGGCGCGCCTCCAGGCGCGAGCCTCCATGTCCTGGTGCCAGTGCGTCGCGATCACTGCGTTGCGGGCCGTGTGCCCTCGTCGGTACGCGCGCTGCCCGAGCAGCCCCGCGACGGCGGCGATGCCGACGACCAGCGAGATCGCGAACCCGATCGGCACGTAGTCGTCGATGTGCCCCTCGGTGAACGGCATGACCACCATGGTCACCACGCCGAGCCCGGCCATCACGAGGACGAAGAACAGGACTCCGAACAGGCGGGACAGCGGCGGCTCGACCACCACCCGCACCTGGTACGGATGCGGGACGGCCTGCACGGGGGCGCCGCGCTCGGCGGCGCGGCGGATCGCGCGGATCGTGGCGACGTCCGCGATGTCCCCGCTGAGCGCCCACAGCACCGCGGCGGTCGGGGTGACCGTCAGCAGCGGCACCATCGAGGCGCGCGCGAGCTGGTCGAACATGTCCGCGAGGGGCCCCGAGGAGCTCTCGACGACCAGGCCCACCCCGATGATCAGCACGAATGTCACGCCGAGACCGATCAGCAGCCCGATGAGCACACCGGAGACGGTGCGCAGCACCTCCCCCACCCCGCCGATCGGGTACTCCTCCCAGTACGGCTCCTGGTCATGATCTCCACTGCCCGAGTTCATGCCGAGAACCTACAGGGGGCGGGGCGGGATGTGCGGTTCCGGTGCCAGCGACCTCAACACGTAACGATTCGCGGAAAGCGTTGACCAGAACATCGGACCTATGCAACTCTGGCCGCACTCCTCAGAGAAGAGGTGCACGGGAGGGGGCTCGCACCCCGGCCCACCGAGCCGGCCACCGTCAGCCGTCATCGTCGATCGACGGAGGCCCGCGCTCGGGCAGCGACACTCTGACGTCCTGCAGTCCACATCCCGTCAGGAGCTCTCATGACCCCTCACGATTCCGCGACGCATCACGATCAGACGTCCTTCGGCCAGATCCCTGATCAGACGTCCTTCGGCCAGATCCCTCCCGAGATCGGTCGGCGCGGCGTCGGCCGCCGCGGCCTGCTGCTGGGCCTCGGAACGCTGCCCGCCGCGCTGGCGCTGGCGAACTGCACCGGCGGCACCGGCGGAGGCACCGGCGACGTGGAGACCGTCGAGTACGAGCAGGGCTCCTCAGCACTGAAGGTCGAGCTGGGGCCGGAGCTCGAGGGGGTGCCGTATCCGGAGGGCTATGTGGGCCCCCGCGCCCGTGAGCTCGAGCCCTTCGGCGACGGCTCCACCGCGTTCACGGTGCTGACCCGCAGCGAGGCCAAGCTGAAGCTCGCCACCAACGAGCACTCGCAGTACCTCGAGGAGAAGACGGGCGTCCGCGTCGAGTACTCCACCGTCCCCCAGGGCGAGGAGGGCGCACCCAAGGTCAATGCCATCATCTCCAGCGGCGACCTCCCGGACGCGTTCATGCTGGGGCCGGAGTGGATGGGCGGATTCACGAAGGCACAGCTCTATGCCTACGGCGAGCAGGGTCTCTTCCAGCCGCTGGACAAGCTCATCGACGAGTACGCGCCGGAGCTGCAGCAGCTCTTCGAGCAGAACCCGGACCTCCGCGCCGCGTGGACCGCACCGAACGGGGCGATGTACGCGATCCCGGCCGTGAACCAGTGCTACCACTGCGCCTCCTCGGACACCCGCACCTGGGTGCATGCCCCGTCGCTGGAGGCGGCCGGCTGGTCCGAGCATCCCAAGACCCTCGACGAGTTCGAGCAGATGCTGCGCGACATGAAGGAGAAGGATCCCGAGATCCGCCCCATCAGCGGCACCTCCACGATGCCGCCCTTCGGCCTGATCGCCGCGGCCTTCATGGACTTCGGCATCCAGCGCATCCGTCGCGACGGCAAGACCATCGTCTACACGCCGCTGGACGACTCGTTCCGCAAGGTGCTCGAGGTGGTCGCCCGCCTCACGGCCGATGGACTGATCGACCGCAACACCTTCACGCAGAACGAGGACCAGCTCAAGCGCCTCACGATGAACAAGGGCAAGTCCCTGGTGGGCGTCACCCAGGCGCCGCACCACTGGGCGATCGCGGACATCGACTTCGGGAACGGGAACGACCGCTGGACGGAGTTCGTGCCGCTGACGCCCTTCGCCGGGCCCGATGGGCAGGCGCCGATCGTGCCCTGGAACGAGTCCCACGGTGACGCCGTCGGCCTGGTCATCTCGAGCACCTGCGAGGATCCCACCACCCTCGTGCGCTGGGCGGACGCCCAGCTGGGGCTGTTGCCCTCGCTCGAGCGCGGGCTGGGCACCCAGGGCCTGTACTGGGACTGGGCCGATGGCAAGCAGCTCGGCATCGACGGGCGTGCAGCGCTGTACGCGAAGCTCCCCGAGGAGGAGAACAAGCCCGACAACGTCTCCTGGCCCGAGTTCAGCCCGCACAACTCGAGCCTCGATGTGCGTCATGGCGAGGCCGTCAACGAGGACACCTCGATCGAGCCGGCGCTGTTCCGCGCCGGGCAGCTCTACGAGCCCTTCCGCTCCCCCCTCGAGAGCGTCTATGCGAGCCCGTTCTTCTCCACCGAGCAGTCCGCGGAGATCGGTGAGCTGCGCACCAACCTCGACACCACCTACGCCCAGCTCACCACGCAGATGGCGATGGGCGACCTCGATCCGACCGATGACTCCCACTGGGAGCAGTACGTCGCGGCGTTCACCAACGCCGGAGTCGAGCGCTACCTCGAGGTGCTCACGGAAGCCGACGCCGCACGCAGCTGAGCGGCCCGGTCCTGCCGGACGGACGCCGCCCCGGCCCCGAAAGGGACCGGGGCGGCGTCCAGTGCCCTCGACGCCCGCACGTAACGATTCGCGGGAATCGTTGACCGGAACATCGGACCTATGCCACTCTTGCGGCACTCCTCAGAGAAGAGGTGCACGGGAGGGGGTTCGCGCCCCGGCCCACCGAGGCGACCTCCGTCAGCCGTCATCGTCGATCGACGGGGCCCACTCTCGGGCAGCGACCCTCTGACGTCCTGCAGTCCACATCCCGTCAGGAGCTCTCATGTCCTCCCATGAATTCGCGATGCACCACGATCAGACGTCTCCCGGCCAGGTCCCTCCCGAGATCGGCCGGCGCGGCGTCCGCCGCCGCAGCCTGCTGCTGGGCCTGGGGACGCTGCCGGCCGCGCTGGCGCTGGCGAACTGCTCCGGCGGGTCCGGCGGTGGCGCCGGCGGCGTGGAGACGGTCGAGTACGAGCAGGGCTCCTCGTCGCTGAAGGTCGAGCTGGGACCGGAGCTCGAGGGGGTGCCGTATCCCGAGGGCTACGTGGGCCCCCGAGCACGCGAGATCGAGCCCTTCGGCGACGGCTCCACCGCGTTCACAGTGCTCACCCGCAGCGATACCGGCATGAAGCTCGCCACCAACGGCCATTCGAAGTACCTCGAGGAGCAGACGGGAGTCCACGTCGAGTACTCCACCGTCCCCCAGGGCGATGAGGGCACGCCGAAGGTCAACGCCATCATCTCCAGCGGTGACCTCCCGGACGCGTTCATGCTGGGCCCCGAGTGGATGGGCGGGTTCACCAAGGCCCAGCTCTATGCCTACGGCGAGCAGGGTCTCTTCCAGCCGCTGGACAAGCTCATCGACGAGTACGCGCCGGAGCTGCAGCAGGCCTTCGAGGAGAACCCGGACCTCCGCGCCGCGTGGACCGCGCCGAACGGGGCGATGTACGCGATCCCGGCGGTGAACCAGTGCTATCACTGCAACTCGTCGGACACGCGGACCTGGGTGAACACCGCCACGATGAAGGCGGCCGGCTGGTCCGAGCACCCCAAGACCCTCGACGAGTTCGAGCAGATGCTGCGGGACATGAAGGCATCGGATCCCGACCTGCTGCCGATGAGCGGCGACTCCTCGGTCCTCCCGTTCGGCCTGATCGCGGCCTCGTTCATGAACTTCGGCATCCAGCGCATCCGCCGAGACGGCAAGACCATCGTCTACACGCCGCTGGATGAGCAGTTCCGCAAGGTGCTCGAGGTGGTCGCCCGCTTCACCGCCGACGGGCTGATCGACCGGAACGCCTTCACGCAGACCAACGAACAGCTGAAGCGGCTGACGATGAACAAGGAGAAGTCCCGCGTGGGCGTCCTCCAGATGGGCAACCAGTGGGGGGTCGCAGACATCGACTTCGGCAACGGCAACGAGCGGTGGCGCGAGTTCGTCGCGCTGAGCGCCTTCGCCGGGCCCGAGGGCCAGAAGCCCATCATCCCCTGGGACGAGGGGCACAGCGATGCCGTGGGCCTGGTCATCTCGAGCACGTGCGAAGATCCCGCGACCATGGTGCGCTGGGCAGACGTGCAGCTGGGACTCCTGACCACCCTCCAGCGCGCCAGGGGGAACCTGGGTGAGCAGTGGGACTGGGCCGACGCGAAGCAGGTCGGGATCGACGGCCGTCCGGCGCTGTACACCATGCTCCCGGAGGACGGGGAGGGGCCCGAGAACCAGACGTGGCCCGAGTTCAGTCCCTACAACCTGAGCCTCGATGTGCGTCACGGCGAGGCCGTGAACGAGAAGACGTCTGTGGAGCCCGAGCTGTTCCGGTCCGGGAAGCTCTACGAGCCGTATCGCTCCCCGATCGAGAGCCTGTACCTGAATCCGTTCTTCTCCACCGAGCAGTCCGCGGAGATCGGCGAGCTGCGCACCAACCTCGACACCACCTACGCCCAGCTCACCACGCAGATGGCGATGGGCGACCTCGATCCGACCGACGACTCCCACTGGGAGCAGTACGTCGCGGCGTTCACCAACGCCGGGGTCGAGCGCTACCTCGAGGTGCTCACGGAGGCCGACGCGGCACGCAGCTGAGCGGCCCGAACGCACCGAACGAGCGCCGCCCCGGTCCAATCCAGGACCGGGGCGGCGCTCGTCGTGCGCGGCGGGATCAGCCGTGCAGGTGGTCGGTGCGCTCGGGCACCACCTCGGGCTCGAGGTGGATCTTCACGACCGGGCCGATCGGGGAGTCGGCGGCGGGGCCGACGGTGACCTCCAGCGCGTTCTCGGTGCGCTCCACGCCGAGCGGTTCGCCGCCGCCGAGGAGCGAGACGGAGCGGATCTCCTGCGGGAGCAGCCGCAGGCCGGTGCCGAAGGAGCGGATGCGCAGCACGCCGTCCTCCGGGTGGGCGAGCGCGATCGCGTAGACGTAGTCGCCGGTGACGTCGTGGCGGGTGGTGAAGCGGAAGTCGGCGGCGGTGTGGTGCACCTCGGCGCCGTCCACGAAGGAGCCGGCCTGCGAGCGGGTGGGACCCTCCTCGGCGACGATCCACGGGCGGGTCCCGAAGATCGACTGCCCGTTCTCGGTGAGCCAGGCGCCGATGCTCTCGAGCATCTCCTGCTCCTCGGAGGCGATCGTGCCGTCGGGCTTGGGGCCGATGTTCAGCAGCAGGTTGCCGTTCTTGGAGACGGTGTCCGCCAGCTCGATGATCAGCTCGCCGAGGGACTTGTACTCGTGGCCCTCCACCCAGCACCAGGAGGAGCGGGAGACGGAGGTGTCGTTCTGCCAGGGCACGGGGCGGATCCCGCCCATGGTGCCGCGCTCGATGTCGTAGACGGCGCTGCCCTCGGCGAAGGCCTCCCACTTGTAGTTGATGACCACCTCGCGCCCCCACTCGGCGGCGCGGTTGTAGTAGTAGGCGGCGAGACGGCGCAGGGACGGCTCGAAGGCGGGCTGCTCGATCCACCAGTCGAACCAGAGCACCTGGGGCCGGTAGCGGTCGATGATCTCGACGGTGCGCAGCAGCCAGTCCTCGAGGTGGCGCTCGTTCGGGGCGGTCTCCTCGCGCTGCGCGGGGCCGTAGAAGTCCTGGTAGGCGGGGTCCAGCACGTCGGAGTCGAAGCGGGCGCCGCCGTTCATGAAGAACCAGTGCTCGGCGCGGTGGGAGGAGGCGCCGCGGGTGATCGAGGCGTCGTCCGAGGCGGCCAGCAGCTCCCCCATCACGTCCCGGCGCGGGCCCATCTGGGCGGCGTTCCAGCGCGTGCGGTCGCTCTGATACATGGCGAAGCCGTCGTGGTGCTCGGCGACGGGCACCACGAATTGGGCGCCGGCGCGGCGGAACAGCGCGGCCCAGGCGGCGGGGTCGTAGTCCTCCATGGTGAAGGAGGGGATGAAGTCCTTGTAGCCGAACTCGGAGTGGGGCCCGTAGGTCTCCAGGTGGTGGGCGTGCTCGCGGCTGCCCTCGAGGTACATGGTGCGCGAGTACCACTCGCTGCTGAAGGCGGGCACCGAGTAGACGCCCCAGTGCAGGAAGATCCCGAACTTCGCGTCCGCGTACCAGCGGGGCACCTCGTAGTCGCGCAGCGAGTCCCAGTCCGCGCTGAACGGGCCCTGCTCGATCACGGCGTCCACCTCCGCGAGGGCGGCGGTGTTGTCGGAGACGTCGACCGCGGGCGGGAGGGAGTCGGGGTCGAGCCGGGGAAGGCCGTGCGGTGCGGTCATGGGTCCTCTTCCGTGGAGGTCGGTGCGTCAGTGCACTGCGCTCGACGGCGCTGCCGGGCCGACGAGGGCGCTCGCGCGCGGGGCGAATCGTTTCGCGGGTTTTACCGTAGGATCGCCGGAGGTGCTCGTCAAGCCCCACGGAGCAAGGGAGATCCGATGACCTCGTACAAGGACATCCGGGCCGAGACGGGCCTGGCCCTCTCGACGATCTCGAAGCACTTCAACGGCCTCCCCATCCGGCCGGAGAACCGTGCGGCGATCGAGGCGGCCGCGGCCCGCCTGGACTACCGGCCCAACGTGCTCGCCTCCGGTCTGCGCTCGCAGCGCTCGCGCACCGTGGGCGTGCTGCTGCCCGTGCTCGACAACGGCTTCCACCTCGCGCTGATCGCGGGGGTCGAGGCGGCGCTGCGCCCGGCCGGGCTGAGCGTGATCGTCTCCTCGAGCCCGGACGCCGCCGTCGGGGCGGCGGAGCTGCTGCGCACCCGGCAGGTGGACGGCATCATCGCCGTCGCCTCGCCGCACGATCTGGAGGCGCTGCGGCGCGCGGCGCAGGAGATACCGGTGGTGCTCATCGACTGGGAGGCGGATGTCCCCGGCAGCGACGGCGTCTACCTCGACAACCGCGAGGCCGGCCGGATCGCGGCCCGCCATCTGCTGGACCACGGCCATCGGGCCCTGGCGGTGGTGGGCGGGGACCGCAGCATCTCCACCACGAACGACCGCACCGAGGGCTTCCTCGTCGAGGCGGCGGGCGCCGGGGCGGAGCTGGCCCCGGAGCTGGTGACCAGCGGCCCGCTCACGATCGAGCAGGGTCGGCGCGCGATGGGCGAGATCCTGCTGCAGCGTCGGCGGCCAACGGCGGTGTTCTCCTCGAACTACGAGCTGACCCTCGGGGCCGTGATCGCGATGAACGACTCGGGTCTGCGGATCGGGGAGGACATCTCGCTGGTGGGCTTCGACGCGACGGATCTGGCGCGCGCCACCCAGCCCACGCTCACCCTCATCGAGCAGCCGGAGCACGAGATCGCGGCCCAGGCCGCCGCGCGGATCCGGGCGCGCCTCGAAGGCGGTCCGAGCTCGCGCCCGGAGCGGGTGGTGCTCGCGCCGCGCCTGGTCACGGGTGGTTCGGTGCGTCGGCGGTAGTCCTCTGCGGGGTCTCGGCGGGCGCAACCCTCATGGTGCGGGCACCTCTGGACAGCGCTATCCCGGCGTCCTATGCTCGCCTCCACCCCGCAGTTCCTACGGTCAACGACGAACGAAGGATCCTCCATGCACACCCTGCACCAGCACCCCGCGCCCTCCGCCTTCCGCGCGGCCCCTGCGCCGCTCACGTGCCGCACCTCCCCCGCCCCCGGCAGCTCCGGGATCTGGCTGCGCGCCGCGGGCGCCGGCAGCCGCCCCCGCTCCCAGCGCGGGTTCCACCGCCGCACGGTGCTCGCCGGCGGGCTCGCCTCCTCGCTGCTGCTGGCGGCCTGCGGGCCCTCCGCCGGCGGGGCCTCGACCTCGAACGAGGTCAGCTTCACCTTCTGGGGTCCGAGCTTCTACCAGGAGTTCACCGCCGAGATGGTGGAGGCGTTCCATGCCGCGAAGCCCGAGGTCGAGGTGGCGCTGCAGCCCTCGGAGTGGGACGGCTACTGGGACCGGCTCGCCACGCAGGTCGCCGGCGGCACTCCCCCGGACGTCATCAACATGGACGGCAAGTTCATCGCCGAGTACTCCGGCCGCGGCGTGCTCGCCGACCTCGAGTCCCTGCCGGGCCTGGACCTCTCCGGGATCGACGGCGCGGATCTGGACGCGGGCCGGGTGGACGGCGTGCTCACCGGCCTCTCCACCGGCTCGAACGCCTGGGTGGTGGTCGTGAACCCGGCTCTGTTCGAGAAGGCCGGGGTGGAGATGCCCGATGACACCACCTGGACCTGGGACGACTTCCGCGACATCGCCCAGCGCATCGCCGACTCCGGGGTCGCCACCGGCGTGAGCGGCGGCGCGAGCTACGCGGACCTGACGATCTTCCTGCGCCAGAAGGGCGAGGACCTCTGGGCGGCCGACGGGATGGGCTGCGCCGCCGAGTCCCTGGCCGAGTGGTACCAGCTCTACCTCGACCTGCAGGAGTCCGGGGCCACCCTCGGGGCCGACGCCGCCGTCGAGGACGGCTCCGTCACGATCGAGCAGACGGCGTTCTCCACCGGGCGCTCCGCGATGAGCTGGACGTGGACGAACCAGCTGCAGTCCGTGCGCGACGCCGCCGGCACGCAGGACATCGTCATGCTGCGCCCGCCGTCCTTCGCGGGCAGCGCGAGCGAGAACGGGCTGTTCAAGAAGGCGACGATGTACTGGTCGATCGCGAAGGCGTCGAAGAATGCCGAGAAGGCCGCCGCGCTCGTGGACTTCCTGGTGAGCGACCCCGGCGCCCAGAAGATCCAGCTGCTGAACCGCGGCGTCCCCTCGAGCGCCGCGGCGATCGAGGCGATGGGCGATGCCCTGACCGACACCGATCAGGAGGTGGTCGAGTTCCTCACCGCGATCACCCCCGAGCTGGGCTCCGCGCCGGCCGTGCAGCCCATGGGCACCGCCGACTCGCAGGACACCTTCACCCGCCTGCTCTCCGACGTGCGCTTCAAGCGGGTGACCCCGGCCGAGGCGGCGGAGCAGACGCTCACCGAGGTGAACGGGATGGTCACCGGGTGAGGTGAGGGGGCGCGCACGGTACGGTCGATCACCATGTGGCTCCTCCCCGCTCTGCTGGCCGTCGGCGTCGTGCTCGGATTCCTCGTTCGGCTCGCCACGCGTCCGATCCGCACGCTGGTGAACACGGTACGCGTGCTGCTGTTCCTGCTCGGCGTGCTCCTGGTGGCCACCTACTTCCTGGTCGGCTCGGAGGTTCCCGCGGAGAGCAGGCAGGAGCTCCTCCCCTACATCGTCGCGGTGTTCGGCGCCTGGGCGCTCACCTTCCTCATCCCGGGCGTGATCGGACTCCTTCTGAGGTCACGGGACCGCGAATAGCGGAGCACCCCCGGCCCTGCCCGCGCAGCAGTTCACGCCGCGTTCACTGCCGGTCGCCTCGCGCGTCATGCAGGTCCGATGGAATGGGCGACCCGTTACGAGTCCCCTCCCCACCCCTCCTGGAGCGCATCATGGCAGCCCTGTCCCGTCGTCGTCTTCTCACCTCCGCCCTCGCCGTCGGCCTGGTCGCACCCGCCGGCTCGGCGCTGGCCGCGCCGAACACCTCGAAGGACGCGAAGCTCGTCGAGGGCACCACGTTCCGCCTCACGATCATGCAGACCAACGACCTCCACGGGCACCTGCAGGAAGTGGTCGAGACGGCGGACGGCCGCCTCCACGAGAACAACGTCGCGAAGTACGCGACGCTCATCGACCAGGTGCGCTCCGAGGAGGAGAACGTTCTGGTGGTCGATGGCGGAGACCTGTTCCTGCGCGGCGAGTTCGAGGAGTTCCAGAGCGCCCTGGAGACCGAGATCCTCAAGGAGATCGGCTACGCCGCGACCGTCATCGGCAACAACGACTTCCGCGTGTTCCCCGCCGGCGACGGCACCGCCGAGGACTCCTACGAGCAGCTCAAGGACTACCAGCGCACGCTGAACTTCCCGATCCTCTGCGGCAACGTGGTCTACGAGGACACCGGCAAGCTGCTGCCCTTCGCGAAGGCGTCGATCACGAAGTCCTACTCCGGCGTGAAGGTGGGCCTCATCGGCGTGACCACGATGAAGCCCGAGGTGCGCGAGTGGGAGGACGTCGCCGGCCTGGACTTCATCGACCCGGTCGAGGCGCTCGAGGGCGGTCTGCTCGCCGACGCCTCCTCGAAGAGCCACGTGAACGTGATCCTCAGCCACGCCGGCAACGACGACGACCACCGCATCGCGACGCTCGGCGGCGTCGACGTGGTGCTCGGCGCCGACACCCACAGGATCATCCGCACCCCGGAGACCGAGGTGAACGCCGACGGCGCGGTCGTCCCGATCACGCAGGGCGGCGGCGAGCAGGAGCACTACCTCACCCGCCTCGACCTCGAGTTCACCGTGCAGGGCGGCGAGTACGTGCTCACCACGTTCGACGGCTCCCTCTACGAGGACCTCTCGGACGTCGAGGAGGACCCGAAGGTGGTCGCGATCATCGACAGGTACCGGGCGATGCTCGCGGAGGGGTGACCCGGCCGCGGGGGACGACGGGCCGACGGGCGAGCGTCGGCGCACCTACAGTGACGACATGCCCTCAACCCCCTGCGACCCCTCGGCGGAGACTGCAACGCCCGACTCCCCGACCGACGCGCCTGCAGCTACACCGCTCCCCATCGACGCCGTGATCCCGCATCGCCCCACCGAGGACGTGCTGGGCGTGCTGACGGGGACGTTCCTGGCGTCGCTCGGCCTGTACCTGCTGCAGAGCGCGGGCGCGGTCACCGGCGGCACGGCGGGCTTGGCTCTGCTGCTCACCCATGCGCTGTCGACGCCGTTCGCGCTGCTGTTCGCGCTGGTGAACCTGCCGTTCTTCGCGCTGGCCTGGTGGAAGAAGGGGTGGGTGTTCACGGTGAAGACGGCCATCTGCGTGGGGCTGATCTCCGTGTTCAGCCTGATCCATCCCCGGTTCCTGCCGCTCGAGGATGTGCCGCTGCTGTACGCGGTGATCGGCGGCAACCTGCTGGTAGGCGTCGGCCTGCTGATCATCTTCCGCCACGGGGCGAGCCTGGGCGGCTTCAACATCCTGGCTCTGATCCTTCAGGAGCGCGCGGGTCTGCGCGCCGGCTACGTGCAAATGGCCCTCGACGTCGCCGTGATCCTGCTGTCCCTGCTGGTGCTCGACGTCCCGCGCGTGCTGCTGTCAGCCCTGGGCGGGGTGGTGCTGAACGTGGTGCTCGCACTGAACCATCGGCCGGGGCGGTACCGGGCGTGAGGTGAGCGGGCGGGGAGGCGGAGGCGGGCCACTCGGTCGTCGCCCCGGAGCTCGTGGCCATCGAGAATGATCGTGCACGTCCTGAGGTCACAACAGGTGCCGTCCTGACGCGCGACGCCGTAACGGCGGGGAATCTCTGCAACGATGGCCGCTCCCCACCGGAGAGGCCATGATGCTCGAGATCGACCCCACCACGGCCGTCGCCGCCGGGGACTGGCACGGCAACACCCGGTGGGCGGAGGCGGCGATCGCGCAGGCGGCGACGTACGGAGCCCGCACGATCCTGCATCTGGGCGATTACGGCTACCTCTATTCGCAGACCTTCTGCGATGCGGTCGAGCAGGCCCTTGCCGCGCACGAGATGCAGCTGCTGTTCGTGCGCGGCAACCATGACGATGTGGACCACCTCGATCAGCTCCCCCGCGATCCGCACGGCCACGGGATCGTCTCCTCCCGGGTGCGCCACCTGCGGGACGGTCAGCGGGTGATGCTGGGCGACGAGGTGGTCCTCGCGCTCGGCGGGGCGGGCTCCATCGACCGCGCCCACCGCCTCCACGGGGCCTCCTGGTGGGCCGACGAGATCACCCCGGCCGCGGTGGTTGAACAGGCGATCGCCGACGGACCGGCGGACATCGTGCTCGCCCACGACTGCCCCGCCGGCGTGGACCTGCGACTGGACCCGCGCTTCGGGGCCTTCTACGAGGACGACGATCCGGGCGTGCTCGAGTACTGCGAGGAGAACCGGGAGCGGCTGCGGGCGGCGGCGGAGGCGTTGCGTCCGCGGCTGTGGCTGCACGGGCACTATCACCAGGTTACGAGGGAGCAGCTGGTCCACGACGATGGAGAGCGGACGCTCGTGGTGGGGTTGGACTGCGACGGGGAGTCGCTCGAGCGGAACCTGGTGCGGGTCGAGGGGATCGGGTGAGGGCTCGCGGAGCGGACTGACCCCTCAGCCGGCGAGGCCGGCAGCGGCGAGGACGATCGGGAAGAGCCCCACCATGGTGAGCGTCCAGAGGGCGTGGACGTACAGTGCCCCGGCGAGTGAGCCGGTGATCTCCCGGGCCCACATCGCCACCGGTCCCAGGAGGAGCGCCATCGCGGCGAGGGCGGGGCTGCCCGTGCACAGCGTGACGGCGGCATACACCGCGGTGGGGACCATCCACCGGGCCAGGCCCGAGAGGAGCCGAGGCAGGGCGCCCCGGAAGAACACCTCCTCGCCAGCGCCCGCCAGGAGCGCGACGGCGAGCACCCCCCACCGTCCGTCGGCCGCCGCGGCGACCGGCCCGGTCACCCATGCGGCGGTGGCCGGGATGCCCGCCAGGACGAGTCCGCCCGCGAGCGACGCCGCGGCGAGGCCGACGCCCACGGCGGCCACCGTGATCAGAGGCGCGCGCCGAAGATCGCGGCGGGGCTGCTCCGGCGGGGCCAGGCGCATGATCACCAGCCCTCCCACGGTCCAGGTCAGGGCGATGCCGAGCGCCCATCCGGCCACGGTCCCCGGTCCCCCGCCCTGGGCGTGCAGCGAGGCGGCCAGGAGCGGCGCCGCGACGACGACGGCGACTCCGACAGCCCACCACGCTCCGGGACGGGGCGCGGGGCGATCAGGGTTCATGCTCGTAGCGTACGAGGCCGCGCGCCGCGACGGGCCGCGGCAGGCCTTGCCTCCGGGCGCCGGCTCGTATAGACCTGTGCACACAGGCCGCACCACAGGTGCTCTGACACGGAGGTCGACCATGCGCGTACTCGTCATCGGAGCCGGAGGGTACGTGGGCAGCCGGGTGATCCCCGGGCTGCTCGAGGACGGCCACCAGGTGGTCGCCGGGGCCCGGGATCTCCACAAGCTCGATGCCTTCTGGTGGAGCGGCGCCGTCGACCGGGTCGAGCTGGACGTGACCGAGGACGAGTCCGTGCGTGCCGCGATCAGCGAGGACCCGTCCCTGGAGGCGGTGGTCTACCTGGTCCACGGCATGGGCGGGGACGACTTCCGGGAGGCGGACCGCGCCGCCGCGCAACGCGTGCGCGCCGCCGTCGACGCCTCCGCCGTGACGGCCGTGGTCTACCTCTCGGGCCTCATCCCCGCCATCCCGCGCGAGGAGCTCTCCGAGCACCTGATCTCCCGCCTCGAGGTCGAGGAGGAGCTCTCCGAGGTGGGATGCCGCTTCGTGGGGCTGCGGGCCGCGGTGGTGCTCGGCGCGGGCTCGACGAGCTTCGAGCTGATGACCCAGCTGGCCCACCGCCTCCCCGTGACCGTGTTCCCGGACTGGATGGACCATCTGGTGGAGCCGATCTCCGTGGTCGATGCCGTCGCCGCGATCCGGGGCGCCGTGACCACCGAGAGCGCCCACGGCGTGTACGACATCGGCGGGGGCGACCCGATCGCCTATCCGCGGCTGGTCGAGAAGGTCCTGGAGCTCACGGACCGGCAGCGGCCGGGTTTCTCCGTCCCGGTGATGCCCCAGGCCCTGGTCTCGAGCGTGGCCTCATGGCTCTCCGACATCCCCGCCTCGACGGTCTCCGCGCTCATGGAGAGCCTGCGCGAGGACATGGTCGCGCGGGACGAACGGTGGCTGGCCGAGCTGCTGCCGAGCGGTCACGCGCCGCGGGTCTCGGTCGACGAGGCGCTGCGGCGCAGCCTCGCCGTGCCGGATGCGAGCCGCAGCCCCCAGGAGCGGGATCCGCTCGGGGTGCTGCCGGGTGATCCCGAGTGGGCGACGAACGGTGACGGGCAGGAGCGGCTGATGGAGTTCAAGCGGGGCTGAGCATCTCCAGAAGCGGGACGCTCGCGACAGTGCTCGCCGCCGCCGATCCACAGTCTTCGAGAACGACAGTTGGACGGAGTTCCCTGGCGAACCCCATCACCCCTTCTCCTAAGACGAGCTGCCTGGGTGTGAGGTCTTCCCGGGTGTGCCACCTGCACGATGGCCAGCGGGTGATGCTGGGCGGCGAGGACGCCCTCGCGCTCGGCGGGGCGGGCTCGAGGACTGCGAGGAGAACTGGGAACGGCTGCGGGCGGCGGCGGATGCGCAGCGCCCGCGGCTGTGGCTGCACGGGCGCGACCACCGGGTGACGATGGAGTCGCTGGTCCACGACGATGGGGAGCGGACGCTGGTGGTGGGGCTGGGCTGCGACGGGGAGGCGCTGGAGCGGAATCTGGCGTGGGTCGACGGGCTCGGCTGAGAGGTCGGGCACGAGGCACCCTGCCGTGGCCAGCCTTCGAGGCAGCTTGTCTTCCCATGGCATCAGCACTGGTCAACGCGCACTGCAACACCCGAGGCCACCACGAGGCCTCCGTGCGTGGAACCGCCATCGGGAGGGGATGCCGTGCCAGTCGGCGCCGCCTCGCTCGCGATGTTCGAGGCGATGTTCGATCGGCCGTCAGTCTGCGGTGTCGAACTCGGGGACCATCGCGTCCAGCAGATCCCCTGCATGGCCCTGGAGCAGACTCGCGTACTCGATCGAGCGCGGCATCATGCTCTCCTCGTAGAGCCCGATGGCCTCCGCAGCGGTGGCACTGTTCGCGATCGCCAGTGCGAGATCGCTCGCGTCGAGCATCGCCATGTTGACGCCGACTCCGAGCGGCGGCATGAGGTACGCGGCATCGCCGAGAAGTGTCGCGGTCGGACTGCGGTCCCAGGTGTGCGGGACCGGCAGCGCGAAGATCGGACGGTCGAGGTACGCACCGTCGTTCTCGGACACAAGACGCTGCAGCTCGGGCGACCATGCCGCGAACTCCTGCAAGAGATGTTCACGGATGCCCACGATGTCGCCCGCTCGAAGACCCGCCTGCGCGATCCAGTCGACGGGCCCCTGCTGGATGATGTAGACGCGCACATGGTCTCCGCCGTTGCGCTGCGCGAAGAGTCCGCGGGCACCGTCAGCGGCGTGCGCCCCACCGTGCCCGACAAGCTCCGCGATCTCGGGAGGGCGAAGGCGTCATCGACGCCCTGCAGCGCCACGCCCAGGAGGCCTACGCCGCGATCTCGGAGCACCCCCGGGCCGACGACTTCGCACGGCTCGTGAACTCGACGCCCGCGCTGCTGACCTACTCGGACCGGATGTGGACCAGGCACAGCAGAAGCCTGGCGACCGCGATCGCCGCCGAGATGGACCGTCCCGCCGACGACGTGTCGTGCGCGGCGCTCGCCCGATGGTTCCTGGACATTCCGGCGATCATCCGAGAGCAGCCCGACCCGGTGCACGCGATGGACTCGATCTTCGCTCTCCTTCGAGAAGGGTGGGCTGTTCGCACGGCGTCCTGATCATGCGCTTCCGGCGCGATCGCAGCACCGAGTCCGCCCGCGAGACCCTGGAGGCCTCGCCCCCCCCCGACCGCGATCAGATCGGTGCCGCTCAGACCCTGGCGAACTCCAGGCGCAGTTCGCCGTCCAGCGCAGGCGCCTCCTGGGTCACGAGGGTGCGGTGCACGTGGGATCCCCACACCGAGGCGAGCTTGGGGTCGTCGACCGGGATCGCCTCGGTGGTCACGGCGAAGCCCGTCGGGTCGAAGGTCGCGGCGGCCGCGCCGATGCGGAGCGTCCTGTGGCGGTCCGGTTCGGACTCCCCGGTCAGCTCGGGCCGATCGGCGGTCATGAGCACCAGGGTCATGCGTCGCGGCGCCCGGAAGCGCCACGCGTCGTGCAGGACGAGGGTCGCTCCCCGCGCAGACTCCGCAGGCGTCTCGTCACGTCCCGGGGTCGCGCTCCGCTGCATCGTCACCGTGCGCTCGGCGCGGAGCAGCTCGGCCTCCGATGGGTACGCGGTCGCCAGGTCCATGGAGATCACGACGGTTCGGCCGTCGTCGGCGAACGTCGTGGACCGCGCCGCGAACTCTTCGCCGAACGACTGCTCGACACCGTCGGGCAGCGGTACGGAGTGGTAGGCGCTGCGCATCGTCCAGATCCCGTAGCGCGTCGCCGGTTCGAAGGTCTCGCGGCGGTAGACGCCGACGCCGACGTCGATGAGCACCGGGTTCCCGTCGAGCGAAGCGATCACTCCGCCGACGTCGTTGTGGTTGTGGCTGACGTCGTTGTGACCGCCCTTGGCGGCGATGAACCAGCCGGAGGTGTCCCCAGCATGCTCGCGGGCGACGGCGACCTCGGTCCCCGGGGCGTACCAAGATGAGGGCATCCCGGCGGCGGCGGGCCCGAGCGCCCAGCCGGGGTCCCGCAGCTCGGCGAGGGTGCGGAGGAACTGCGGTGCGAGCTGCTCGGGGAGGTGGAAGGGGTGCCGCCGGCCCATCCATCGGCCGTGTCGGGCAACCTCCTGATCGCCGACGAGGTCGCCGAAGCGCGTGAGCAGGTGCCAGGAGGCGTTCGGGGGCAGCGAGGCGGCACCGTCGGAGTAGTTGACCTGGGAGTTCGTCCCGATCTGCATGAGCATCGGGAACCTGCTCATCGCCGGGACGGGGTCCACGGCGAAACCATCGATCGCGCCATCGCTCATCTGGCGCAGCAGCACGAGCGCCTCGAACAGGGTGGCCCCGGCCCACCACCAGTAGGTGGCACCCTCATCGCAGCTGCCGTCGGCGGAGTACCCGCCGCGGAAGCGGTCGAGGATCTCGAGGGCACGACCGATGTCGTCGGCGAGGACCTCTGCCGACGGTTCGACCACCGCGGCGCACACGAGAACGTTGGAGACGATCCAGGGCGCCCAGTTGTTGGGGACCTCGTCGAGCCCGTGCCAGTGGTAGATCTCGGTGCGCCATGGCTCGAGCACGCGTCGGCGGATCTCGTGATGCACCCGGGCGCGGAGCCCGGGATAGGTGCGCTCGAGGCGAGCCCCCGCGACGCTGTCGATCGCGGCGAGCATCCCGCCGACATAGCCGTCGGAGAGGTCCAGGATGTCGCGGCCGGGCTGCGGGAGAGGCGGCCTCTCCCCCGACTCCGGCAGGGCGTAGTGCGAGGGAAGGCACCAGGCGCTCAGCTCGCACAGGCGCCAGATCGCGTCGGCCAGCTCTGCCGCCCAGGCGTCGTCGTCGGTGACGGCGAGCGCGAGTGCAGCGCTGCCGACGTTTCCGAGCAGCCCTCGCTGCGCGGTCTCGTACGGCGTCCTCTCGCCGGTCGCGTGGTAGTGGTGCCACAGCGAGAGCGTCGGCGGGTCCTCGCGCGCGCGGTCGCTCCATCGCCGCGCGGACTCGAGGACGTGCTCGACATCGGACGCGGCGAGGTCCGACCAGGCGGGCCGGTCCTCGACGGGAGGGGCGGCCTGCCAGCCCTGCGGGCGCAGAGCGGCGCGGGCACCGGGCGTGAGCAGCGCGCGCAGGGTCGGGACGGTAGGGGTCATGGCTCCTCCTCGGGGCGATGAGCTCAGGCGCGCAGGGCGAACGTCTTCTGGTCGATGCCGCGGCGGAACGATCCGTCGGTCGCGAAGGCGATGGCCTCGTCGACGGCGTGGGCGGAGAGCCGTCCCAGCTCGGTGCCGATCGACCCGGCGATGTGCGGGGTGAGGAAGGTGTTCGGGGTGGTGCGCAGCCGGCTGTGCAGCGGCAGGGGCTCCTCGGCGGCGACGTCCAGGAGGGCCACCAGGTCCCCGCGCTCGAGCCGCTCGGCGAGCGCGTCCTGGTCCAGGAGGTCGCCGCGCGCGGTGTTGATCAGCGTGGTGCCGGGTCGCATCCGCGCGATGAGCTCACGGTCGATCATGCCGCGCGTGCTGGGCAGCGACGGGGCGTGGAGCGAGAGGATGTCGCTGCGCTCGACGAGCTCGGCGAGGCCCACCGGCTGCACCCCGAGCTCCGCCGCCTCGACGGGATGGAGCGTGGGGTCGTGCAGAAGCACCTCGAGCTCGAGCCCGCGCAGACGCTCGATCACCAGACGGCCGATGGTGGAGGCCCCGACGATCCCGACGGTGCGACCGCGGATCCCGACGGCCGGCCATGCCGTCTCGAGCTCCTCATCGCCCTTCCCCGCCCGCACCCTGTCCGCCGCCCAGAACGCCCGCTTGGCGCCCAGGATGATCAGCGCGAGGGTGTACTCGGCCACGGGGATCGCGTTCGCGGCGGCGGCGGAGCTCACCGCGATGCCGCGCTCGCACACGACCGGATCGACGACCGGGCGCACCGTGCCGCCGGAGTGGGCGATGGCGCGGAGGTTCGGCAGCAGCTGGAGCATGTCGGCGTCGATCATCGGGGTGCCCCACCCGGTGATCAGCACCTCAATGCGCGCGAGCAGGGCGCGGTCCGCCGCGACCTCCGGGTCGAGCGGACGCTCGGACAGCAGCTCGAGCGACGGATCGCTCTCCAGCCTCTGGATGTCGACCTGGTGGAACACGCGGCGGAAACTCGGCTCCGGCATCATGAAACCCGTACTCGTCCTCGATCGGGACATCGATGGCCTCCTCAGGCTCGTCAGCCGTGCCATCACAGCCGCCCCCCGCGCACAGTGTCAACATGTGCAGTTCGTTCGCACATGTTCCGAACATCAGTGGGGCGGAGCGGTCGAGCTCCTCACGGTCAGGCTGGGCCGCAGAGTCACGTGCCGGCTCGCGCTCACGGTGTCCGTTGTGGCGAGACGCTCGAAGGCCATGGTCGCGGCGAGCGCCCCGATGTCCCGGCTGGGACGGGTCACGGCGGTGAGCGGTACCTCCGCGAGCGCCGCGACCTGGTCGTCGTAGGCGACGATCGAGAGGTCGCCGGGCACGTCGATCCCGCTGGCCACGGCCACTCCGGTGAGGTCCACGGCGAGGTGATCGGAGTGCACCACCAGCGCCGTCACGCCGTCGGCGACGGCCTGCTCGAGGAGACCGCGCAGGTGCTCGCCCGGACCGTCGACCTCGTTCACGCCGACCATGTCCGCGCCCTCGTCCAGGCCCAGCTGCCGCACGGCGCGATCGAGCCCCTGGCGCAGGAACGGCGTGGTCGGCGTGTCGTAGGCGAGCACCCGCAGGTGCTCGTGGCCCAGCTCCACGAGGTGCTTCACGGCGAGGACCATGCCCGCAGCGTGATCGGTGCGCACCGATTCGAGGGCGTCGCCGACAGGCGCCTCCTCGACGGAGCGTTCGACGAGCACCACGGGGATCGTCACCTCGGCGAGCCGGGCGAGCACCTCGAAGGAGTCCGCGACCGTCGTGGTGACCAGCAGCGCGTCGACGCCGCCGGCGAGCAGCCGCTCGATCTGGTGGCTCTCGCGCTCGCGCTGGTAGCGGGACACCCCGAGCACCACGCGGCCTCCCAGGGCGCGGGCCCGCTCGACCGCGCTGTCGACGATGGGCGGGAAGTGGTAGCTCGGATCCGGGCTGACCTGGCCGAGCGTGAACAGCGGCGCGGCGGGCTGGAGCGGATCGGGGACCGTGCGCGCGGCGGGACGATGACGCAACGCCGCATAGGGCGAGGCGTCCACCGATTCCGCGCCGCCGTGCACACGGCGCAGCCGGCCGTCGTCGGCGAGCTCGCGCAGGTCGCGCCGCACAGTCATGGGCGAGACGCCGGTGCGGGTCGCGAAGTCCGCCGCGGAGAGGCTCCCGTGCAGCCGGAGCTCCGCGAGGATCCGCTGCTGCCGTTCGTGCACATCCATCAGGTCTCCGATGTTCGTCTTCTGTTCGAATGGTCAGATTGTCTTGACCGGCATCATGCCACCTGCGGATGCTGTCCAGGCAGTCGGGAGCCCGCGATGAGGCGTGCAGACGTCTCGACCGCCCCGTCCGTCCGTGTGCGAAGGAGCCACCGTGAACGTCACCTCACCCACCCGTCCGGCCCTGCCGGTGCCCGGTCCCGCACCGGTGCCCGCCGGGCACGGTCAGGGCACGGCGCCGCTGCGCCGCCGGCTCACCTTCGGAGCACGGGCGCGCCGCGACTACCCGCTCGCGCTCATGGTGGTCCCCGCGCTGATCCTGCTGCTGCTGTTCGTGTACGTGCCGCTGCTGGGCAACGTCATCGCGTTCATGGACTACCAGCCGTACATCCCGATCGCGCAGAGCCCCTGGGTGGGCCTGCGGAACTTCACGCTGCTGTTCGAGGACCCCTCGTTCTGGACCGCCGTGCTGAACACGCTCGAGATCACCGCCGTGCAGCTGGTGCTGTTCTTCCCGGTGCCGATCGCCCTGGCCCTGCTCATCCACTCGCTGGCCTGGCCCTGGCTGCGCGCGACGCTCCAGTCGGTGCTGTACCTGCCGCACTTCCTCTCCTGGGTGATCGTGGTGGGCTTCTTCCAGCAGAGCCTCGGCGCCGGCGGCGTGATGAACAACTGGCTGCGCCAGCTGGACCTCGGGACGGTGAACGTGATGGCCGATCCCGACACCTTCATCCTGCTGATCTCCGCCCAGGTGGTGTGGAAGGACGCCGGCTGGGGCGCGATCATCTTCCTCGCCGCGCTGGCCGCGATCGACGACTCGCTCTACGAGGCCGCCGCGATCGACGGCGCCGGGGCCTGGGGGCGCTTCTGGCATGTGACCCTGCCGGGGATCCGGCCGATCATCGTGCTGCTGCTGATCCTGCGGCTCGGCGACGCGCTCAACGTGGGCTTCGAGCAGATCCTGCTGCAGCGCAACGCGGTGGGACCCGGCGCGGGCGAGGTCATCGACACCTACGTGTACTTCCACGGCGTGCTCGATGCGAACTGGTCCACCGGCATCGCCGCCGGTCTCATCAAGGGCCTCGTCGGCCTGATCCTCATCCTCGCGGCCAACAAGGCCGCCCACATGCTCGGTGAGCAGGGAGTGTACGCGAAGTCATGAGCACCATCACTCGTCCCGCCTGGGCGGGGAAGCCCCGTCCCGTGGCCCTCGTCCTCAAGTCCGTGACCATCGTGCTGATCCTCGCGGTGATCCTGTTCCCGTTCCTCACCGTGATCTCGACCAGCCTCTCCAGCGCGGAGGACGTCGCCGCCGCGGGCGGCTACGTGGTGTGGCCGCGCTCGGTGAGCTTCGAGGCGTACCAGCAGGTACTCAGCGGCGGCATCGTCACCCGTGCGCTGCTGATCACCGCGGGCGTCACCGCCGTGGGCACCGCCCTCTCCGTGACCGTCACCGTGCTCGCCGCCTGGGGCCTGAGCCGACGCACCTTCTTCCAGGGCCCGGTGCTGATGACCGTGATGCTCACGTTCCTCTTCGCCCCCAGCATGATCCCGCTGTACCTGGTGGTGAAGCAGCTGGGACTACTCAACAGCCTGTGGTCGCTCATCCTCCCCGGCGCGTTCAGCGTGTTCAACATGGTGGTGGTGCGCGGCTTCATGATGGGCATCCCGCAGGAGCTCGTGGACTCGGCCAAGATCGACGGCGCCGGGGAGTTCCGCATCCTGCGCCAGATCATCGTGCCGCTCTCCCGGGCGGTGATCGCCGTGGTCGCCCTGTTCTACGCCGTCGGCTACTGGAACGCCTTCTTCAACGCGATGCTCTACATCGACGACACCGCGAAGTGGACCCTCCAGCTGGTGCTCCGCTCCTACGTGCTGCAGGGGTCATCGCTCGTCGGCACCTCGACGGATTCCGTCGCCCCGCCCCCGCAGTCCGTGCAGATGGCCGTGGTCATGATCGCGATCATTCCGATCCTCATGGTCTACCCGTTCGTGCAGCGCCATCTCACCAAGGGCGTTCTCACCGGTGCGGTGAAGGGCTGACGCCCCACCTCTCCGATCCACCCCTCCGCGGTTCCCCGCCGCCCTTGTCTTCCCGCCCTGTCCGTGATCACGAAGGAGTCATCATGTCCCACCTCCCCACACCCCGATCCGCCCGTCCCGCCGTCCCGTCGGCCGGCTCCTCGGCGTTCTCCCGCCGGCGCCTGCTCTCCGGCGCCGGCGTGGGCCTCGCCGGGATCGCCGGGGCATCCGCCCTCGCCGGCTGCGGCGGATCCGCCGGCGGTGCCGGATCGCCCGCCCAGATCAGCACCGATCTGGCGGAGCTCCCCACCTACACGGCGATCACGACGGGGCCGACGCCGGACCTGCCGGGCACCGAGATCGTGCAGCCCGCCTACTTCACGGCGCCGCAGTCGGCCGATCTCTGGCGCTCCGTCGAGGACGCGCAGCTGCCCGAGTCCTCCGACCCCGTCTCCGCGTTCATCATCTCGTACGCCACACCGCCTCCCAGCGACAACCCCTTCCTCGACCAGGTCAACGAGCGCCTGGGGACGACGCTGGACATGCGGATCACCTCCTCGGAGACCTTCACGCAGAAGTTCGCCACCGTGGTCGCCGGCGGCGACATGCCGGACATGGTCGAGTTCATCGCCTTCGACCTCCCGCCCAACCATCCGCAGCTGCTCGACTCCCAGTTCGCCGATCTCACCCCGTTCCTCTCCGGGGACGCGATCTCGGACTATCCGAACCTCGCCAACGTGCCGTCGATCTCCTGGGAGAACTGCCGGGTCAACGGGAAGATCTACGGCACCCCCGTGCACCGGCCCGCCTTCGGGTCGATCCTGGTCTCGCGGCCGGACCTCTTCGAGGAGATCCTGGGAGAGGAGCCCGCTCCCACCTCGAAGGACGAGTTCACCGCGATGCTCACCGAGGTCACCGACCCCAAGGCGGGGCGCTTCGCGATGACCGGCCAGAGCGCCGGCTCCGCGGTCGAATGGGGCTGGGACTTCCTGGGCGCCATGTTCGGCGTGCCGAACGGCTGGGGGCTCGAGGGCGGGAAGCTGATCCACAAGTTCGAGACCGAGGCCTGGTTCGAGACCCTCGAGTACATCAAGGAGCTGTGGGACCTGGGCGTCTACCACCCGGACACCCCGTCGTCCTCCGGATCCCAGGCGAAGGCGTACCTCGCCGCGGGGACCTCGCTGCTGCACCAGGACGGCATCTCGGCGCTGCTGGACAAGACCTCGCCCGAGACGCCGTACGACGCGATCGTGCCCTTCGCGGCCGACGGCGGCCCCGGGATCATGTACCAGGGCAGCTCGCTGTTCTCCTTCACGGCGCTGAAGAAGGCGGAGGACGATCGCCTGGTGGACCAGCTGAGGATCCTCAACTACCTCGCGGCGCCCTTCGGCTCCGAGGAGAACTTCTTCCTCACCTATGGCACCGAGGGCGAGCACCACACGCGCGGCGGCGACGGATCCGTGTCGCTCACGGACGACGGCACCGCCCAGATCTCCCCCTCCGCCGTCAGCTACCTCTCTGCTCCGCCGCAGGTGCTGTTCTCCGCGGTGCCGCTCGAGGACCGTCTCACCCGCGACCACACCTGGCAGGGCGCCACCGAGAGCATGCTGCTCAAGAGCGAGGTCGCGGGGCTGTACTCGCCCACCTCCTCGAAGGCGAGCTCCGCGGAGGGCGATGTCCTCACCGCCGCCACCGAGTACGTGCTCGGGCGCGCGGCACTGGACCCGGTGCACGGCGCGGTCGAGAGCTGGAAGTCCGGCTTCGGGGACACCATCCGCGGCGAGTACACCGAGCAGCTCGGCTGACGCCCACGACACCCACCTGCACCCGCAGTTCTCGATGAGGAGATGATGATGCACCATCCCAGCACCCCCGCCCCCGACACCGCGACCGCCTCCTCGCCTCTGGGCCGACGCACCGTGCTCGGCGCCGCCGCGGTGACCACCGCCGCCGCAGCCGGGGCCCTCTCCGCGGCCCCCGCCTCCGGGGAGGGACCGGTCCCGGCCGGGCCCTCCGGGACCGAGGTCGATGCACGCGACGGAGCCGTGACCCACCGACCGCCGGCGGACACCACGACCGTGCTGCGCAATCCCCTGACCGGCTGGGTCCTGTACGGGACGGGGAATCCGGCCGACGACTACTGGACGAACTACGACGCCCTCGTGATCCCCGGGCGCGAGGACACCGTGCGGGTCGCCGACTACGCCCACACGCTGTACTTCCGCCTCGCCTGGACCGTGCTGAACCCCGAGGAGGGGGTCTACGGCTGGGACGTGCACGAGGGGCTGCGCACGATGATCCGCGGCGCGGAGGAGCGCGGGATGCGCCTCGCCTTCCGCGTCGTGGTCGACAGCCGCGACAAGTCCAGCGACTTCACCCCGGCGTACGTCCGCGAGGCGGGAGCCCAGGGGTACGAGTCGGTGACCGGGTCGACCACCGTGTGGTCCCCCTACCCCGACGACCCGATCTTCCAGGCGAAGTACGAGACCTTCGTGCGGGCACTCGGCGAGCGCTTCGACGACCCTGTCGAGGTCGACTTCATCGACGGGTACGGCCTGGGCAAGTGGGGCGAGGGCCATTCGATGCGGTACCTCGACGACGCGAACCGGGAGGCGGTGTTCCACTGGAGCGTGGACCTCTACTCCGAGGTCTTCGCGAAGGTCCCGCTCGCCATCAACTACCACCGGATGATCGGCGGTCCCCTGGACTGGGGTGAGCCGGACCCGGGCAGCGCGGCGCTGCTCGAGTACGCGATCGACAAGGGGTACATGCTGCGGCACGACGCCTTCGGCATGACCACGTACTACGGGCAGTGGGAGCGGGACTTCGCCGCGCAGTGGATCGGGAAGCTGCCCATCATGTTCGAGGGCGGGTGGGTGACGAAGTCGCACAGCTTCTCCGACGATCCGCGCGGGTACGAGACCGTCGAGGACGTGCGTCGCGGCGAGTACGACGACTCCATCGAGGCGCACGTGAACACCATGGACTTCCGCATCAACGAAACCACCTCCTGGTTCGAGGACGTCCCCGAGCTGGTGGACGACTTCATCGCCCAGGGCGGGTACCGGCTCCAGCCCGTGGAGGCCACCTTGCCGACGAGCATCCCGCGGCAGGTTCCCGTCACGCTGTCCCACACCTGGGCGAACCTGGGCTGGGGACTGTTCCCCGGGGACCTCCCGCAGTGGGAGGGGAAGTACCGGGTGGCCCTCGCCCTGCTGGACGAGGCCGACGAGCATCGGGTGGTGCAGCTCTTCGTCGACACCTCCGCGCACCCCGCGCAGTGGGTCCAGGGAGAGACGTACGAGCACTCGTTCGCGGTGACCGTGGGCGGTCCGCCGCGGGAGCGCCTGGCCTGGGGCATCGCCATCATCGACACCACGACCGGGAACGCCCCCGGCATCGAGCTCGCCGCCGAGGGCGAGCGCACGGCCGACGGATGGCTGCTGCTGGGGAGATGCAGCGTGCGGTGAGCCGTCGATGGCCCCGAGGCCAGGCCCACCTCGCCTCGGGGCCGACCACCCCTGTTCCACCCGCGCGAAAGGACGATCCCTCGTGATCGAAGAGACCATCCGTACCGACATCGCCGTGCTGGGCGGAGGCCTGGCCGGCATCTGCGCAGCGATCGGCGCCGCCCGCCAGGGCAGGAAGGTGGTGCTCGCCCAGAACCGCCCGGTGCTCGGCGGGAACTCCTCGAGCGAGGTGCGGGTGTGGGTGTGCGGGGCGACGGCGCACGGCATCCACCTGTTCGCCCGCGAGACCGGCATCATGGGCGAGCTCTTCGTGGAGAACCAGTTCCGCAACCCCGAGGGCAACCCCTACTACTGGGACCTGCTGCTGCTGGAGAAGGTGCGGGCGGAGCGGAACATCACCCTGCTGCTGAACACGGACGTCACCGAGGTCGACGCCGACGGTCCGGCCGCCGCCCGCGTGATCCGCAGCGTGACCGGCTGGATGAGCGGTTCCGAACGACGGATCACGCTCGAGGCGCCGACGTTCATCGACTGCACGGGCGACGGGCTGGTCGGGCACCTCGCCGGCGCCGAGTACATGACCGGTCGCGAGCCGCGCGCGCAGTTCGGGGAGTCCTGGGCGCCGGAGGTCCCGGACCAGAACATGCTGGGCAGCACCATCCTGTTCTACTCCAAGGACGTCGGCGAGCCGTCGAAGTTCGTCAGGCCGGCGTTCGCCATCGATGTCGCCGCCGCCGGGATCCCCGAGCATCGCGTGATCCGCCAGGACATGAAGGGCTGCGCCTTCTGGTGGATCGAGTGGGGCGGCGAGCTGGACGTGGTGCTCGACAACGAGCGGATCCGCGACGAGCTCCAGGCCGTCTGCTACGGCATCTGGGATCACATCAAGAACTCCGGCGAGTTCGACGCCGAGAACCTCTCCCTGGAGTGGGTCGGCTCCGTGCCGGGCAAGCGCGAGTACCGCCGCTTCGTGGGCGAGCACGTGCTCACCCAGCAGGACGTGCTCGAGCAGACGGAGTTCGAGGACCGCATCGGCTTCGGCGGCTGGTCCATCGACCTCCATCCCTCCGGCGGCGTGTACGCCACCGAGCCCGGCTCGAAGCACTGGCATCCTGACGGGAACTACCACCTGCCGCTGCGCATGCTGTTCTCGAAGAACGTGTCGAACATGTGGATGGCCGGGCGGAACATCAGCGCGAGCCATGTCGCCTTCGGATCCACGCGGGTGATGGCGACCTGCGCCCTGCTGGGCGAGGCCGCCGGGATCGGGGCCGCCCTCGCGCAGCAGCTGGACGTGTCGCCGTCCGCGCTGGCGGGCGAGCACGTGGCCGAGCTGCGCCGCGCGATGGTGCGGGCCGACGCCTCGGTGCTGGGCGTGGAGAACGACGACCCGGCGGACCTCGCCCTGCGCGCCGAGGTCCGGGCGTCCTCCACGAAGACGACTCTCGCCTCCACGCAGAGCGCGGGGACGGTACCGCTGGTGGATGACCTGGGGCTGGTGCTGCCGGTGGATCCGGTGCTCGACGGCATCGACGTCCTGGTCGACGCGGAGTCGACGACCACGCTGCGTGCGACGCTGCATGCCACGTCGGCGCCGCAGAACTACCTCCCGGCGGCGGAGGTCGCGGAGGTGAGTGCGGCGGTGGAACGCGGACGGTCGTGGGTTCACCTGCCGCTGGCCTGGAAGCCGGAGACGGCGCAGAACGGCTTCATCGTCCTGCACGCGAATCGGGAGCTGGCCGTGCACCGAGGAACGTGGGTCGAGCCCGGCACGGTCACGATGATCCACCGCGAGCTGCCCGACAAAGAGCGGTACACCGAGCAGTGGCGGGCCTGGAAGGAGACCCTGCACGGCAGCGGCATCTGCTTCCGGGCGAGCTCGCCGACGGACGCGTTCCGCCCCGAGCAGGTGCGGGGCGGTTATGCGCGGCCCTACGGCGGGCCGAACATGTGGGTCTCCGGGCAGGCCGGTGAGGACCCCCAGCCGTGGATCGAGCTGTCGTGGGCGGAGCCGGTGCAGATCGGCAGCGTGGAGGTCATCTTCGATGACGACGTGAACGAGGACCTCATCAACCTGCACCATCACCGGACGGAGGCGGAGGTGATGCCGACGCTGGTGCAGGATGCGCGGGTGGAGGTGAAGGTCGATGGGGGGTGGCGCGAGGTGGCCCGGATCGAGGGCAATCGGCAGCGCCGGTGGATCGCCGATCTCGGCGAGCTGCCCGTGCAGCGCCTGCGCGTGGTCACCCAGGGAGCAGCTGCGTCGCGCGAGACACGGCTCGTGGCACTCCGGGCGATCACCGCCTGAGGGCGGCGCCGAGATCCACCTCGGGTCTCTGGCGCTCGCCGCTGTCACGCCTTCTTCGCCTCCGGTCGACGGGTCGGAGGCGAGGGCGTTCCTCCTCGACGCAGAGGTCCCAGAACACCTGGGCTTCCCGGGGAGCTCGGCTACCGTTCGAGGCACCGAGACCGCATCCCCCTGGAGAAGACCCATGACCAGCATCGACCGCACCTTCATCGATTCCCTGCCCAAGGCGGAGCTGCACCTGCACATCGAGGGCACGCTCGAGCCGGAGCTCAAGCTCGAGCTGGCCCGCCGAAACGGTGTCGAGATCGGGCAGTCCACGGTCGAACAGGTGCGCGCCACCTACGAGTTCACCGACCTCACCAGCTTCCTGGCCATCTACTACCCGGCGATGGAGGTCCTGGTCACCGAACAGGACTTCCACGACCTGGCCATGGCCTACCTGTGCCGCGCGGCGGCCGACGGTGTCGTCCGCGCCGAGATCTTCTTCGACCCCCAAGCCCACACCAGCCGCGGCATCCCGTTCAGCACAGTCATCGACGGACTGTGGTCCGCCGTGCAGGAGGCACCGTCGCTCGGCGTGGACGCCGCCCTGATCATGTGCTTCCTGCGCGATCACAGCGTCGAGTCCGCCCGCGAGACCCTGGAGGCCTCGCTCCCCTACCGCGATCGGATCGTCGGCGTGGGACTGGACTCCGATGAGCGCGGCAATCCGCCGGAGAAGTTCTCCGAGGTGTTCGCCGCTGCGAAGGACGCCGGCTACCGGTTGACCATGCACTGCGACATCGATCAGGAGCAGTCGATCTCCAACATCGCGACCGTCCTGCACACCATCGGCGTCGAGCGCATCGACCACGGCACCAACATCCTCGAGGACCCGTCACTGGTGGCCGAGGCGAAGCAGCAGGGCATCGGCTTCACGTGCTGCCCGGTCTCGAACTCGTTCGTCACCGAGCAGATGAAGGGCGCTGAGATCGTCCAGCTGCTGCGGGAGGGCCTGAAGGTGTCCATCGCGTCCGATGACCCCGCGTACTTCGGCGGCTACGTCGGGGACAACATCGCGGCCCTCGCCGAGGCGCAGCACCTCACTCGCGACGAGGTCGTCCAGCTTGCCCGCAATTCGCTCGAGATCAGCTGGGCCGACGACGCGCGGAAGCAGGACTGGCTGCGACAGCTCGAGGAGATCGCCGCGCGCTGATCCGGGCGGCGACGTCTGTGTCGAACGAGACGCTTCTCGACGTCAGAGCCGCCCGTCCCGGTACAGGCCCAGCAGCAGCTCCTGCATCTGCGGCGTGTACTCCAGGGACGTGTAGCTGCTGCGTTCGACCTCCAGCACGCCCAGCATCGCGGCGAACCGTGTCGGCGCCCACTCCCCCGGCTTGCCGACGAGCACACCGGCGTCGGCGAGGCGCAGGTTGAGTGCGGGGGTGTTCAGGTCGGCGTCCTCCTCGCGAAGCACTCCCGCCTCACGCCACCTGCCGAGCACCGCGGTCAGAGTTCCCTGCTGTAGCGCTGCGGTCTGAGACGGCGCGGCCGGGCGAGTCTCCTCGGGCGCCGGCGTGGACGCAGGCTCAGAGAGCAGTTCGGACTGCTCGGCGTCGGGGACGGCAGCGCTCGGCGCCTCGCCGGCGATCAGACCCCGGGAAGCGTCGAGCTCCTCGGCAGTCTCGGATCTTGCCGTCCGCTGCGCGAACCGGGACATCACGCCGAACACCTTCCCGTTGTCCCACCGGTTCGGCGCCGCGAACACCACCAGGAGGTCCTGCGCCCGGGAGACGGCGACGTTCAGCAGCTCCGGGGTCGCGTCGATGAAGCCTGCCTGGCCACTGCCGGTGCCGTAGACGGCGGAGAACAGGATGATCGGGCGCTCGGCCCCCTGCAGGCGGTGCGCCGTGCCCACGGTGATCTTCTGCGCGAGGTCCTTCGGGAGGTCCGCGTCGGCGCCTGCCGCACGGGCGGCCTTCCGGATCTCGTCACGGATGACGTCGGCCTGCGCGCTGAAGGGCGTGACGACGCCGATGAGCAGTGCGGCGTCGACCTGCTTCCCGGGCTCGCTCTGCTGGTGGTGGTAGAGGTCGTAGAAGCTCGGGTAGTTCTCGACGATCCAGGTCGCGATCGCGCGGGCCTCGGCGTGGTTGACGCGGCTGGAGCCCCGTCGGGAGTCCTCCGAGTCGGCGACGTCGATCCACTCGAACGCCGGGCGCGTGCCGTGGAGCAACGACTTCTCCGCAGCACGCTTGGGCTCCAGCAGACCGTCGTAGAGCAGCTCGTTGCTGAAGCCGATGATGGCGGGGTGGCAGCGGAAGTGCTCGCGCAGCAGCAGCCCTGGCTCGCCGCTTTCGAAGGACCAGCGCGAGGCGTGGCTGGCGGCGCGCATGAGGCTGGAGGGGGCGGAGCAGGTCAGTCCCCTCTCGCGCAGCTCGTCGGCCCAGTCATCGGCCGAGATCCCGGCGCCTTCGGCGATCTCCCGGTCGGTCTCCTCGTCGAGGGACCACACGGGTGCCAGCTGCTTCTCGTCGCCGACGACGAGGGCGCGACGGGCGAGCGCGATCACCGGCAGGGCGAGCGGGGTGTCGACCTGCCCGGCCTCGTCGACGATGAGCAGGTCGATGCGGCCGACGTCGTAGGCCTTGGGTTCACCCGACTTCCTGTAGCGGCCGAAGAACTTCGGTACCTGATAGAGCGTCATGACGAAGCAGGGAGTGAGGGCCGCGGCCTGCGGCCAGACTCGTGGCAGGACGTCCGCGGTGCTCTTCCACCGCTCCGTCTCGTCCAGGTGATCGGCGAGCAGCCACTCCACCTCGAAGTAGTGAACGGCCAGCCAGAACTCGGCGTAACGGAGCGTCCGGTCGAGCGCCGCATCGAGCTCCTCGAGGGTCGCGCTCTCGCGCAGCGTGGAGAGACCTCGGAGCTCACGGAGGTGCTGGGACGCCTCCACCTCGGTGCACAGGCTCAGGTACTCCTCGGAGGGCCCTTCGGCGCTCATGGTCCCCAGCAGCGCGATGCGGTAGCCGTCGACCTCCGTCAGGGCGTCGTGGATCCAGTCCTGGATGCGGGACGGCTCGTCGATGCCGCCGAAGTACTGCTGCACGCGGGCCAGGAAGTGGTTGCGGGCTGAGGTCAGGTACTCGGTGGCGCTGTAGGCGGCGTAGGTCTCGCTGCGGTCCTTCTGCTCGACGAGGTGATGCTTCTTCGCCTCGGCGAGCTTGCCTTTCGCGGGGCAGTAGACGGCGAGGGAGCGCAGCGGGTCGTCGGTCGCAGCACCGTCGTGCTCCTGCGGCAGCCAGCGCAGGTCCAGCGCACCGGGCTCGCCCTTCGTCACCGATGCGAAGGACGCGATGATGTTGGTGACGGCCTGGTTGTTGGTGGAGGTCCCGGCGATGACCGGAGCGTCCTCGCGGTCCAGCGCCCGACGAGTGATCAGGTCCGCCACGATCGCCTGCAGCATCGTGGTCTTCCCGGTGCCCGGCGGCCCGCTGACCGCGGTGACGTCCCCGTCCCCGCTGCGGAGGAACGCGTGGACGGCGCGGCGCTGCGAGGCGGTGAGGGACTTGCCGTCGTCCATGGAGCCGCAGGCCGACCGCGCTCCTCCGAGCAGGCCGTCACCGGCGTGGATCTGCGCCTCCGGACTGCGCGGGCCGTCCCAGCCGTCGATCATCCGCTGGAGGATCGGGGGCGTCACCGGATCCCGGTCGAGGGCCTCGTAGACGTCGAGGAGGGCGCCGACGGCGTTGATCCGGTCGTGCTCCCGGACGTAGCAGGTCTCGTGCTCGATGGTCGTGCCGGCCTCGCCAGGGGGTGTGGCATGGGCCGCGGCGAACTCCTCGAGAGTCGATGCCGAGACGGCGCGGAAGAGCGAGTCTGCGAGCTTGAAGGCGTCAGCGATGCTCTCACAGCGCGAGGCCTCGGCGCCGAGGGAGGTGATCGTATGCGTCCAGAAGTCACGCAGGGAGCCGACCATCACCTCCAGGTCCGTCACCGACGGCGTGGTCAGGCGCTCGGCGGGGATCCATGGCGAGGTGCCGGTCTCGAGCTCCGGCACCAGCCGGCCGTCGCGGAACAACGTCGCGGCGACCAGAAGGATCCCCTGCTGGGCGGCACCGCCGTCCTTCGGGATCGACGCGAGGGAGATGGCCACAGAGATCGACGGGTCGGGAGTCTTCTTCGGCCCGGAGCGGCCCGCTGTGCGGTCATGACGGTCGTGGTTGTCGAACAGCGCTTTGGTGTCGTCCGCCGGGAGGGCGCCGGTGGCGATCTGCTCCCGGGGCGTCGCGACGAACGCGGAGCCTCGGCGGTAGGTGACCTCCTCCAGCGGCTCACGGCGCAGCACCTGCGCGAAGTAGTCCGTCACCGTGCTCGTGTCCACCACGTCGAGCCCCTCCCCCTCGTCCGGCGCACCGCCCGTGCACGCCGTGGTCACCGGGCGGGGATCGGTGATCGATCGCCGCTGTTCGGGCACTTCACCACGTTCGGCCGATGTGGCGCAATCACTCAGGGCATCCAGTTCCGGGCGGCCTGTCCTCTGCGCTTGCTCTGAACTGCGCTGAAGTCGTGCCCACGAGTTCGGGACCGGTTCCTTGCTGGAGCCGTGAGTGCAGCCTCCTCCGGTGGTGGCCCTTGCTAGGTTGATCTCATGGCAAGCGAACCCCTCCTCCAGACGCTGCGAACCTTCATGGCCGAGCGCGACTGGGAGCAGTTCCACTCCCCGGAGAACCTCGCGAAGTCGATCTCCATCGAGGCGGCCGAGCTGCTCGAGTGCTACCAGTGGAACGGAGATGGCGACCAAGACGAGGTGGCAGGCGAGCTCGCCGACGTCCTCACCTACGCCCTGCTCCTCGCGGACAAGCTCGAACTCGACCCGGAGCAGATCATCCGCACGAAGCTCGAGCGCACCGGTCAGAAGTACCCGGTGGAGAAGGCGAAGGGGCGGAGCACGAAGTATGACCGCCTTTGAGATTGAGGAGCTCCGGTTCACACCGGAGTCGGTCGAGGAGACGAGGGGTCGGCTCCCCCGCTTTTCGAACTGGCCGGTCGTCTACCTCATCGAGGATGGCCGCGAGATCTACGTGGGCGAGACCGGCAGCGCCGACCGCCGCATGCGCCAGCACCTCAAGTCGAGGCAGAAGGAGCATCTCAAGGAAGTCCGCATCGTCTTCGACGAGCGGTTCAACGGCTCCGCCTGCCTGGACCTGGAGTCCCTGCTGATCCGACTGCTCGGCGGTGACGGCAAGTACGAGGTGCTGAACCGCAACGAGGGCATCACCAACCAGGACTACTTCCAGCGCAGCGAGTACAACGACACCTTCAAGGAGATCTTCGAGGAGCTCCGGTCCCGCGGCTACTTCGAGCGCACGATCCCCGAGATCGAGAACTCCGATCTCTTCAAGCTCTCGCCCTACAAGGCGCTCAACACCGAGCAGGGTGTGGCTGTACTCGACATCATGGAGGGCCTCGTCCAGGACCTCCATCGTCCTGAGGTCCGTACGCTCGCTGCGATTCAGGGCGACCCGGGCACCGGCAAGACCATCGTGGGCATCTACCTCATGAAGCTCATGAGGGACCTCGCCGACTTCGATCCCACCGACGAGGTCGAGGGCGATTCGATGTTCTCCGACCTCTTCGTCGAGGGGAACCGCGAGCTCTTCAGAAGCCTGCGGATCGGGCTCGTCGTCCCGCAGAAGTCTCTGCGCAAGTCGATCAGCCGAGTGTTCCGGAAGGTGCCGGCGCTGCGCGACGCGCAGGTGCTCACGCCGTACGAGGTGGCCGACGCCGACGAGGACTTCGATGTCATCGTCGTCGACGAGGCCCATCGCCTCACCCAGCGCGGCGCCCAGGCTTTCGGAACCCTCACCAAGCGGTACGGAGAGACCACCCGTCGTCTCTTCGGCGAGGACGATCTCGCGATCAACCAGCTCGACTGGATCCGAAAGCGCTCGAAGCACACGATCCTCCTGCTGGATACGGCGCAGAGCGTTCGCCCCATCGACATCGAGCCCGAGGTCTTCGATCGGGTGCTCGACGAGACTCGCGCGCAGAAGCGCCTCTACCCCCTGGACACGCAGATGCGGGTGAAGGGCGGGAAGGCATACCTCGAGTTCGCCCGGACGCTCCTCTCCGACACCCCTCCTCGAGCGGTTCCGGATCTCGAGGACTACGAGTTCGAGCTCTTCGACGACCTCGGAGCGATGCACCAGCGGATCCGTGAGCGGGACAAGGAGCGCGGTCTCTCCCGCCTCGTCGCTGGCTACGCCTGGAAGTGGCGAAGCAAGAAGAAGACCGGCCTCCACGACATCGAACTCGACGGAGTGGCGCTGGATTGGAACGTCTCCGACGTGGACTGGATCGCCTCGAAGACCTCGCTCGAGGAGGTCGGTTCCATCCACACGGTCCAGGGCTACGACCTCAACTACGCCGGCGTCATCATCGGCGGCGACCTGCGCATCGACCCTGTGACCGGCCTGCTCGTCGCCGACAAGAAGAACTACTTCGACACCAAGGGCAAAGCCAACAATTCGATGCGTGGCCGGACCACGTCCGACGAGGATCTGCTGCGGTACATCTTGAACGTCTACCGGGTGCTGCTCACGCGAGGGATGCGAGGGACGTACCTCTACGTTGTGGATCCGCTGTTGAGGCGGAGGGTCGCCTCGATTCTGGATACCAAACCGGCGTGAACAGGGCGGGGAGCCTCACGGACTGATGCCCATCGGCGCGGAGTCCCCTCTTCCAGCAGATGGACGGCTTCAGCACCACCCATCGTGCCGGTCAGGGACCCGTTCCTTCATCCCCACTTCGCGGCGACAACTACATGACCAGAAATAACAAGGAGTACGACAGGCTTACCCCCGGCAGAGCGTCTCCTCGTCCGCTGCCCGGCGTCAGCCCGAGCACCCTCAGCCGGTAGCAACCTCGTTCCGCCCCCGTCGGGCAACCCGCACCGTCTCGGTGATACGCGCCAGCGGGATGAAGCCGACCAGGCAGATCACGGCGAGGATCACGTAGTGCCAGGTGAAGCCGAGCTGGGTGATGACGATGCCGGAGACGGCGGAGGCGAAGATGCCTGAGACGCCCAGGGCCACGCCGATCATGATCCCCAGCGCCGTTCCCGCGGCACGCGGGACCGAATCGACCAGCAGCGCGTAGACGACCGGGAACGGTGCGTTCCGGAACAGACCCCAGAACAGCAGGATGATCCACGCCGTCACGAGATCCTGGATGAAGATCATCGCGAGCAGGCTCGCCACCCAGCCGATGATGAGGAAGGCGATGGAGAACTTGCGGCCCAGACGGTCCGAGAGCGTCCCCCACACGACCTGGCCGATCCAGCCGGTCAGGCCCGATGCGCCGGAGACCAGGATCGCGTCGGAGACGTCCATCCCCATCCCCATGAGCTGCGTGGTCAGGAAGGTGACCACCCCCGCCTCGCCCCACAGGAACAGGAAGCAGAGCACCACCGCCCAGCGGACGTTCGCATGCCGCAGAGCCTCCTTCACAGGACCCCAGAAGCCGGCACGGTTGCGCGTGGACAGCTCCTCCAGCGGAGGGGTCTTGCCCATCGTCTCGATCTTGCGATACAGCGTGGCCTGATGCTTCTTCCGTCCCAGGAAGGTCTGGCCGATGATGATCGGGATGCCCAGCATCGGGATCACCAGGAACGCGGCGCTCCAGTGCGCCGAGCCCAGCACCAGGGCGATGAGCGCCCCCGCCAGGAACTGTCCGATGGGGAATCCGGTGTGGTGGACGCCGACGGCGAAGCCTCGATGCTCCTTCGGCCACCACTCGGCGACGATCGCGACGTTGACCGGCTCGGATCCGCCGCGGCTGATCCCCATCGGGATGCGCAGCAGCAGGAACGCCACGAAGCTGCCGGCGAGCCCGAAGGTCAGCGCCCCTTCCACCACACCACCGCCCAGCAAACTTACGACAGCAGTCCGGCATAATGCTGCAGGAGACGCATCCACGGGACTCCAACGCACGATTTTGCACTTAAGTATAAGTTGCCGTCGCCAGAACAACTGCCCGGCAAGCATAGAGGCAGAGCCAAGCACTCAATACAATTGATACAAGACAAGCGGATATCCACGCATAGAGAGAATAGATTAAACTATGATCATGGTACTATTTGGCACCCTTGGCGCCTTAATTACCATCGGGCTTTACGGGCTCCTTCGAGTCTCTTGGCCGCGACTCTACTATGGTCCCGACGATACATTTGAAACATTCATTTCATACTCCTTCTGGAGCTACATAGCCTTCCGCACGATTCCAGTCGCCTTCGTCATTGGGGGCCTCGGGGCGTACGCCACGAGACTTTCCGGCACGAGTGTTTGGATTCTTGTTGTTTCATTCCTATTCACATACCCGTCGACTACGTCTCTACTTACTGTCATCGGGCGCCGGCGGAATGCGCGAACCACCTCCTGGCTGGACATGGAGTGGATAATCGCATCGAGCGCAATTGTGACCTTCGGGGCGGTTGCGGGTGCACTGATCACGCCATGGATGGACAAGATTCTCCCACCTGGCGAGGCACTCATTGAGGCGATCATTACAGCCCTCTTCGTGGCGGCCCTAGCCGTGCTTGGGCGCGCAATGCAACTTGACACTGTTCAGTTCGATGGAGTTATCGATCGGACCTTGAAACGCATTGCCCCCCAGCTGGCGGAAGTTGAAGATCAGTGCGCTCGCCTGAGGGTACCAGCGGAACCGTTCATGGCAATACTTGTAGCAGAGAATCTCCAGCGTCCGCGCTGGTTTAGACGATTCGAGCACATCCTTTCGCAAGTTAGTCCGAATAGGACTACTGGTCCGTTCCAGCTCTCTTCAAGTCGTGCAGCCGGTCCCGAAAACAGAGAATCCATTGATATTGCAGAATACCTCCAAAGTAATCCCGCAATCGCCCTACTGGTCGAGCGTGGTGGGCCTCGGAGGTCGTCAGCACGGTCAGAGATGTTTAGTGCCATTTACGCACTTCATAACGCCTCAAGCAAATTCGTCAGACTCTGCGACCGAATCGCGATTCGCTTTCGCCCCAAACAGCTAAGTCATTACATTGATCTAGACACATCAGGTGTCGACCTTATGGCGAGCACCTTGATGGTGTCCGGCGAAAACGTCACCACATGGTTCGGACCGTCAATGTACAGAGAGCATGGGGAGCTTTCAATTACTCCCCCTGGTGCGACCACCCCTTTCACCTGGCAATCTAATGAAGATGACTCGGCAACCTACTCCGCAAACGCCTCAGTTTTCTATGGGGAATGGGAGGTCGCATACACCGCATCCATCGACTCGGCCCCGAGAACTATTAAATTCCACATTCAAGATTGGGCACCCACTGAGCCAAGGTGGTCATAAATTGCAGCTCGATTACCCGATAGAACTGGCTCTACAATTTTGACTGGGGGGCGATGATGCATGACGGCTTCGCGCTCAGTGCCCCAGGTTGCTCGCAACTCGCGAGGCGTCCATGACTCAAATAGCAGGACATCCCGCGACTCCCAAAAAAATGCGAGTCCTGATGGGTCACAGCGGGCGGAGGCCGCGGCCTGCGTCGAGACGGGGCCGGACACCTGCATACCTCGGCGGGGGCTGCCGCGCAGATAGGTGACACCTGACCTGGCTTGCCCGTAGGACGGCCCGGAAGGATGTGCACCATGCCCGCTCCCTACACGCAGGAGTTCCGCGAGGATGTTGTGCGAGTGGCCCGGTCCCGTGAGGACGACGTCACTCTCGCGCAGATCGCGAAGGACTTCGGCGTCCACTAGCTGTAGATGGCCATGACGTTGTCGACGCCGGTGTGGAAGCGTGAGGCCGGGGGCTGATCGCCGCAGGCGGTGTGGGGCCGATGGTAGTCATAGTGGTGGACCCAGACCGCGATGGCCTCTCGCCGTTCGTTCTCAGAGGCGTGGGCCCGGGCGTAGAGGCATTCGTCGGTGGGGATCCTCTGGTAGCGCTCGACCTTCCCGTGGTGCCGCGGGTTGTAGATCCTGGTGCGTTGGTGTCGGCCGATGAACGCGCTGGTAGATCGCTGAAATGCCTTGGCGGTGTAGTTGCTGCCGTTGTCGGTGACCAGGCGGGGAATCCGCGTGATGGCGTGCGCGGCGAAGAGCGCCCGGGCTCGGTGGAAGAACGCGATGCTCGTTGCGGCAGTCTCGTCCTCGAGTGCTTCGGTGTAGGCCAGCCGGGAGAACCCGTCGATGATCGAGTGGAGGTAGGTGTAGCCGACTCTCTGGCGATGCTTCTTCTTGTCCTGTGCGGAGCCGCGGCCATGGGCCCACCAGCCCCCGCCGTCGCGGGGCTTGCCGATCTTCTTGACGTCCATGTGGACCATGTGACTGGGATAGCAGGCGATGATCTTCCCAGGCGAGCGAAGGTTCTCGCCGTCCGGGGTGATGTCTCGGATCCGGTTCAATCCCAGCCGATCCAGCCAGCGAGTCACGGTCCGCACGCAGCAGCGGTACTGGTGCCCGTCGGCGAGTTCGCGGGCGATCCGGCGCGCGGACCACTTCTTCTTCCGACGCCAGAACTCGATCAGCTCCACCACCCAGACCGGGAGGCGCGTAGGTCGGTTCGCTGGCGTGCTGGAGTGGTCCTCCAAGCCGAACTCGCCGTGCTCGCGGAAGCGGCCGACCCACTTCGACAGGATCGAGCGGGCGATGTGGAACTCCGCGGCGACGTGCGCGATCGGGCGTCCTCTCTGGATCACCTGCGCGACGGCTCGCTGTCTTCCGAGCACGGTCAGCGGGGCATTACGGTGGGTCATGGAACGGGTCTCTTCCTGCGAGATGGACGGCTTCAGCACCACCCATCGTGCCGGTCAGGGACCCGTTCCTTCATCCCCGCTCCGTGACTACAACGTCATGACCAGCAACAACTAGGTGAGCCTGGTCCCCGCGAACGATGGCCTCCACCGACCCGCTGTCGTGACATATCAGGTCGGCGACGCGATGCAGCAGGCTCCGCCCCTCGAGCACGATGTCCGGCGACGCGGCCCGTCCGAGCTGTTCGAGCTCCCACGAGAGTTCCATGGCGGAAGTGTCCGGCACGGGTGGGACAGTTCTCGGTGCTGAGCACCAGCGGCAGCAGCGTCTCGTTCCACAGCGCCAGGCCGGTCAGCAGTACCGCAGCCCTTACGCCCGGCCGCTCGACACAGCGACCGGCGCGGTCGTCAAAGTGACCAGCCGCTTCGTCGCCCGCGTCTGCGCGACGTAGAGATCACGCAGCCCCGCCGAGCTCTCATCGCGAATTCCGTCCGGGTCCACGAGGATCACGGTGTCGAACTCGAGCCCTCGCGCTTCGGGAGCTGGGACGACAGTGACCTTCTCCGACGCCATCCCGAGAGCGATCTGCTGAGCGCGCTCCGGGGTGACGACGACGCCGATCATCTCGTCGGGGTGGTCCCCCGTCAGGCGTGCCACGAGATCGACGAGTGCGGATTCGAGATCCGCGTCGGCAACGTCCAGTGCCGTCGGCGCATCCCCGTGGCGGATCGAGCGCGAGAGGCGCTGCGTCGGAGCGATCTGGGCGAGCACGGATCCGCTCGCCTCGAGGATCTCGGCCGTGGTGCGGTAGTTGATGGTGAGCGTGTGGTGCTCGAACCTCGCGCCGACGAACGGCTCGAGCGCCTCGTCCCAGGTGGTGAGCGTGGTGGTGGGCCCTGCTTGGGCGAGGTCGCCGACGATCGTCATGGAGCGGCTCGGGCAGCGGCGCATCAGCATCCGCCATTCCATCTCTGTGAGCTGCTGGGCCTCGTCGACCACGACATGGCCGTAGACCTTCTCGGGCAGCCCATCCACGAGCGCCCGCGCCTCGTCGAGCAGCGGCAGGTCAGCGCTGCTCCACCTCTCCCCTGCCCGGGATCCGAAGGACGCGATCACCTCGGCGGGGAGACCCGCCCCGGCCAGGGCGTCCGGATCGCCGAGCAGGCCGCGCAGCAGGCCCTCCGCCCGGAGCACCGGCCAGACCTTCTCGACAGCCCGCTCGACGCCCGGGTCCTCGAGGAGCTCCTCCCGGAGGAGCTCCCAGTCGATGTCGAGCTCGTCGGCAGACGCCTCAGCCCCCGCGGACGCCGAACCGCCGGCGAACATCCGGTCGAGGTCGATCCCGATCCCCTTGAGCTCCTCCTCGTAGTCGGTGATCTCCTGGGAGGTCTGCCGCTCCAGCTCGCTCACCAGGTCGTCCACGACGTGCTCGAGGAAAAGTGCCCGTGCGCGATGGTGGCCGGCGCCGCCCTGCAGGGCGCTGCGGCGTGCCGCATCGACCCGCGCAGGATCCAGCACCGTCGTGCCGTGCGCCGTGGTGAGCCGCAGCGGGACGCCGTGGGGCCGGTGGGCGTCGACCCGCTGTGCGAGGAGGTCGGCGAACACCCGGCGTCCCTTCCAGCGAGCCATCTCTTCCGAGTCCGCCACGGTCACGGCGTCCCCGGTGAGTGCCGTCGTCGTGCTGAGCTCCACGTCGTTCTCGCCGAGCGAGGGCAGCACGTGGGAGATGTAGTCGAGGAAGCGCCGGTTCGGGCCGACCACGAGCATCCCGCGCGCGGCAACTGTCGGGAAGGCGTAGAGCACGTAGGCGGCCCGGTGCAGGGCGACGATCGTCTTGCCCGTTCCCGGCCCGCCGTCCACGACCATCGTGCCGCGATGTTCGGAGCGGACGATCTCGTCCTGCTCGTGCTGCAGCGTCGCGGCCGCCTCGCGCATGCGCCCGGTCCGTGCCCCGCTCACGGCGGAGACCAGCGGATCATCGCCGACCACGTCCCGCGCGGGCAGTGCCTCCCCGGAGAGCACCTCGTCGGAGAGCTCCACGATCTGCCGGTCTTCGATCCGCAGATGCCGCCGGCGGCACAGGTCCATCGGCGTCGCCATCGTCGCGGCGTAGAAGGGCCGGGCGGCCTCGGCGCGCCAGTCCACCAGCAGGATCTCGCCGCTCTCGCTGCGCAGTCCGATCCGGCCGATCCGGTGGGACTGCCCGTCCGTGCCGTCGACGCGTCCGAAGCACAGCGACCGCTCTGCCGACCGGAGCCGCTCCAGCGCTCCGCCCAGTCGGGCCACGGTCGCCTCCCTCGCCTCCCGGGCTTCGATGCTCTCGACGTGCGAGGCCCTCTCGGCCTCCCTCGCCGCGGCGATCCTGTCCTGCTCGCCGTCCAGATGGGCGTACATCTCCTCGATCGCCCGCTGCTCGATCTCCACCTGCTGCGCCCTCCTCATGGCTGCGTCCACCGCCTGTGCCCCCTTAGACCGGCGACCATCCTGAAGGACGTTGCGGCAGAAGACAACGTTGACTTCCGGTGCAGGATCGTGTCTCTGAGCTGTGCCTTTGAGCTTCGGCTCGCCTCGCCTCTAGGTGTGGCGGATGCGGCCGAACGAGTTCAGCGCGGACACATATCTCACTGAGCGCGCAGAAGAGATCAAGGAGAGCGGCGGTCGACCCGATCTCTCCACTCTTCGCGCACTCGACATCGTGCTGTGGATGCACGGGAAGGAAGCAGAGGCACAAGACTAGGGACGCCGCCAGATTGCTCGCACCTCGCGAGGCGTCCATGACTCACGTGGCGGGGTACCCCGCGACTCTCATCGCCTGTGGAATGCGGGTCCCGATAGGTCGCAGCGGGCGGAGGCCGCGGCTTGCGTCGAGACGGGGCCGTCGAGCGCGGGATCAACAAGATCAACATCTCCAGCGACATCAAGTCCTCGTACCACCAGTCCTACCGCGAGGTTCTCGCCGATGCGAAGCTCCGCGAGCCCGACGTCATCCAGCCTGTCGCCGTGCCCGCGATGAAGGAGACGGCAGCCCACAAGATCGATCTCTTGCAGGCGCGTGGGAAGGCGTCGCTGTACTGACGCACCTCGGACCGCCGCCTGCCGCCCGAGGCTGTCACGAGAAGAAGGTTACGGGCGTTGCACGACATCCGGATTGAACTCAGCAGTCCGGGCATGGCCATCACAATGGCCACGCCCGGATTGCTTGTTGCACCCCTCGAAACCTCAGGCCTCCCCGGTGGACGCTGGGACAGCAGCGAAGCTGAAGGACAGCACGGCACCGGACTGACTCGCCGTGAAGTTCCACGTCCGCCAGCCCCGAAGACGGGACGCGAACACACCGCCCAGCGCCTCGGCGTGCGCGTCCAAGTAACGAACGTGCCTCCTCCACCAGGGAATGCGGACGATTCCGTCGACCCGCCAGCCCCGGTCCCGTTCATTCAGTTCACAAACCCGATAGCTGGTGCGACCGGTGCGAATCTTCATCGGCTTCTCCTTTTGTCGACCGGAATCACCGAAACATCTTTCCGGCACCTCCGATACTGACACGCTTGCGATGGAGGAACGCGGCCGGGAAAGTGCCTTTGACCTGCAGTGCTTGCATGGGCATGCTAGGGTGGGTCGACATTGAGCGGTTCTCAGATCGACCCAACTATCCATCAATAAGAATTCCGTGATTGAGATGCAGATCACTGCCGGGTCAGGTGGCGGGCGGTAGGGCGACGCTCGCGATCATGCAGTTCCTCTGATCCTGGAACGGCCTCCTCATCCCGCTGATCGTCCTCGGCGGCCCCGAACTGAACCCGCCCCGGACCGTGATGACGGCAGGCATGGTGCAGCCCACCGGCCAGGGCGAGACGCTCGTGATGGCGTCGACGTTCATCGCGATCCCGCTGCCGCTGGTCGTGGTGGTCTCGATGCAGCGCTACTTCGTTCGCGGCGTGCTGGGCGGTGCGGTGAAGGAGTGGGCTCACGAACGCATCTGGCCGCCCGCCCAGTGCATCCCGGAAGGAGCACGCGAGCGGCGGTCAGATGCGCAATGTCTGGGGGAACTCCGCTCAGCTGACGAAGAGCTCCGGTGCGTACAGCCGATCCGCCGTCCCGAAGAAGAACTGGTGCTGCACGGTCAGGGACAGCTCGCTGACGATCTCCCTATAGCCGTCGACGAGATCGCGGTAGGTCGTGAACATGCCGTCGACCGGGAAGTTGCTGCCGAACATCACCCGCTCGGCACCGAAGATCTCGATCATCTCCAGCACGACTTCACGATTGAGCGCGACGGTCCAGGGCAGGCCTTGGACGCAGAGTCCCGACGCCTTGATGGCGACGTTGGGATGATCGGCCACGGCTCCGAGCGCCGCTCGCCAACCCGCGAGCGTCTCCTCGGAGCGGTCCAGGAGCACACCGGAGTGGTTGAGGACGAGGGTGATGCCGGGGAACTCCTCGAGGAGCGAGACCGCCTCCGGCAGGTTCTGCCACGGAGTCTGCAGCTCGAAATGAAACCCGTGCTGCTCGAGGCGGGCATAGCCCTCGCGCCAGTCGGGATCGCTCATCAGCGTGCGGCCTCTTCCGGATCCGTGGGACTCATTCGACTCCCCGGGCTTGTGGCGGACGCTGCGGACGATCCCCGAGGCGGCGTGGGAGGCGAGGACCTGGGCGATGTCCGGGGCATCGAGCCAGGCCTGGGCCGCCATCGCTCCAGGGACGCCGGACTCACGGCGCTGCTCCTCGATATAGCGACGCTCCCCGATCGCGTCCTCCGGGTCCCACTCGGCTTCCATGTAGACGCTGCCGCGCACTCCGGCGGGTACCGCATCAGCGAGAAAGTCGCGCGCCAGGTAGTCCTTCTTGATGGAGTCGTAGTCGCCGTACCGGTGCGGGACCCGCGCCCCTGGCTCCAGCCACGGGTGCGGGTTCCGTGCCAGGTCCCAGACGTGGTGATGGGCGTCGATGATCGGACCCTCGTAGAGATCAGGCACGAGCCTCGACCTCCTTGCCGGATCCCTCGAAGTTGATCGCCAGCGAGCTGACGAGGTAGACGGCCGCCGCACCGGAGAGGAAGACGAGGACGGCGGTATAGCCGCCGGTGAGGTCCAGCAGGACGCCGGCGACGATAGGGACGACGATCCCGGCAGAAGTCCCGGCGAAGTTCATGACGCCTCCGACGAGCCCGACGCGATCAGGCTTCGCAAGCATGCCGGGGATGGTCCAGTAGAGGCCGCCGAACAGGTTGAAGAACACGCCCACGCACAGCAGCGCCACGGCCGTATTCGCGTCCTCGACGAATGGGAGCGCGATGAGCGCGGCGAGGCTCAGCGCCCCTGAACCTCCGAAGAGGAGCTTGAACGACACGTTGCGCGGGAAGTGGCGCTGCAGGCGGTCGGCGAGGATTCCCGAGAGGATCTCACCCGCCGCACCGCACAGGAAGATCAGGAAGATCGCGAACCCCATGGACGTCAGGTCCATGCCGCGTGCAGAGCTCAGATAGCTGGGCCCCCAGGTCACGAGTCCCCAGAAGACCATCGCCCAGCCGAGTCGGCCGATGACCATCGCGGCGACGTTCGGGGCGCTGAGCCCCGGCTTCTCGCCGAGCTCCTCCGAGGGGACCTCGATGAGGTCGACCTCGTCCTGGTTGGTGAACGGATGATCGGCGGGGCGGTTACGGATGTAGAGCGAGACCAGGACGCCGATCAGCACTGTCGTCAGGCCGATGATCACGAACGACCATCGCCAGGAGCCGGTGAACGAGATGAGCCAGGCGATGAGCAGTCCACCGATGGCGGAGCCGAGGGGTGCCCCCGAGTCGATCAGGGTGACCGCGCTCGCTCGGCGCTTCGGCGGCATCCAGTTCGCGACGAGCTTGCTGGCGGAAGCCATGTACGGAGCTTCGAACGCTCCGAGCCCGATGCGGGAGAGGATGAGAGTGAAGCCGTTGACGGCAAGTCCCGCGGACGCCGTGAACAGCCCCCAGATCGTGGCGGCGACACCGATGACCTTCCGGGGGCCGAACCGGTCAGCCGCCATGCCCCCGGGGATCTGCAGCAGGCAGTAGGCCCAGAAGAAGGCGCTGAGGACGACGCCCTGGACGGTGGCCGAGAGGTGGAAGTCTTCGGTGATGCTCGGCAGAGAGACCCCGAGCGCCGCACGGTCTATGCAGTTGACCGTGTAGAACAGGAACAGGATGACGACGATGCTCCATCGGACGTTCGTCGCTGCGCCCTTCCGCGGGGGAGAACTGGTCTCGGCGCTCTCGATGCTCATGGTGCTCCTTTGCGTGGGTGCGCGCTCCCCTGCGGCAGGTGGGGGCGCGTCGAATGATCGGACGACGTGTTGCGCTCTCTCCCTGCAGCGACACAGACTTTCCGGCAGGGAGGCGGTCCTCAAGCCGCGATCATGAACGGCACCACCATCGTCGCCAGCGTCACCACCGGCCCGATGATCACCATCGACAGCCCCCACCGGGTGAGATTCCGGTTCACGCGCGCCCGGTGCTCCTCCACCGTCGAGGCGACGATCGTCGCGCCGGTGGTGCCGAAGGGGGCGCAGTCCACGAGGGAGGCGGAGATCGCGAGGGCATAGATGAACCCGGTCATCTCGAGCCCACCGCCGGGGACCAGCAGCGGCACGGCGAGCGGAACGAGCGCGCCGATGATGCCGATGGTGGAGGCGAAGGCGGAGACCAGCGCGGCGATCACGCAGATCACGAGCGCGGCGATCAGCGGGGAGCTGACGGAGCGCGCCGCTTCGCCGAGCTGGTCGATCGCGCCGAGCCGGGTCAGCACGCTTACGTAGGTGATGATCCCGCCCAGCAGCAGGATGGTGTTCCAGTCGATCCGCTTCATCGCCGACTTGCCGATCCTCGGATCGATCAGCGCGATCACGACGGCGATCACGAGGGCCACCACGCCGAGGTTGATGTCCACCTCGGCGAGAGTGAGCAGGAAGAACGAGATGATCAGCAGCGGGATCGAGACGAGCACCAGCAGCTGCATAGCGGTCAGGGACGTGCGCTCCGTCGTGGCCGGCGCATCGGTGCGGCGGTCCACGGCGATGCCGCCACCGGCACCGGCGCCGTCGGCACCTGCCGGGATGTCCCCGACCCGGCCTGCGGCGCGGGTGCGCTCGATGAGCTCACGGCCGCCGAACAGGAAGAAGGCGACGGCGACCACGAGCGCGTTGACCCCGATGGACAGGCCGAACATGAGGGCCGGGTTGTAGGGGATGTCCGAGGACCGCGCGACGGACATGACGGTGATGCCCACGATGCTCGTCGGTGCGAGCGCGCCGCCCACGATCGCAGAGCTCATCGCGATGCCCATCATCGTGGAGTTGATGCGGTGGCTGTGCGCGAGCGTCATCGCGATCGGCACCACCGCGAAGGCGGCGTGCGAGGTGCCCAGGCACGCGACGAGCGTCGCGATCGCCCAGAGCCCCCAGGGCAGCAGCGCCACCCGGTTGCCGATCAGGGCCAGGGAACGGTCCACGAGCCAGTCGATGGTGCCGGTCTCGTGGGCGAGCCCGAAGAGGTAGGTGATGCCCAGCAGGATGATCAGCGCATCGACGGGGAAGCCGCCGAGCACGTCATCGAGGCTCTCCTGGACCAGGAAGATCCCGACGATGAAGGAGAAGACGAGGGCGAGGGCACCCATGTGGACGTTGCGCAGGGCAGAGATCGCGAAGACGGCGACCAGCCCGATGAGGGCGATGATCTCGATGGTCATGCGGCACGCTCCGCGGTCTCGCAGGGACGGGACGTCCGCGGCATCCCCGGGGTGGTGTGGTGCGTCATCGCGTCACTCCTCGGTGGGTGGTGGTCAGGGTGCGGCCCTCGCGGTGGAGGTCGCGGGCGAGCAGGTCGATCCCGTCGACGTCGCTCTCACGGATCAGGTCACCGGCGGGGACGTCCCGCAGCAGGCGAGCCCCGTCGAGCAGGTAGTAGGCGGTCGCGTCGGCGGCGGCATCGAGCATGACCGGCGCGACGCCGTCGATCTCGTGGTGGTGGCCGCGCACGGCGAGCTCGGTGCCGGCGGCGAGGTCACGGACGGCCCGCGCCGCGAGCACGGTGCTCGCGTGGGGTGTCGGCGCAGGCCGGCGGTCGACGGCGGCGTGCACCGTCAGCGGGGTCTCCACGCCCATGTAGTGGTACGGCCAGTAGATGCAGGCATAGCGGCCGTCACGGCTGATCACGTGGCCCTTGCCGCGCAGGATCTCCCAGGTGGCGGGGTCGCCGGTGCGGACCACCGCGAACACTCCTCCGGCGAAGCTGGCCTCGCCGGGAAGGCGCAGGGCGCTGAACACGTCGACCGCGCCGTCGGTGGCGAGAATCCCGCCGTGCTCGCGGGCGGCGTAGATGTCCGCGAGCTCGTCGATGCGGGCGACGGGGTAGTGCATGGACTCGACGTCGGCGATCGTGCCCGTGCGCATGGCGACCACGGTCATCTCGCAGGAGTCCGCGGCGGCGGCGCGCTTGAGCGGCGCGACGACGTCGGCACGGGCGGCGAGAGTTCCGCGGGGGTCCTCGCCGAGCTCGAGAAGCTCCCGCAGGGCCGGGGCGTCGATGGTCTCCCCTGCCTGGGTGACGACGCCGGTTGCGGGGTCGAAGAGCAGGTCGTACTCGCCGGCCTTGCCGATCGCGACCACGTCGAGGCCCACGGCGGCGACCCAGTCGAGCAGGCGCAGCAGGTTCGCGGGCTGGTCCCCGTCGCCGGGGAGGTAGCTGAGGCCCGATGCCTGGGCGCGGGCATGCAGGGCCGCACCGACAACAGTGTCGACCTCCTTGCTCACCATCACCACGTGGGTGTCGTTCTCAAGCGCGGAGGCTGCATAGGCGGAGCCGTGGGGCACCTTGCCGCAGGCTTCGACGAGCACGTCGAGCGCGTCCCAGGCGATCGCCTCGATCCCGGCGACCAGGGCGATTCCCCCCTCGGCCACGATCTGAGCGGTGTGCTCTGCGGTCTCGGCGACGGTGGCGCGGTCCGCGAGGCCGAGGTCGCGGAGCATGGCCTGCACGCCGGCGGTGTCGGGGTCGACGAGAACCGCCGGCAGGATCTCCGGGGTGCACGCGAGCTGGGCGAGGAAGGTACGGCCGTAGCCGCCGTTGGCACCGGTGAGCGCGATGCGCAGGGGTGAGCGGTCCCGGTCGGGATGTGGAAGGAGCACCGTCGGCCCTCACTGTCGTCATGGGTGGATGGACTCGGACAACGATGACAGAGATTCCAGCTTTGTCAACTATCGCACCATCGATTCACACTGATTGGCCCAAGTGTGAGAGCATCAGCAGTGCTCGCCGCCGGACGTCGGCGGGCCGAGAGCACTCGAGGACAGCAGAGAGGGGACGCCATGCTCGGAGCAGTGGCGGACGACTTCACCGGCGCGACGGATCTGGCGATGATGCTGCGCGCCTCCGGCCACCGGGTGGTGGTCACTATCGAGGACGCTCAGCTCTCTCCCGAGCAGCGTGCGGGGGTGGACGCCGTGGTGGTCGCGCTGAAGACCCGCACCGCCCCGGTGGCGGACGCCGTCTCCCGCTCCCGCGCCGCGTTGGCGCGCCTGCAGAACTGGGGCGCGACGCGCTTCTACGTGAAGTACTGCTCCACCTTCGACTCCACCGACCGCGGCAACATCGGCCCCGTGCTCGATGCGGCCCGCGAGCTGCTGGGTGCCGAGCGCTGCGTGGTGGTCCCCTCCCTGCCGGCCAACGGCCGGCGCGTGCGCGAGGGTCTGCTGCACGTGCACGAACAGCTGCTCGAGGACTCCCCCATGCGGCACCATCCGCTCACCCCGATGACCCGCTCCTCCGTCGCGGAGCTGCTCGCCCCGCAGACCGCGCACGAGGTCGGGGAGATCCACCGGCCCACGCTCCTCGAGGGGGCGGACGCGCTGCGCGATGCCCTCGCCGCCGCCACCGCGCCGTACCTCGTCCTGGACACCGAGACGGACCAGGACCTGCGCACCATCGGCGCGGCGACGGCCGCGGACGTCCTCGTCTCCGGCGGCTCCGGGCTCGCACTCGGGATCCCGGGACCGACCGGCACCGTCGAGGACTGGCAGGCCCCGCCTCCGCGCCGGCGCGCGGTGCTGTGCGGATCGGTCTCCGCGCAGTCCCTCGCGCAGATCGCCCACGCCGCCCGTACCCAGCCCGTGCACGTGATCGAGCCTCGAGCCGCCGCTGCGGACCCGTCGGCCGCCGTCGCACGGATCCTGGAGTGGATCGACGCCCAGGACGACGCCGCGATCCCCGTCGTCTGCGCAGCCCGCACCCGCGAGGATGTCCTCTCTCCCGACGACTCCCTCGACCCTGCCGCGACCGTGGAGACGGTGATCGCCGACGTCGCAGCAGGACTCGTCAGCTCCGGCCGCTGCACCTCCCTGATCATCGCCGGGGGCGAGTCCAGCGGCGCCGTGGTGGGTGCCCTCGGCGCGACCGTCCTGCGGATCGGCCCGGAGATCGCCCCGGGCGTGTGCTGGTCCCTCGCCTCCGGCCCCGACGGCACACCGATCGCCCTCGCGCTGAAGAGCGGGAACTTCGGCGCCGAGGACATGTTCACCGCTGCGTGGGAGGTGCTGGCATGAGCATCGTCGACGAGCTGATCGCCGCGGGTCGCGCCCTGGTGGACGCCGGGCTCAGCCCCGGCACCTCCGGCAACATCTCCGCCCGGGACGACGACAGGATCCTCGTCTCCGGCACCGGCACCTCGCTGGGCGCTCTTCGCCCGGAGGACTTCGCGATCCTCGCCGCCGACGGCACCGTGCACGGCGGCGCGAAGGCGTCCAAGGAGACTCCGCTGCACGTGGGCTTCTACCAGCGGGATCCTGCGCACCACGCGGTGGTGCACGTCCACTCCCCGCAGGCGACCGCCTTCTCCTGCACCGCGCCGTGGAGCGAGGTGAGCGCCGTGCCGCCGTTGACCCCGTATTTCGTGATGCGCGTGGGTCGCGCTCCGCTCCTGCCGTATCGCATGCCGGGTTCACCGCAGCTCGGGACCGACGTGCTCGAGGAGCCGGGCACGTTCCGGGCGGCGCTGCTGGCGAACCACGGCTCCGTGGTGGCCGGGGCGAGCATCGCAGAGGCGGTGGAACGGGCCGTGGAGCTCGAGGAGGCGTGCCGCATCGCTCTGCTCACCGCCGGCACCGACCGGCGCGAGCTCAGCGCCGAGCAGGTCGCCGAACTGGCGCAACGCTGGAACAGCCCCTGGTCCGTCGCGACCGTACACTGACGCCGGAGGTGGGACCGTGGGAACTTCGCCCCTCATTCCTGAACAGCGTCGGCAGCAGATCCTCGATCTGCTGCGCACCGAGCCCGTCCTGAGCTACCGACAGCTCACAGAGCAGCTCGGCGTCAGCCACATGACGGTGCGCCGTGACGTCGCCGCGCTGGACGAGCAGGGCCGCGCCCGGGCCACCCAGGGCGGGGTCGCCGCCCTGGCCCGCCTGCTCGAGGAGCCGCCGCGGGCCGCGAAGGCCCAGGTGAACATGCCGGCCAAGGCGGCGATCGCCGCGGCCGCCGCCGCGATGGTCACCGATTCGATGACCCTCTACCTCGACGCGGGCACCACGGTGCAGGCGATGCGGCCGCTGCTGCAGGACCGACGAGAGCTCACCGTGGTCACCAACGACCTCGGCACCGCCGGAGCCTTCCTGGACCACCCGAGCGTGGACCTGATCTGCGTGGGCGGCCGAGTCGACGTCGCCAATCAGTCGATGATCGGCCGCCTCGCCGCCCTCACCCTCACCGAGCTGTCCCTGGACATCTCCTTCATCTCCTCGAGCTCCTGGGACGCCGGCCACGGCATCACCACCCCGATGGAGGCGAAGATCGACGCGAAGCGCGCTGCCATGGGCGCCGCCACGGAGTCCGTGCTGCTGGCGGACGCCGGGAAGTTCGGCCATTTCGCGAAGTACCGCGTGGCCCGTCTCGACGAGTTCGACGCGATCGTCACCGACGCCGCGCTCCCGGCTCCTGACGTCGGCGCCGTGCAGGCCCTGGGGCCGCGCGTCGTCGTGGCCTGAGCGGCACGGACCGCTCAGTCCTCCTCCAGCACGAACTCCCCCGACCCATCGGTGAACAGCGCCGTCTGCCCCGGACGCGCACCGCGCAGGAACCCGCACACGAAGGGGAAGCGTGCGCTGAACGTCCCGACGGAGATGACCTCGTGGTTGCTCGACTCGGCCATGTACTCCTCCGATTCGAGACCGGTGACCGAGTGGACCTCACCGCCGGTAAAGGTCACCCACCGCGGCGGGTGCTCGGCGTGCAGCGTCGAGAGGAAGACGGGCATCGTCTCGGGCAGTCCGCCGGCGGCGACCGTGCTCGCTCGCCGCACGTCCAGGAGCGCGTCGAGGCTCCCTGCAGCGCCCTGCAGCGAGTCCCATCCGTTCGCGGCGATGTGTCCCGCCTCGGCATCGGTGAGCAGCCGGAGGGTGCGGACGTGGCCGAGCACTTCCCCTACCTCGGAGCGCACATCGTCGAAGGCGGCGCCCCACCGGGATCCCGTCGCGAGGATCGCCGAGATCTCGGTGCCGTTCAGGAACGGCTCGCTGTTGCGCCACGGGGACCCCACCGGCGGCACACGGCGGTTGTTCGCGATGTCGTCGCAGACGATCCTCATCGCGACCAGGGCGGCGCCCTGCTGACCGTCGATCACCTCCACCGCGAGCTCGACCCGCTCGCCCGAGTCGGTGGGGATCCGCGACGCGCCCGCCGTGATCAGGGTGATGGGGCCATTCTCGGGATGCTTCTCGACGACCATGACGGTGCCGCCGATCCGGTCCTGGAGGACGATCGGCTCCGCGCCGAGGGCGTCGAAAACATGGTGCGGGAACGCATCGAGGTCTGGCATGGCGGGAGTATTGCAGACAGGTGTCGCCACCTGAGGTGGTCGGTCTCGATCCACCACACGATGGAACCGTCCCCCGTCGGCCCTCACGGGGCGCCCGGACCTCGCCCGCACGGCACGGGACTACCGTTGATCCCCTCCACCCGCCACCCTTCGAAGGAGCCCTCCCCCATGCCCTGCACCACCCTCCTCGTCGGCCGCCGCGCGAGCGCCGACGGCTCTCCCCTGGTCGCCCGCAATGAGGACTCCAGCGACGGGACCTTCGATCCCAAGCGGGTCGTGGTGGTGCAGCCGGCCGAGCAGCCCCGCACCTACACCTCTGTGATCGGCAAGCGCACGATCGCCCTGCCCGAGGAGCCGCTGCGCTACACCGCGATCCCGAACGCGCTGCCCGATGAGGGCATCTGGGGCTGCGCCGGGATCAACGCAGCCAACGTCGCCATGAGCGCCACGGAGACGATCACCAGCAACCCTCGCGTGCTCGGCGCGGACCCGCTCGTGGAGCACGACCCGGCCACAGGCGCGCCCGGCGGGTTCGGCGAGGAGGACTTCGTGACGCTGGTCCTGCCCTACATCCGCTCCGCCCGCGAGGGGGTGGAGCGGCTCGGCGCGTTGCTCGCGGAGCACGGCACCTACGAGATGAACGGGATCGCGTTCAGCGACGAGCAGGACATCTGGTGGCTGGAGACGGTGGGCGGGCACCACTGGATCGCGCGACGCGTCCCGGAGGACCACTACGTGACGATGCCGAACCAGCTGGGCATCGACTCCTTCGACCTCGACGACGCGGAGGGGCCGGGCCGCGACCACCTGGCGAGCCCGGACCTGCGGGAGTTCCTCGCCACCCACCACCTGGACCTCACCCGGCGCACGGGCGACGACTCCCCCGCCGTGTTCAACCCCCGCGAGACGTTCGGTTCCCACACCGACGCCGACCACGTCTACAACACGCCCCGCGCCTGGTCCATGCAGCGCACCCTGAACCCCACGAGCGAGGACTGGGACGCGGGACTGCCCGGGGCGAGCCCGGACTCGGACTCTCTCCCGTGGAGCCGGCGGCCCGAGCGCCTCCTCACCATCGAGGACGTCAAGGACGTGCTCAGCTCCCACTACCAGGGCACCGTCTACGACCCGTACTCCGCCCGCGGCACCGCTGCCGAGCGCAGGGCGTTCCGCCCCATCGGCATCAACCGCCACAACGCGCTCGCGATCCTGCAGATCCGCCCGGACCTTCCGGAGTCCCATCGCGCGCTGCAGTGGATCGCCTACGCCTCGCTCCCGTTCACCACGCTGATCCCGATGTTCACGAACGTCGAGGACGCGCCCGCCTACCTCACGACCACCGGGGCGAGCGTCAGCACGGACAGCTTCTACTGGACCTCACGCATGATCGCGGCCCTCGCGGATGCGCACCACGCCCAGATCATCCCCGCGATCGAGCGCTACCAGCAGCGCACCCTGGCCCTCGGTCACGCGGCCGTGCACGCGGCGACCGCGGCGGCGTCGTCGGCCGACGACGCTGCGGTGCCGGGCCTGCTCGCCGAGGCGAACACGGCGATCGCCGAGCAGATCCGCACCGCGACGGAGGCGCTGCTCGGCGAGGTGCTCGCGACCGCGAGCAATCACATGACGAACCGGTTCTCGCGGTCGGACGGGTGAGAACAGTGACCCCTCGGCTCATCGCCGGCATCGATCTCGCGGCGGACCCGCGCAGGACGGGTCTCGCAGTGCTTCGCGAGGAGGACGATGCCGTCCGCATCGTCGATGTCCACGTGGGGGCGAGCGATGATGACGTGCTCGCGGCGATCCTCCCCGCGCAGAAAGCCGGTGTGGACGTGCCCTTCGGATGGCCGCGCCGTTTCGTCGACCTGGTCGCCGGGCACCAGGCGGGCGATCTCGAGCCCCCTTTGAACACCGGACCGGATTGGCGTCGGAGCGTGCTCTATCGGGAGACGGATCTCGAGGTGCACCGGCGGGTGGGCAAGACGCCGCTCAGCGTCGCCGCGGACAAGATCGCCTACCCCGCCATCCGCTGGGCGGCGATCGCCTCGCGCCTTCGCGAGCAGGACATCCCCACCCCGCTCGACGGCAGCGGGGTGGCCTGCGAGGTCTACCCGGGCGCGGCGCTGGCCGCCTGGGGATTCGGAGCCCAGCGCTACAAGAAGGCGGCCGGAGCTCAGGTGCGCGGCGAGCTCGTCGAGGCGCTCGGTGCCCGGTGGCCGTGGCTGGACTGGGCAGGGCACCAGGGCGTGTGCGCGGCGTCGGACGATGCACTGGACGCCGTGATCGCCGCGGTGGTCGCCCGGGAGGTGTTCCTCGGCAGGGCGATCGCTCCGCGGGCGGAACTCGCCGCCTCCGCAGCCGACGAAGGATGGATCTGGCTGCCCACACCGGAGTGAGAGTGCTTGCCGATCAGCCGCCCACGACTCCCATGATCCCCGCGACGAGCACCACGACGGCGGCGACCGCCATCACGGGGGCCCAGTACTGCATGGGCAGGAAGAACAGGGTGTGCACGTCGAGCGAGCGCCGGGCCTGCTGGTACTCGTTCTCGAGGAGCTCATCCGCCTGGGTCTGCGCCTCCTCGAGGGAGGTGGGCGGGGGCTGACCGGCCCCCAGGAGGAACCGGCCCGAGTCGACGAGCTCGTCCAGCTGCTTCTGGCGCTCCGCGTACCAGGCGTCGATCTTCTTCTGCGGGCGCGTCTGGTTCAGCGCCTGCCCCGTGAACCAGGTGGCCGCGGCGGCGGCGAAGAGCCCCACGGCGGCCGTGAACGGCAGCGCCGACTCCGGCACGAGCGTGCTCGCCACGCCCGCGCAGAGGATCAGGGCCAGAACCACATACGCGGCGGCCAGGCCGCCCCACCCCCGAAAGATCACCATGCGGGAAGCATATCGGGCACGCACTGCGACGCCACCGGCGTCACCGCGAACACCTCGTCGAGCAGCCGCCTCACCCGAGCGCCCCGGTGCAGAACCGGACCGGCGGGCTTTCACCCAGCGTCGGGGACCAGTTCGACGCTGACGATCAGGCTCGGTTCCTGTCCGTAGAAGGTGCCCGGCAGTGTCCAGGCGGTGTGCTCGGCCCCGGTCTCCTCGTGGGTGGCGGTGCATCGGACCGGTGCGAGCTGCTCGAAGTCCAGAGCGCTCCCGCGCCTGGCCCATGCAGCGCATGCTGAACCCCACGAGCGAGGATGGGGACGCGGGTCTGCCCGGGGAGAGCCCGGACTCGGACGATCTCCCGTGGAGCCGGCGATCCGAGCGCCTCCTCACGATCGAGGACGTCACGGACGTGCTCAGCTCCCACCACCAGGGCACCGTCTACGACCCGCTCTCCGCCCACGGCATCGCGGTGGAGCTCGCGCAGACCGTGGTCGAGCTGCTCACGGGCTGAGCGAGCGACGGCTGAGCGCACGGCGCGTCGACGTCGGCAGGTCGCGCCGTCACCGATCCACGTCCAACGAGAACGTCGCCGACAGCAGCAATCCGGCCGCGCCGAGCAGGGTCGAACGATCGTCGTCCGCTACGGCGGTGACCAGAGGGAGTGCGCGACGCCGGTTGAGCATCCCGTCGAGCTCCCCGGCGAGGATCTCCTCGACGCGGCGCCCGCCGTGGCCGACATCCCCGTGGACGAGATACCGCTGGAGGCCCAGCACCTGCTCGAGATCGGCGATCCCCTGCGCGATGTTCCGCAGGTACCGGTGCAGCAGCACCTTCGCCGCGGGGACCTTCTCCGCCAGCGCGATCAGCTCCGCGCAGGTCATCCCCCGCGCCCCGTCGAGACCTCCACGCTCGGCCTCCCGGCGCAGCCAGGGCAGCGTCGCGATCGTCTCCCAGCAGCCGATCCGGCCGCATACGCAGCGCTCACCGCCGGCATCCACGACCATATGGCCCACCTCGCCGCCGCCTCCGCGGTCCCCGCGCAGCACACGCCCGCGATGGACCATCCCCGCACCGAGCACCTCGCCGGTGTGGAGCGAGACGAAGCCTGCCAGTTCGCGCCCTTCACCGAACCACAGGTCGCCGATCGCCTGCACCCGTGGATGGTGGTCGACCACCACGGGCACGCCGAGCTTCTCCTGGAGCTCCGGACCGATGGCCATCCCGGTCAGTCCCGGGGCCCGGTAGATCTCGAGGATCACGCCGGCCTCGGTGTCGACCATGCCGGCGGCGGCGACGCCGACGCCCATCAGGGCCGTGCCTGCGAAGAAGTCACCGCAGGCTGAGAGGACACCTTCGGCGACATGCTCCCTCGCAAGTGGAACGCGGACTTCGCGCACCACCTCGCCGTCCATGCGCAGCACCGCACAGTGCACGCCGTCCCCGGAGACGTACACCCCTCCGAGCATCACCGCGTCGCTGAACCACAGGGGCCGCGCCGGCTTTCCCGCACGCCCGCCTCCGCGGCGGGCGGCGGGCTGCACCGGCTCCTGCTCGACGAGCAGTCCGGCGTCGAGAACGGGCTGGACGATGGTGGTGACGGTGGCCCTGCTGACGCCGAGCGCTGCGGCGAGCCCGGCGCGGCTCTGAGGGCCGTCGCGATGCAGGATCCGGATCAGCCGGGAGCGGTTCGCGGCGCCGAGATCGGCGGCGGTGAGCACCGACGCATCACTCATCGCCACCCCTCCCTCCGCTCCCGACACTGCCCTGACGCACTCGACACCATTCCATCATCCTCAGCTGCTCCGATCAGCGCTCGGTCACGAACAGGTCTCGCCATGAGACCGGTCTGGACGAAGGCCGACTTAGTTTGTAGTGTCCTCCAACATATTCTACAGCTCGAGTACAGAGGAGTACTGCACATGGGGGCTCCCCAGATCGCGATCATCGGCGGCGGCATCCGCGGCCGGATCTTCGCCGAGACCACGCATCACCACCCGAGCGCCGAGCTGGTCGCGATCTGCGAGCCGAACCCCGCTCGCGCCGCCCAGCTCGGCGGAGAGCTCGGGGTGCCCACCTTCGAGTCGATCGACGCTCTGCTCGACAGCGGTGCCGAGCTCGACGCCGTGGTCGTCGCCACCCCCGACTTCGCCCACGAGGGGCCGGCCGTCGCCGCTCTCGAGGCAGGAGTCGATCTGCTCGTCGAGAAGCCGCTGGCCACCACCTCCGAGGAGGCGCAGCGGATCATCGCGGCCGCCGAGCGCGGCGGCGGCCGGATCGTCGTCGGTTTCGAGAATCGCTGGAACCCGCTGTTCCGCACCGTGCGCGAGCAGCTCCGAGAGAGCGGCAACGCGCTCGTCTCCCAGCGCGCTCTGCTGCAGGACACGATCCACGTGCCCACCGAGATGCTCGGCTGGGCGGCGCTGTCCAGCCCCGCCTGGTTCCTCATGCCGCACTCGCTGGATATGGCGACCTGGCTGTCCGGCGCGGAGCCCGTCGAGGTGTACGCGCGGGGTGTCCGGCGCGTGCTGCCCGCCCTCGGCGTGGACACCTGGGACCGGATCTCGGCGAGCTTCGCGATGTCCGACGGATCGATACTCGACCTCGACAGCGGCTGGGTGCAGCCGCTGGGGAAGCCCTCCGTGTTCGAGTTCCGCTTCGAGATCGAGACGACGCAGGAGGCCTTCGTCCTCGACATCGACGCCAGTGGCGCCCGACGCACCACCTCGGAGCGCACCACCACCGTCGGCTCCCCGAGCCACGACCACCGCGGGCGCCCCGTCGGCGTCGCCGCAGACATGATGCGCGACTTCCTCGACGCCGTCGGGGGCGCCGATCTCGACCTCCCCGGCGCCGCGCACGGCTTGCTCATCACCCGCGCCATCGAAGCCGTCCACCGGTCATTGGAGACCGGTGCCGTCCAGCCGATCACCTCCTGAAGGGAACCGATCCAGATGTCACGCACCACCAGTCTCACCACCCGCCGCAGCGTGCTCGGGGCAGGGGCCGCCGTCGGCGCTCTCGGCCTCGCCTCCTGCGTCCCTCCGGACTCCGAGCGCGCCGCCGGGAACGGCGGAGGTGCCGGGGACGACGGCGCCGGCAGCGCTCTGGCGCCCGACGACACCTCCCTCGAGGGCACGGAGATCTCGATCCTCGACGACAACACCAACCTGGTGTTCAAGGAGGGGCTCATCGAGACGTTCCAGGAGGAGACCGGCATCGTGGTGAAGAACTACGAGATGGCCAACTTCAACGACCTCCACGACCGCTTCGCCACCGCTTTCGCCGCTCAGGACGCCTCGATCGACGTGGTCATGACCTGGGCCGGTTGGTCCGCCGAGTTCGGCCAGGCCGGGTGGCTGCAGGAGCTCGCCCCCGAAGCGATCCCCGAGGACCTCATCCGCCCTGCGCTGGATGCCGTCTCCTGGGACTCGAAGGTCTTCGGCCTGCCGAAGTTCGCGAGCGTCCAGACGATGTTCTGGAACAAGGAGCACTACGCAGCGGCCGGCCTGGACCCCGACACCGTCCCCGAGAACTGGGACGAGTTCGTCGAGGCGGCCAAGGCCACCACCGTCGACGGCCGCTACGGCTACTGCTGCGACATCGGCAACCCGGCCGGGGCGTACCAGAACTTCCTGCGCTCCCTGCTGCTGGCCGGCGGAGAGCTGTACGACGAGGACTGGACCCCGCAGCTGGACAGCGAAGCCGGTGTCGAGGGGCTGACGAAGATGGTCGAGCTGCTGCACCTGCACAAGGTGATGGACCCGGCCTCGCTGCAGATCACCAACGCCTCGGACCTCATCGAGGTGTTCTCCCAGGGCCGTACCTCCGCGGTGTTCAACTGGCCCTTCCAGTGGGCGTCGGCCACCGCCGAGGGGGCCGCGACGTCAGCGGAGACCACCGGGAACGGGCTGATCCCGGGGATCACGGTCCGCTCGGCCTCCATCGACGGCTCCGAGGGCTACGCGGTCAGCAGCTTCTCCCAGAACAAGCAGGCCGCGCTGAAGTGGCTCCAGTTCGCCTCCGGAGCCACCGCGCAGAAGCAGATCGTGGAGAAGGAGGGCTGGTTCCCCGTCTCGCAGACCACCCTCGAGGATCCCGCGACCGTCGAGGCGCTGCCGGTGGTGACCACCTATGAGCAGGCCACGGAGTACGCGGTCCAGCGTTATGGCACCCCCTGGTCCAACGAGCTCGACCAGCTGCTGTCCGTGCAGGTCTTCCGTGCCATGAACCAGGAGGCGGAACCGGCCGAGGCGCTGAAGGCCGCCCAGGAGGAGCTCCTCCCGATCGTCGACAAGTACATGGGCTGACCGCATGACGCGACGCAAGCTCACGGCCGGGGAGCGCGGGGACCGCAGGTTCGCGGTCCTCGCGGCCTCCCCCGCCGTCCTCACCATCGGAGCGCTGTTCCTCTATCCGCTGCTGTACGCGGTGATGCTCTCGCTCTACCAGATGAACGACAAGATGCCCGGCTCCACGCAGTTCGTGGGGCTGTGGAACTACGCGCAGCTCGTCGGCGACGACAACTTCCGCGAGGCCATGGGGCGCACCTTCGTGTTCTCGCTGTTCACCGTGTTCGGCGGAGTCGCTCTCGCGGTCGGCATCGCCCGACTGCTTCAGCACCCGTTCCGCGGGAGGAACATCGCGCGGGTGCTCCTGCTGGTGCCGTGGGCGGTGCCTCCCGTCGTCAACGGCATCATGTGGAAGCTCGTGTTCGACGGCACCTACGGAGTCGCCAACGCGGCGCTCACGGGCATCGGGATCATCGATGGTCCCATCCAATGGCTCGCAGATCCCCAGCTCGTGATGGGCGTCCTGATCTTCTCCGAGGTCTGGAAGCTCACGCCCTTCCTGGCCCTCATGACCATCGCCTCGATGCAGGCGATCCCCTCGAACATCTACCGCGCCGCAGCCATCGACGGCGCCGGCGGGTGGGCCCAGTTCTGGAAGGTCACCCTTCCCAATCTCCGCGGCACCCTGATGTTCCTGTTCATCGTGCAGTCGATGTGGTCGATCAAGGTGTTCGACACCATCTACGTGCTCACCGGAGGATCGGGCGGCCCGGCCGAGGCGACCACCACCATCAACTTCCTCGCCTATCTCACCACCTTCAGCTACCTGGATCGCGGGTACGGTGCCGCGATGTCGATCTCCATCATGGGGCTCGTCATCGTGGTGACGATCTTCTGGATCCTGGTGCTGGGCCGACGGAAGGACAAGGCCTCATGACCGCCGCCACGACCTCCCGCTCCGGGCAGGCCGCTCGCCCCGCGCGCGCCGCCGGCCCCCGACGGCGCGGCCTCGCCGGGACCGTCGTCCACCGCGCGCTGGTGGTGCTGCTGATCCTCTACCTGACCGTCCCCTTCGGCTGGATGGTGATCTACAGCGTCTTCCCGGCGAGCAACCTGCGCTCCGAGCGCATGGACCTCTCCCCCGGTGATCTCACGTTCGACAGCTACGCGGCGCTGCTGTCCGACAGCTCCTTCGTCACCCCGATCCGCAACTCCCTGATCGTCGCCGCGGCGACCACGCTCATCTGCATGGCGCTCGGGTCGCTGTGCGCGTACGTCTTCGCCCGCTTCCGCTTCCGCGGGCAGCAGACCCTGCTGCTGGGGATGATGGCTGTGCAGGCGATCCCCGCCGTGGTGCTCGCCGTGCCGCTGTTCGTGCTGCTGCGCGCTTTCGGCCTCTACGACTCGCTGCTCGGCATGATCCTCACCTACACCGCGTTCATCCTGCCGCTGGTGATCTGGATGATGGTCAGCTTCTTCGAGTCCATCCCGGTGAACCTCGAGAAGGCGGCCCGAGTCGACGGCTGCACCCGCCTGGGCATCGTCCGGCGCGTGGTGCTGCCTCTGTCCGGACCGGGCATCGCCGCGACCTCGATCTTCGCGTTCATCACCGCATGGAGCGACTTCTTCCTCGCGAAGGTCCTCACCTCGAACAACACACCGCTTCTCCCCGTCCGCACCGCCGCCTTCCAGGGCCTGTTCGCGATGGACTACACGGCGGCCGCGACCGCCGGTGTGATCACCGCGCTGCCCGTCCTGGTCCTGGCGCTCGTCGCGCAGAAGTGGATCGTCCAAGGAATCACCGAAGGAGCAGTGAAGGGCTGATGGCCGAGATCCAGTTGCAGGGAGTCAGCAAGAAGTACTCCCCCAAGGACGACCGCTACGCGGTCGAACACCTGACGTACACCATCCCCGACGGCAGCTTCGTCTCGTTGCTGGGCCCCTCGGGCTGCGGGAAGTCCACGACGCTCAACATGATCGCCGGCCTCGAGTCCGTCACCGACGGATCGATCGTGGTCGACGGGAGAGCCGTCGAGGATCTCGAGCCGCACAAGCGCGACCTCGCCTTCGTGTTCCAGGACTACGCCCTGTACCCGCACCTCTCGGTCGCGGACAACATCGCCTTCGGCCTGAAGATGCGCAAGCTGCCCAAGGCCGAGATCGCGCAGAGAGTGCTCGAGGCGGCGACGAAGCTCGAGCTCGAGGATCACCTGGGCCGCCGACCCAAGGCCCTCTCCGGAGGGCAGCGCCAGCGGGTGGCGCTCGCACGGGCGATCGCCCGGCGCCCCGGTGTGCTGCTCTTCGACGAGCCGCTGTCGAACCTCGATGCGCTGCTGCGGGACAAGACCCGCGCCGAGCTCAAGCTCCTGCACGCGGACATCGGCGCGACCAGCGTCTATGTCACGCACGACCAGGAGGAGGCGATGAGCCTGTCGGACTTCATCGCGGTGATGAGCGCCGGCCGCCTCGAGCAGTACGGCACCCCGACCGAGATCTACCGGACCCCGGCGACGGAGTTCGTCGCCGGATTCGTCGGCAAGCCGCGGATGAACATCTTCGACGCATCGGTCGTCGGACCTCATCGGGTGCGCCTCGAGGGCACCTCGCTCGAGGTCGACGTCACCGAGGCGGATCTCGGAGACCACACCTCCGTGCGGCTGGGGCTGCGCCCGACGGAGTGCACGCTCGCCCCCGGCACGGAGGACGCCCACGACGGCACGATCCTCGTGGTCGAGCCGCTCGGCAACGCGACCGACATCATGCTGCGGATCGGAGACGGGGTGTTCATCGTGCGCGAGCCCGGGTTCTCCTCGCACAGCCCGGGGGACCACGTGACTCTGGATGCGCGCGGCGCGGAGCCGCACGTGTTCGACGCAGGGACGCATCTGCGGCTGTGACGTGGTGCTCCGCGGGGCGCTGGCGCGCGCCGAGCACCTCGCTGCAGAACCGCAGCGCCTCGCCGACGCCGTCGGGCTCGATGACCAGGCGCTGCCGGCCGGGGAGCGTCCGGCAGCGTCGTGATGCCCCACGCCGTCGTCCACGAGCTCGTCATCGGCGTCTCCTTAGTCTCCGACCCGCTCACTCCCCACCACCCCCAGCAGGTCCAGCAGCCCCGCACTGTCCGTCCCGAGCGCAGGCGTGAACCACAGCAGCCGCTGCCGGCCGTCCTCGCTGACCAGGTTCAGGCAGTTCACCTCGATCGTGCCGAGGCTCGGGTGGATGATCCGCTTGCGGTCCTGGCGGCGCACGGCCACGTCGTGCTGGGCCCAGAGCTCCGCGAATTCCGCAGAACCTTCGAGGAGCTCCTCGATGAGCAGGCGGGCCTCGGTGTCGCGGGGCCCTCGGGCGGCCGCCGCCGCGCGGAGGTCCGCGACGAGGCTGCGTGACTGGTGGGCGTGGTCCGCGGCGGGATAGATCTCGCGCGCCTGCTCCTCCAGGAACCAGCGGTGGATGAAGCTCGCGCGGCGCCCCCGCAGCCCGGACTGGTCGCCGAGCAGCGCGACGGCCAGTGGATTCTGCACGAGCGGCTCGTGCAGGTCGGTGATGACCTGGGCCGGGGTGGAGGGGAGACGGGAGAGCAGGTCGAGCATCCCGGGATGGACGTGCACCCCGGTGCCGGACTGCGGCACGGGCCGCTCGGCGAGGTGGAAGAGGTAGTCCCGCTCATCGCGGGTGAGGCGCAGGGCGCGGGCGAGGACCGCCAGGATCTGCTCGGAGGGCTGAGAGCCGGCACCGCGCTCGAGCTCGTTGTAATAGTCCACCGACACCCCGGCCAGCTGGGCGACCTCATCGCGCCGCAGTCCGGGAACACGCCGCCGGGGCCCCGCGGTCATCCCGACCTCCTCGGGGCGGATCCGATCCCGGCGCGTCCGGAGGAACGCCCCGAGCTCATGGAATCTGGTCGTGCTCATGCGGGCAGTGTGCCGCATCCCGTGCGGCCCGGACAGGGGACGGGATCCCCTGGTTCAGCGCCTGCTCGGCGCGCATCGTGGTCGACATGACGACCAGCCCTGACACCAGCACCTCCCGTACAAGCACCTCTCCCGCCCGACGCGTCGCGATCGTGACCGGCGGCTCCCGCGGCATCGGCCATGCGATCTCCCGGCGCCTCGCGGCCGACGGATTCGCGGTCGGGGTGAACTTCGCCGGGAACGCCGCGGCCGCCGAGCAGACCCTCGCCGAGATCCGCGGCGCCGGCGGCATGGCGCTCGCGTTCCAGGCCGATGTCGCCGACGAGTACCAGGTCGCCTCCCTGTTCGACACAGTCGAGCAGGCCTTCGGCGGGGTGGACGTGGTGGTGAACTCCGCCGGGCGCATGGCGCTCTCCCCCATCGCGGACCTCGACCTGGAGACGCTCGACGCCCTGCACCGCACGAACATCCGCGGCAGCTTCGTGGTGGCCCAGCAGGCGGCGCGGCGTCTGCGCCCGGGCGGCGCGTTCGTGGGCGTCTCGACCACCGTGGTCTCGACCCAGCTGCCCGGCTATGGCGCGTACACCGCGTCGAAGGCCGCCGTCGAGGGGATGACCCTGATCCTCGCGCGGGAGCTGCGCGGCCGGGACATCACCGTCAACACGGTGGCGCCCGGCCCCACGGCGACGGACCTGTTCCTCGACGGCAAGAGCCCCGAGCAGGTCGCGGCTCTCGCCGCCGCGCCGCCGCTGGAGCGCCTCGGCACCCCGGAGGACATCGCCGCGGCGGTCGCCTTCCTCGCCGGGCCGGACGGTCGCTGGATCAACGGCCAGGTGCTCCGTGCGAACGGGGGCCTCGCCGCGTGAGGAGCCCGCAGGTGCCGCCCCCTCAGGGGCGGTGCTCGGATCGTCCATCTTCTCGACCCACCGCTTCTCGGAGCGGTCGAGGATCGAGCCGCCAGGGTTGCCGGGAGTTCCACCTGATCGTCCGGGAGAGCACCCCGCGCTGAGGGCGGCAGGACGGTCGGCTCCGCCGTCGGCGACCTCGCTGATCAGAGCAGCTCGACCTCGTGGATCAGGTACACGGGCACCGTGGTGCTGCCGCCGATCTGGGTGTCGTAGCTGAGGCTGCCTCCGATGGTGACCCAGAGCTTCACCTCGTCGTCGGTGACGAAGGGGTCCAGAACCGGGCAGTCGGAGACCCCGTCCCCGGCGAGGCCCACGGTGTTGTGCTCGTAGTCGTACCGCTGTCCCTGCGGGGCATGGGAGATGGAGAGTCGCACGAAGCACTTGCCGGTCGCGGCGTCGAGTTGGGTGATCGCGCCATAGACGACCACCTGGCGGCCGATGTGGTCGTCGGGCGCCTTCACGATCTGGGAGAGACCCCGCTCGTCCAGCTCCTCGAAGCTGCCGAGGTCCGCCGGAGGGACCGTCGCGGCCGCAGTCTCCTCCGTCGGCTCAGGATCCTCGGTCGGCCCCGGTTCAGGGGCGGCGGTCGTTTCGGGGTCGACCGCAGGTTCCTCAGCGGGCCCGTCCGCCTCGGCGGCAGGGTCTGCCTCGCCTCCCGTGGCGTCGCCGTCCGGAGCGGAGTCCACTTCGGTCGGCTCGCCCGCATCGCCCCCGTCGGCGCCGTCCATCTCCCCCGCGGCGACGGTGGGCTCGGGTGCCGACGGGGACGAGGGCGCGGCCACCAGGCCGACGAGTGCGACGGTGGTCACGATCGAGGCCAGGCCGCCCACCACCGCAGCGGCGCCGGCCGCGTAGGTGCGCTTGGTGGCGATGCCCCGCCGCACTGCGAGAGTGACCAGCACGATCCCGGTCGCGGCGAGGGTGGCCCCCAGCAGCGGGAGCAGACCGAGCACGAACGCGGCCACACAGACGATCAGGGCCGCGAGTGCGAGCGGCGCCGACGATCTCCGGGCCGCGGCCGATGCCGGGCGCTCGGCGAAGGGGCCGTGGGAAGTCGGCGCTCCGCCGACGGGATCGGAAGGGGGCAGAGCCATGTCATCACCTGCGCCGTCCTAGCGGCGCATCCTTTCGAGCAGGGACCCGCACGGTCAGCGGATCGATGACTCGAGTCTGCGGAGTAGTGGTGACAGACGAGGCGGGGGGTGACGCATCCCGCGCATGGTCGACGCCCGGTGCTGCATGGGCACGAAGAACAGGGGGTGGACGTCGAGCGGGCAGCGTCGTCGGCCGGTTCATCGCGATCTACGAGTGAGGCGCTGAGCAGTCCAGTTCCGGGGAGCCCCGCGTCGCCCCGCAGCAGCTATGGCGCCCATCACTCGGGTCGTATATGATGTATGACGTGCCTTCCGCCTCGCCCACCCCCGCCGTCTTCACCTCTCGCACCGAGTTCGCCCTCGCGTCGATCAAGCAGGGCATCCTCAGCGGCCGCTTCACCCCTGGCCAGGCCCTCGTCGAATCCGAGATCGCCCAGGAGCTCGGCGTCTCCAAGACTCCCGTCAGGGAAGCTCTGAAGACACTCGAGATGAGCGGGCTGGTCGTCGTCCGCCCGTACTCCGGGACCCGCGTGCGGGAGCTGACCATGAGCGACGCCGTCGCCATCTACGATCTGCGCCTGCTGCTCGAGCCCGAGGCCGTGCGCCGCAGCGTGGCCCGGGGACTCGATCTGGACATCGCGACCTCGGCTCTCGACGACGCCGGGGCGACGGACGACGCCCCCACGCGCAGCCTCGCGAACCGTACGTTCCATGCCGCGCTCTGGGCAGAAGCGGGCAACCCTGTGCTCCTCGAGATGCTCGAGAGCCTGCGAGACAGGACGGCGCTCGTCGCCGTCTCCACATGGGCCCGTCGACCCAGCTGGGAGCTCGAGGCGCAAGAGCATCGGAGCATCCTCCGCGCCGCCGAGGCGGGAGATGCCGACGAGGCATCAGATCTCACCAGGGCGCACATCTCCGGATTCCTCGATCGATTGCAGAGGAAGGGAGGCGAAGCCTGACAGCGAGATGCGGCCCGTTCACCGCCAAGTTCCGGGGCCGCATCTCTCAGACGGTGCTCCGAAGGGAGCACTTCCGCTACTCAAGGAGCAACGTTGCTTCATCGTACTCAAACCGCCAGCACTCACACGGAGACAGCACGCGCCGGACGCAGCCACATGCGATGGACGATCGTGGCCTTCTCTGCCCTCGGCCTGACCATCGCCTATCTCGACCGAGCCGCCCTGAGCGTCGCCCTCCCCTTCATGGCCGAGGACTTCCACATCAGTCCGGCCGTCCAAGGAGTGCTCCTCTCGTCGTTCTTCTGGACCTACGCCCTCGCGCAGATCCCCTCGGGTTGGCTCCTCGACAAGTTCGGCCCTCGGGTCATCTACCCGATCGCCGTCGGCTGGTGGTCGATCTGGACCGCGCTGACCGCGCTGTCCACGGGCGTCACGAGCGCGATCGTGTTCCGGCTCGGCCTCGGGATCGGCGAGGCTCCGGTGCAGCCCGCGAACGTCAAGATCGTCTCCCAGTGGTTCCCCCGCCGGGAACGCGCGGTGGCCTCGAGCCTCTTCGACATGGGTCAGCAGATCGGCCAGGCCCTCTCCATCCCGATCGTCACGTCGATCGCCGTCTTCGCCGGTTGGCGCTGGGCCTTCCTGCTCATCGGTCTCGTCGGACTGCTGTGGATCGTCGGCTGGCTCGCCATCTATCGCTCTCCGGATTCGCATCCGCGCGTCAGCGAGGAGGAGCTCCGGCACATCCGCTCCGATCAGGCGGAGATGATTCCCACCGAGGACAGCAGCCCGCGGTGGCGCGACCTGCTCTCCAACCACCAGACGTGGGCCCTGACCTCCGGGTACGTCTTCCGCTCGCTCGCCGGCGCCTTCTTCCTCACCTGGTATCCGAGCTTCCTCCTCAACGACCGCGGATTCACCGAGGCGGAGTTCGGGATGGTCGGCGCGCTCCCCGCGCTCCTCGGAATCGCCTCGACGGTCCTCGGCGGCGTGGTCTCCGACCGGATGCTCGGCTCCGGCATCTCGCCGAGCCTCTCCCGCAAGATCCCGATCATCTCGGGTCTGGTGATCAGCGCGAGCATCGGATTCAGTCCCTTCATCGACAGCAATGCCCTGCTGATGGTGGTCCTGACGGTCTCCAGCGCCGCCCACTCCTTCGCGGGGGCCGCCATCCTGAGTCTCCCGGCCGAGGTCGCGACGAGTCCCGACCAGGTCGGATCGCTGGCCGGGTTCCAGAACTTCGGCTCCCAGCTCGGCAATCTCATCAGCCCCATCGGGATCGGGCTGTTCCTCACCTTCTCAGGCGGCTCGTATGTCGGCCCGCTGGTCTTCGCGGCCTTCAGCTGCCTGATCAGTGCGGCCATCTACGGCCTGTGGGTGCGGATCAAGCCCGTCGAACCACTGCCCTCCACCGCCTCCCCCACCGATCACGGAGCATCATGACCGCCTTGCACGACACGACCTGCGACCTCACCACCGTCGTCGGGATACCCGTCCTCCCCTACCGCGCCGACGGTTCGATCGACGACCGGGCCGCAGGCGAGCTCGCAGCGCGCCTGGTGGACGCCGGTCTCGGCGTGCTCACGCCGAACGGGAACACCGGAGAGTTCTACGCCCTGTCCCCGACGGAGCGCCGCATCGCGCTCCACGCAGTCCTCGACGCCGTCCGAGGCCGCGCGCGCATCGTCGCCGGTGTGGGGCTCGACCTGGACACGGCGACGACCGAGGCGCGAGCTGCCGTCGACGCCGGGGCAGATGCCGTGATGGTCCATCAACCCGTGCTGCCTTACCTGTCCCCCGAGGGATGGGTCGACTATGTCGCGACGGTCGCCTCCGCGGTCCCCGAGAACGCGGTGCTTCCCTACGTCAGCTCCCCGATCGTCCAGGGCGCCCAGGTGACCGAGCTCGTGCGGCGGTGCCCGAACGTCGTCGGGCTCAAGTACTCCGTGCCCGACCCCGTGGCATTCGCCCGCACCGTCCACGAGACCGAGCCCGAGCTGCTCTGGATCGCCGGACTCGCAGAGTCCTATGCACCGTCGGCCTGGCAGTCCGGCGCTCGCGCCTTCACCTCCGGTCTCGTGAACGTCGCCCCGCATCTCTCGCTCGAGCTCCTCGAGGCTCTCCGCGCGGGAGACCTCGAACGAATCTCCCGTCTGCAGGGCACGATCCGGGAGTTCGAGGCCATGAGATCGAGGAACCGGAGCGCCGACAACGTCTCGGTCGTCAAGGAGGCGATGCACCAGCTCGGTCTCTGCGACCGCTCGGTACGCCCGCCCAGCTCCCTGCTCCGCGAGGCGGACCGCTCCGCCATCGGCCGCATGCTCGAGGGCTGGGGGATCGCAGCATGAGGATCGCACGCCTGGAGACCTACCTCCAACGAGTCGGCGCCCGCCCTCGCGTCCTCCTCAAGCTCACCACGGATGACGGGATCGAGGGCTGGGCGGAGATCTACAACCACGGCCCGGACCTCGCCTACCCGGCGATCATGGAGTACTTCGCGCAGCAGATCACAGGAATCGACGCGAGTCGGGTCGCGTACGTGAATCAGCTGCTCCATCAGTCCGCGCGCTTCCCGCAGGGTGCCTTGGGACTCGCCGTGATCGCCGCCATCGATCACGCGCTCTGGGACGTGGCGGCGAAGGCCGCCGGAGTGCCCGTCTACCAGCTCCTGGGCGGCCGGGTCCGGGACCGGGTGCGCGTGTACACCGGCCTGTACTCCGCGCCCGATGTCCCGGAGCTGGTCGAACGGACCGCCGAGATCGCCGCGAGCACCGGCGTGGACGCCTTCAAGCTGAGCCCCTACCGGCGAGATCTGCACTCCTCGAGGTTCGGCCTCGTCGCCCGGGAGCTGGGGGTCTGGTTCGAGAGGATCCGTGAGGCCCACCCGGACTCATGGGAGTTCGCCTTCGACGCCCACGCCTGCCTCTGGGAGCCCCACCAGGCCGTCCAGCTCGCGGCAGCTCTCGCCCCGAACGATCCGCTGTTCCTCGAGGAGCCGATCCGGCCGGAACACCTCCCGGCCTGGACGCGGATCCGGTCGGAGATGTCCGTGCCGCTCGCGACAGGAGAATCCCTGTACTCCCCTCAGGAGTTCCATGCGCTGCTCACCGCCGGCGGCGCCGACATCGTCCAGCCGGACATCTGCGTCGTCGGCGGGCTCACGCAGATGCGCAAGATCGCCGTGCTCGCCGAAGCGCACAACGTCCCCGTGGCGCCGCACAATCCGATGGGGCCGCTGGCCACTGCGGCGAACGTCCACTTCGCCGCCGCGACGTGGAACTTCTCGATCCTGGAGCACGCCCCGGCGGAGACCACCTGGTGCCCTGATCCCTACCTCCCCGTCGACGGCCATCTCGATCTCCGACCCGACCGGCCCGGCTGGGGTCTCGAGATCGACGAATCGGCGCTCGCCACCGATGACTGGGTGCACTGGGAACGGAAGGTCCCGACGAGGAAGGACGGTTCGACCGCATGGATGTGACACCGCAGCACACGGACTCCCCCGCTCGCGAGGCCGAGGGTCCCGACGGCCTGGAGGCGGCGGTCCGACGCACGGCGCTCGCCGCCACGGCGTATCGGGGGTGGAGTCGCGGGCGGCGCGCCGAGCTCCTCGATGCGCTCGCGGACGCCATCGACGGTGCGCGCGACACGCTCGTCCCTCTGGCGCACGCCGAGACGCACCTGGGTGCTGCTCGGCTCCAGGGCGAGCTCACCCGGACCTCGTACCAGCTGCGCGTCTTCGCTCGGGAGATCCGCGACGGCGGATACCTCGAAGCGACCATCGACCACGCCGCCCAGACCCCGATGGGCCCCACGCCGGACCTCCGGCGCATGCTCGTCCCCCTCGGCGCAGTGGCCGTGTACAGCGCGAGCAACTTCCCCTTCGCGTTCTCCGTCCTCGGTGGTGACACCGCCTCTGCTCTCGCCGCGGGGAACGCCGTCGTCGTCAAAGTGCACCCCGGGCACCCCCGGACGTCCCGTGCCGTGTCTCGGATCGCAGAGCAGGTCTTCTCCGCCCAGGATGCTCCTGCCGATCTGCTGACCTTCGTCGAAGGTTTCGAGGACGGCGTCGCCCTCGTGCGGCATCCCCTGATCCGGGCCGCTGGTTTCACCGGCTCCCTCGGAGGCGGTCGAGCGCTTGCCGACGCCGCGGCGGCGCGCCCGGATCCGATCCCCTTCTATGGCGAGCTCGCCAGCCTGAACCCTGTGCTGGTCACGCCGCGGGCAGCAGCCACCAGGGCCGAGGAGTTCGGGACCGGGCTGGCCGGCTCGATCCTCCAGGGCGGGGGCCAGTTCTGCACCAAACCCGGGCTGATCATGGTCCCCACCGGTGACGCCGGGGACCGACTCGTCGCGTCGATCGGCTCGGTGATCGCCTCGGCCGCCGCGAAGCCTGCGCTCACGTCGGCCATGGCGGCGAGCTATTCAGCAGGAGCAGCTGACCGCGCAGCGTTGGCCGAGGTGCGGGCGAGAGGCAGGGACTCGACCGCGGACGACCAGACCCGACCCCTGCTGCTCGAGACGTCGGCGACCGCACTGTCCCCGGCTCTGCTCGAGGAGTGCTTCGGGCCGCTCGCCGTCGTGGTGCGCTACGGCTCTGCCGAGGAGGCGATGACCGTCGTCGACATGCTGGACGGCTCCCTCACCGCGACCATGCTGACCGCCGAGGACCGCGACGACCAGCTCGGCGACGTGCTCGCCGCCCTCACCGAGAAGGTCGGGCGTGTTCTCTTCAACGGCTATCCGACCGGTGTCGCCGTCAACCATGCCCAGCACCACGGCGGACCGTGGCCGGCGACGAACACCGTCCACACCTCGGTGGGCGTCACCGCGATCCGTCGTTTCCTCCGCCCCATCGCCTGGCAGGACGCGCCCCAGGAGGTGCTCCCCATCGAGCTCCGCGAGGAGTCGACCGATGTTCCTCGGCGCGTGGACGGGAGCTACGTGCTCGCGGCGCAGCACGTACACGTGCTGGGAGCCGACGGCGAGGACGAGCGAGAGGCCGGCAGCACCTGACCTTCTCGGCCGTGAGCCCGCGGCCGACGCTGCTCGAGCAGCAGCGCGGACAGTGCCTGCTGGTTCTGGCAGGTGGCGACGACCCCGTCGGCCCTGCTCAGGGTGCTCACGGACGCGGGGCTCGAGACCGCCCGGGAGGCGCTGCTCCCAGGATGAAGCGGGGCCTCACCGCAGCTCCTTGCGCAGGAGGAGCTCCGCGGGCTCGTCCGGGAGCAGCAGGACCCCCGCATCGGCGTAGCCGCGGCGGCGGTAGAAGTGCTGGGCGGCCTCGTCGGACCGGGTCGAGGTGAGCACCGCGTCGTGGCCGTCGGCCCGCGCACGCGCCTCCCAGTCCTCGACCAGACTGCCGCCCAGTCCACGGCCTCTGGCGGGCACGAGCACGAACAACATGTTCATGAACGGGATCTCGTCCCAGAAGAACCCCCATCGGAGCCATCCGAGGATCCCCTCTCGCCCGTCGACGACGAGCACCTGCCCGGCCGCGATCGAGGCCGCGAGCCTCTCCGGGCGAAGGTGCCGGTCACGGGCGGCGAGGACGTCGAGGTCCGACGACGTGGCGAGGCGGAGGGCGGGGGCGTGCGGCATGGCGCGATCCTGGCACATGGCCCGTGGTCACCAGCGTCGTGCGGCCCGGGACAGCGCTCGGCGCAACCGCTCGACCGCGTCGTGCATCTCTGCGGTGCCGACGTCCTGGAAAGAGCCCATGCCGCCGCGGAACAGGGCCTGTGATCCCCGCGCCGCCTCCCGGAGGGTGGCGCGGTCCGTGATGTCCGAGTACTTGTCCGCGAGGTGGCGCGCCACGGTGCCGCGAGCAGCGTCGCGCTCCGCCCGTGCGGTGCCGGCCAGCTGATCGACGGCACCTCTGATCTCGAGGAGTAGTTGCTCCGTATCTGCCATGGAGCCATGGTCCCATCGGAGCGACCAGGGCTCGTGCGGTGCGCCGCGGGTCAGCCCTCGTGCGCGCAGCCGTCCGGCGCGGGCTCGCGACGGGCCGACGGCCGCTCAGAAGAACGTCTCCACCGCCTCCGTCACGATCCCGCCGGCGTCGACGACGGGGATCAGGCGCCATTTGTCGAAGGCGGTGCACGGGTGGGAGAGGCCGAGCGTCACCACGTCGCCGATCGCGACCGGGGCCTCCCCCTCCCAGCGCAGGAAGGTGTGCTGGTCGTTCAGCGCCGTCACCTCCGCGCGGAGCGGCCGCTCCGTCCCGCCGAGGGAGTCGGCGACCGCGAGCGGCACGGGCAGGCCCTCGTCGAAGGGAACGTCGCGCTTGCCGGCATCGAGCAGGGCGAGGCCCGGCTCGGGCTGTGAGACCACCCGGGCGTAGGCGCGCATCGCGGGCAGCAGCGCCTCGGCCTCGGGCAGGCCGCGGTCGCGGTCCAGGGGCGAGATGCCCCGGTAGAAGCCGCTGTCGTGGACGATGTACGCCCCCGAGCGCAGCACCCCGCGAGTGCCGGGCACCCCCGCGATCGCGGCGGCGACGAGATCGGGGTAGGCGCTGCCCCCGGCGGTGATCCAGACGGTGCCGCCGACCAGATCCCGCACGCCCGCCCCGAGCGCGGCGAGGCGCTCGCAGTACTCGCGCACCGTCTCGAGCGCGGCCTCGCTGCGGTCGTGGCCGAGCGCGCCCTCGTAGCCGCTCACCCCGCGCAGCGTGAGCACGGGCGAGGCGGCGAGGCGCTCGGCGATCGCGAGGGCCTCGACCTCGGTGCGGGCACCGGTGCGCCCGCCCTCGGCCCCGAGCTCCACGAGCACGCCGAGGCGGGAGCCCTCCGGCAGCGCCTGCTCCATGAGGTCCACGGCGGCCAGGGAGTCGGCCCAGCACACGAGCTCCTGCGCGGGACGCTCCGCGAGCCAGGCGTCCAGGCGCCGCAGCAGAACGGGGTCCACGCACATGTTCGCGATCTGCACCGTGGGGATCCCGGCGCGCAGCGCCACGTCGGCCTGCCAGCCGGTGGCGACCGTGATGCCCGTGGCGCCCGCGTCGAGCTGGCGGTGCCACAGCACCGGGGCCATGGTGGTCTTCCCGTGGGGCATCAGCTCGAGGCCGCGCTCGGCGACCCAGTTGGCCATGACCTGGAGGTTGTGTGCCATCCCGGGGCCGTCGAGCACCAGCAGCGGGGTGGAGAAGCTCGCTAGCGGCTCCTCCAGCGCGGTGACGTCGCGGCCGACGAGCCCGGCGGGGAAGGACTTGTCCTCGGCGGTGACAGCGCGGGCGGTGGCAGCACGGGCGGCGACAGCACGGGGGCTCATCGGGCGATCACCTCGGCGAGGCGGGCGATCTCGGCGGGGTCCTCGAGCGCGCTGCCCACGGCCACCACGCGCACGCCGGCGTCGAGGAACTCGGCCGCGTTGCGGGCGTTCATCCCGCCGGTCGCGACGAAGCGCGTCTGCGGGAACGGACCGGCCATGGCGGGGAACCAGCCGGCCCCCAGCAGCGAGGCCGGGAAGGCCTTCAGCCAGCGCAGGCCCGCGACGTGGGCGTGCTGCACCTCGGTGGCGGAGGCGACGCCGGGCAGGGAGGCGAGCCCGGCCTCCTCGCTCGCGCGGACCACCGCGAGGTCCAGCCCGGGGCTGACGGTGAAGGCGGCGCCGGCGGAGGCGGCGACCTCCACGGTGGCAGCGTCCAGCACGGTGCCGGCGCCGACCTGCTTGCCGCGCTCGCGCCCGGCGGCGACGACGGCGGCGAGCGCCTCGGCATCGACGTCGGTCTGCAGCGGGAGCTCGACGGCGTCGATGCCGAGGTCCCAGGCGGTCGTCGCGAGCTCCAGGCTGCGCTCCACGCCCATGCCGCGAAGGATCGCCATCAGGGGCGAGGCGGCGAAGGCGGCGTCGAAGTAGGCGGCGCTGTCGGTGTGTTCAGGACTGTCGGCGCGCTGCGGGCTGTCGGTGCGGTGGGCGCTCATGAGCGGGCCTCTCCTGCGCGGGGTGCGCGGTCGGTGGGGGACGTGCTGGGCGAGGGGATGTCCTGGGTGCTGGAGAGCGCGTGGGCGGCGCGGGCGTGGCCGCGCGCCAGGCGCCCGGCGGCGTCCTCACCGCGCAGCAGGCCGTCCATCCAGCCGGCGGCGAAGGCGTCCCCGGCGCCCACGGCCTCGACCACCTCGATCCTCGGGGTGGGCACGGCGGTGCGCTCCCCCGCCGTGAACTCCACGGCGTCGACGTCGGCGTCCTTCACCACGAGGTGCGGGACGTCCGGGAACAGGGCGCGGACGTCGTCGGCGGTGTCGGTCCCCCACAGCACGGCGGCCTCGTCCCGGCCCACCAGGACGATGTCCGCCTCGCGGGCGGCCGCGAGGATCTCCCGTCCGGCCTCCTCGGTGCTGTCCCAGAGCGCGGGGCGGTGGTTCACATCGAGGCTCACCAGCGCGCCGGCGGCGCGGGCGGCGGCGATCGCGGCGTGCACGAGCTCGCGGCAGCCGGCCGAGAGCGCGAGCGTGATCCCGGAGAGGTGCACGAGGCGCGCCTCGGCGAGGTCCACGCGGTCCAGCTCGCCCGGCCCCATGCGGGAGGCGGCGGAGCCGGCGCGGTAGTAGAGGACGCCGTGGCCGGGGTCCTTGAGGTACAGGCCCGTCGGGGCGCCCGGATCCATCCGGACGTGCCGCACGTCCACGCCGTGGGCGGCGATCTCGCGGCGCACCCGCCGGCCCAGCGCGTCCTCGCCGAGGGCGCTGCACCAGGCGGCGCGGTGCCCGGCGGCGGCGATGTGGCAGGCCACGTTGGACTCGGCGCCGCCCATCGAGAGGCGGAGGTCCTCCGCCTGCTCGAGCGGCTCGGGGCGGGCGGGGGCCACCAGCGCCATCGTCTCGCCGAGGCAGAGCAGGTCCAGGGGCCGGTCGGGGTGCGCGACGGGCATCGATCAACCCGCCACTCGGGCGACCACGTCGATCTCGACGAGGATGTTCGCCAGCTGCGAGCCGACGGTGGTGCGCACCGGGTACGGGGCGGTGAAGAACTCCTGGTACGCGGCGTTGAACTCCGCGAAGTCGGCGAGATCGGCGAGGTGCACGGTGGTCTTGAGGACCTGGTCCATGGTCGCGCCGTGCTCGTCGAGGACGGCCTGGATGTTGCGCAGCACCTGGCGGGTCTGCTCGGCGACGGACTCCGCGACGGCGTTGCCGTTCTCGCGGTCCTGGGGGCCGAAGCCGGCGGTGAACAGCAGGTCGCCGCTGACGATGCCCTGGCTGTAGGGGCCGGCCGGCTGCGGGGCGCGCTCGCTGACGATGGCCTGCTTGGCGGGGGTGTTCTGCGAGGTGGTCATGGGGTTCTCCTTGGGGTTTCCTACAGGGTGACAGGGCCGGCGGGCGCCGGTCTGCCGGGTTCAGGGGCGGGACGGCTCGCGCGCACGCCGCCGCCGGGCAGGGCGCCGGTGAGACGGCCGCCCGCGAGCACCGGGACGCCGCCCACGAGCACGTCGTCGATCCCCTCGGCGAGCGCGAGCGGGCTCTCGTAGCTCGCGGCCTCGCGCACCTGCTCGGGGGCGATGAGGGCGAGGTCGGCGATCGCGCCGGGGCGCAGGCGCCCGCGGTCGCCGAGGGCGAAGAGGTCCGCGGCGGAGGTGGACAGGTGCTGGACCGCCTCGGCCCAGCCCAGGTCGCCGCGCTCGCGCACATAGGTGGCGAGGAAGGCGGCGAAGGTGCCGCGGGCGCGGGGATGGGGATGCGCGCCCACGAAGATCCCGTCGGAGCCGCCGAGGTGCCCGGGATGGGCGAAGAGCCGGCCCAGGTCCGAGGCGGGGCGCTGGTCGTGCACGGCCATCACCACGTTGACGTCCAGCCGTGCGGCCAGCAGCAGGTCGAGCGCGGCATCGACCGCGTCGGTGCCGCGGCGGAGGGCGATCTCGGCGAGGGTGAGGCCGGGGGCCCAGTCGTGCTCGGGGGCGCTCGTGTGCGCGAGCGTGATCAGCTCGGGCCAGTCCTCGCCGAGGCTGGGGTTCTTCGCGACCTGCGGGAACCAGTCCCGGCGCAGCACCTCGCGCTGCGCCGGCGAGCGCAGCTGGGCGAGCACGTGGTCCGTCTCCTGCGCGGTGAGGGCCGGGGGCAGCATCGTCATCGACAGCATCGAGCAGCCCCGCGTGTACGGGTAGGCGTCGAAGCTCCCGCGCACGCCCTGCGCGGCCATCCAGTCCATCAGGCGCCACGCCTCGTCGGCCGGGGTGTGGAAGTGGGAGATGTGCACGGGCACGCCGGCGGCCGCACCGATCGCGGTCGCCTCCTCGACCCCCACCTGGGCGTTGTGCTCGTAGCCGCCGCGCATGTGGGTGACGTAGGGCAGGCCATGGGGGGCGAGCGGCGTGCACAGCGCCGCGATCTCGTCGGCCTCCGCGAACAGGCCCGGCACGTAGTCGAGCCCGGTCGAGAGGCCCACGGCGCCGTCGGCGATCCCGTCGGCGACCAGCCGCGTCATCGCCTCCCGCTCGGCGGGCAGGGCCGGGCGGGACTCCCGGCCCATCACCTGGTGGCGCACGGTCCCGGCCGGCACCAGGTAGGCGACCCCGAGCGGGATCCGCCCGTTGTAGCCGGCCAGCAGGTCCGCGACGCGGGGCCCGCGGTAGGCGGGGTGGGCGCCGTTGATCGGGGCGAAGTACTCCCCCGCGAAGGCGCCGTCCCCGGGGGCGAAGGAGACGCCGTCCTGCCCGGTGACCACGGTGGTGATGCCCTGGCGCAGCAGGGCGAGCTGCACGTCCGGGTCGAACACCGCCGCCTCGGCGTGGGAGTGGGCGTCCACGAAGCCGGGGACCACCAGGCGCCCGTCGGCCTCGAGCACCGCGGCGCCCGCGGGAGCATCGAGGTCGGGGCCGATCTCGGCGATCCGGTCGCCCTCGACGAGGACGTCGGCGCGGAAGGGGTCGTGGCCGCCACCGGGGTGGACGAGGCCGCCGCGCAGCACGATCGAGCTCATGTCAGGGGGCCACCTTCGCGTGGAGCCGACCGGCGTTCTCCGTGTCGGGCCGGATCGAGGCCGCCGCCGTGGCGACCGCTCCGATCAGGCAGATGGCGACGACGTAGGCGATCACCGGCCAGATGCTGCCGCTCGCCCAGCCCACCAGGGCGGTCGCGATCAGCGGCGCGAGGCCGCCGCCGAGGGTGTTGGAGAGCTGGTAGCCGATGTTCACGCCGGTGGTGCGCTGCTCGACGTCGAACATCTCGGTGAGCATGGTGGAGAGCGTGGACTGCATCGCGACGCCGGGGATCACGAACCCGACCACCATGCCCAGCCAGATCAGACCCGTGCTCTCTGTGGAGTAGAGCAGGAACGCGGGCCACACCAGCACCGCGAAACCGATGCAGCCGGCGATGTAGACGGTGCGTCGGCCCACCCTGTCCGAGAGGGCGCCGTAGGCGGGGGCTACCACGATCTGCAGCAGGCCCACGATCATCGTGCCGAGGAACCCGACGGAGGCGGCGGTGCCCTCGGCGACCATGTAGGCCAGGCCGTAGGTGAGCACGATGTACCCGGCGATGGACTGCGGCAGGCCGATGAGGATGCCCAGGATCGTGTTCTTGGGGTGGCGGAACACCTCCAGCAGCGGCGAGCGAGCCTTGTTCGTGGCGTTCGCGACGTCGCGGGCGTGCTCCTGGAACTCCTCGGACTCCTCGAGATGGCGCCGCAGCAGGATCGCGACGATCGACAGGACCAGGGAGAAGACGAACGGGATGCGCCATCCCCAGGTCATGAAGAAGGACTCGGGCCCGGCGCCGAGGCCGGCGAACATGCCGGCGGAGAGCACGTTGGCGATGCCGGCGCCGGAGATGAGGAAGGCGCCGAAGAGCCCGCGGCGGCCCACCGGGGCGTGCTCGACGACCATCGTGGCGGCGCCGCCCATCTCGCCGCCGACGAACAGGCCCTGCATCATGCGCAGGAGGATCAGCAGGATCGGTGCGGTGGCGCCGATGGCGGCGTCCGACGGGATGAGGCCGATCGCCGCGGTGGACAGCCCCATCCCGATCACGGTGATCAGCAGCGTGACCTTGCGGCCCAGCCGGTCGCCGATCGCGCCGAACACGAGCCCGCCCAGCGGGCGGAACAGGAAGCCGACGGCGAAGCTCGCAAAGGAGGACAGCTGCGCGACGAACTCCGAGTCGCCGGAGAAGAAGACGTGCGGGAACACGGTCGCGGCGGCGAGGCCGTAGAGGTAGTAGTCGAAGTACTCCATCAGGGTGCCGATGGCGCCGCCGGCGATGGTGCGCTTCTGCTTCGGGCCGAGCTTCGGCGCTGCGCTCGCAGCCTCTCGCTGAATGGTCATGGTCGTGCTCCTCGGGGCGGGACGGATCCGGGGCGGCGATGCGCCGGAGGTGCTGCGCGGGCGAGCTCGGCGACGGGATCGCGACGACAGCGGGAGCGACGATACATAAATTATCTGCCCTTGACTACCATTCTGTTCACATCGTTCGTCCCGGATGAGAGGATGGGGCCGCCGTCGAAAGGAGGGCGCCGTGCCCGTCACACCCGAGCTGTCCCCGCACAGCGCCGTCGCAGAGCCCGCCGCGCCCGCCGAACAGGTCGCCGAGCCGCGCTTCGCGGACATCACCGCCGCCCACCGGATGCTGGCCCCGCTGATGGAGGCGATCGCCGCCGTGGGCGGCCCGCACTGCGAGGTGGTGCTCCACGACCTCAGCCGGCGCGACCTCGAGCACTCCGTGTACGCGATCGTCAACGGCCACGTGAGCGGCCGGAGCGTGGGCGGGCCCTCCACGAACCTCGGCGCCGAGGTGCTGCGGGACGAGAGCCTGGACCACAACGCCTTCGGCTACCGCGGGCGCACGGCCGACGGGCGCGAGCTGATCAGCTCGTCCGTCTACTACCGCGACCACGACGGGCGGATCCTCGCCTCGCTGTGCATCAACCGCGACCTCTCCCCCACGCAGAACGCGATGGCGGCGCTGTCCGCCCTGCTCCCGGAGAGCTCCGGCGACGCCGGCGGCGCCCCGCACGAACTCGTCGCCCCGGACGTCACCAGCGTGCTCGAGGACATGATCTCCGAGGCGATCACCGCCACCGGCAAGATCCCCTCCGCGATGACCAAGGCCGACCGCATCGAGGTGCTGCGCCTGCTCGAGGACCGCGGCGCCTTCCACATCAAGCGCGCGGCCGAGAAGGTCTCGGCGCGGCTCGGGGTGTCCCGGGTGACGACCTACGGGTACCTGGACGAGGTGCGACGGGGGTAGACGGCTCCTGCCGGGCGGTCGACCAGCGCTGTCAGCACTCTCTGGGATGATCGAGGGATCTTCGCTCTCCGCTTGGGAAGGGGCTCCTGTGGGGCTGCTCGATCGTCGTCGCCGTGGGCCGTCCGCCTCGACGGGGACCGTCCCGACGGGGACCGTCCCGCCCGGCCCGTCCGCGATCCCGCGCTTCGCGGTGATCGACGTGGAGACCACCGGGCTCCGCCCCGACAGCGACCGGATCCTCGAGCTCGCGATCCTGCGCGCCGACGAACACGGGATCGTCCTCGATCAGTGGACCGCGCGCTTCCATCCGGACGGCCCCGTCGGCGCGACCCACATCCACGGGATCACCGACGCGGACGTCGCGACCGCGCCCCGGTTCCAGGATCTCGCGATCACCATCGGGAGGGCCCTGCAGGATCTCGTGGTCGTCGCGCACAACGCCGAGTTCGACGTCGCCTTCCTGCGCGCCGAGTTCACCCGCGCAGGGCTGCCGATGCCGCGTTTCCGGACGTACTGCACGCTGCAGGGCAGCACGCTGTACCTGCCGCATCTGCCGCGGCGCAGGCTGTCGGACTGCTGCGCAGCGCTCGGGGTGACGCTCCAGGGCGCCCACTCCGCGCTGGGCGATGCCTTCGCCGCCGCAGGCCTGCTCTCCCGGTATCTCGCGATGGATGCACGGACGGGGTATTATGACGCGCCGCTCACCGCGACGCGTGCGCTGCGCGCTCACGCGATGGCACCGGCACCGGCGCCGGTACAGGCACAGGCACAGGCACAGGCACAGGCACAGGCACAGGCACAGGCACAGGCACAGGCACAGGCACAGGCACAGGCGAGCGCGCTCGCCCCGAAGGCGTCGCCGGCCGCGCTGCCCCCGCGGCCTGTCGCCTCGCAGCCCGCTGCGACGGACGCGGGCATCTCCGACCCCACGCCGCTGACCGTCCACTCCCCCGCCGCACCCGTGAGAGCACCCCGCACGGGGGTCGAGGTCTCCCCCACTGCGATCCGTGCCTGGGCGCGTGCGCAGGGCATCGCGGTCGGAGATCGCGGGAGGCTGAGCGCTGCCCTTGTCGCGCAGTACCGAGAGGCGATGACCAGCGAGGACTCGGCCTCGCCGGTGGACCAGGCGGGCAGCGGGGCCCCGGCGCCGCCGGCTGTCACCCCGCCGGAAGCCGCTTCCGCGTCGGAAGCCGCCTCCTCGTCGCACGCCGCCGCCCCGTCGGCCGCGTCCGCACCGGCCCCGTCGGCCGCGCCAGCCCCGTCGGCCGCGCCAGCCCCGTCGGCCGCCCCTCTCACCATCACCGACGAGTTCCAGGCCGCGCTCGACCACCTCCACGCCGGCCACCACCTGTTCCTCACCGGCAAGGCGGGCACCGGCAAGTCGACGCTGATCCGCCACTACCTCGAGTCCACGCAGCGCAGCACGATCACGGTCGCGCCCACCGGGATCGCGGCGCTGAACGTGGACGGGTACACCATCCACCGCCTGTTCTCCTTCCCGCTCGGGGTCACCGAGGAGACGGTGCGCGGCGGCGGATACTACCCGGGCCGCTTCGCGAAGGCGCTGAAGGAGCTGGACACCCTCATCGTCGACGAGGCCTCGATGGTGCGGGCGGACCTGTTCGATGCGCTCACCGCGGCGCTCGAGCTGTACGGCCCCCGGCCCGGCACGCCCTTCGGCGGGGTGCAGCTGGTGCTGGTGGGCGACCTGTACCAGCTGCCGCCGGTGGTCACCGATCGGGAGGCGGCGTGGATCGAGGAGCGCTTCGGGACCCCGTTCTTCTTCTCCGCGGCCTCCTTCGACCCGGCGACGTTCCCCGTGGTCGAGCTCGGCACCGTGTTCCGCCAGCAGGGCGATGATCGGCTGGTCACCCTGCTGAACGCGGTGCGGGACGGGACGCTGCTCGAGGACGCCCGGGCCGAGCTGAACCGGCGCACCGATGCCGAGTTCGAGCCCGCGCTGGACGAGTTCTGGCTGACGCTCGCCACCACGAACCGGATCGTCGGCGCCCGCAACCGGCAGCTGCTCGAGCGCCTCCCCGATCCGGCGCGCACCTTCACCGCCCGGATCAGCGGGGACACCGACGGGTTCGAGCACCCCACCGACGACATGCTGCAGATCGCCGTCGGCGCGCAGGTGATGCTGCTGAACAACGACCCGGGCGATCGCTGGGTCAACGGCACCCTGGGCCGTATCACCGCGATCGGCGCCGACGAGGACGGACCGCTCATCACGGTGCTCCTGCGCGACGGCCGCACCGAGCACGTGCGCGAGCACACCTGGGAGATCACCCGGCCCAGCGTGCAGGGCGGCTCGCTCCTGCACGAGGTCGTGGGCACCTTCACCCAGCTGCCGATGAAGCTGGCCTGGGCGATCACGATCCACAAGTCCCAGGGCCAGACCCTGGACCGCGTGGTCGTGGACCTCACCGGCGGCACCTTCGCGAACGGCCAGCTGTACGTGGCGCTCTCGCGCTGCACGAGCCTCGAGGGCCTGGTGCTCCGGCGCGAGGTGCTCCCCCGGGACCTCAAGACGGACCAGCGGGTGCGCCGCTATCTCGCGACCGGCGCGGCGAGCACCGAGGCGCTCGGCGAGGCGTACCTGTCGGTGCTCACGGTGGGGACCGACGGGGACCGCTGGCGGCCCCGGCCGGTGGAGATCGCGGTGGTGACCGAGGACGGGGACGAGGCGAGCACCGTCCTGAACCCCACCCAGGATCTGTTCTCCGCGCGGGACGAGTTCGGCCTGACCACGCGGGACGTGCAGCTCGCGCCGCTGCTGGCCGAGGCGTGGCCGGCGCTCGGCGCGCTGCTGGCCGGTCGGGTGCCGGTGGGCGTCGGGGTGGACCGTCAGCTCGCGAACGTGGACTTCGAGCTCAAGCGCAACGGGATCGTGGAGCCGATGCCACTCGGGCTCGACCTCCCTCTCCGCCTGCTGACCGAGGACGAGCGATCGCGGCTCGCGGCGCCGACGGCGCTCGAGCGGGCCCGGGCGGTGCGCGATGCGGTGCGCCGCCTGCGCGCCTCAGGCACCGAGCTGCCCGGCACGGGCACGGCGTTCCGCCAGGTCGTCACCGGGCACGGGTACCTGCTGGCGAGGACCACCGGCGCCGACGGCACCGCGCGGCCGACAGGCTTCGTGGTGGGCGGGAACCTCGGCGCGGAGGACGACTCCGCCGAGGTGCTCGCGCGGCTGCTCGGTGAGATGTGGGAGCGGGTGCTCTCCCCCGACGACGAGGTGGTGCAGCGACTGCGCGAGGTGGAGCGGCACTTCGGGGTGGCCGTGCTGCCCGAGGGGTTCGAGGCCGACGGCCCCGTGGCGGCGGCCGATGTGCTGGTCGCCGGGGCGCGCGTGTGCTTCTCCGGGACCGTCCACTCGCCACGGCACGGGTGGCTCGAGAAGGAGGCGCTGCACGCCATGGCCGAGGCCCGGGGGCTCGTCGCGGTGCCGACGCTCACCAAGACCCGCACCGACGTGCTCGTGGTCGCCGAGGCCGGCTCGCAGTCCGGCAAGGCGAAGAACGCCGCCAAGTGGGACAAGCCGGTGCTCACGGCCGAGGAGTTTTTGGAGTGGGTGGGGTGAGCGGCAGGGTGAGAGCGGCATCGAACCTGTGGATCACGTTCCGCGCCGACGGGACCCTCCGCCTCGAGCTCCTCGTGGACTGGTACACGCTCCTGGGCGTCGCGGAGTGCCGCGTGGAGGATCCGGAGGGAATTGCTCGGACCCTCGCCGCCTGGTCTCTCCGCCCAGCGGCCGACCCCACGCCACGCTTCGCGAACGGTCGCGCAACGCGCTCGCAGGACTTCGGCGTGGGGTTCCTGGCAGCCTCCCCGCATGACCGCGCGGCGCTCGGGAGCATCCGCGGGCGGCAGGAGGCATTCCGGGAGCTGTTCGGGGAGCCCCGGCCAGGATCCACGGAGCAGGGCGAGGCCGACTGCCGGCGCATGGCCCGCGTGCTCGTCACGGCGTTCCTCCGATACCGCGCCATCGCTCATGAACGACTCGCGGGCGGCGCCTATCTCCCGGTGCTGCGCGCGCAGCTCGCGCGCTGCCAGGCGCTGGGCGACGATCCCACTGGCTACCGCGTGCTGGAGCATTCCCTGCTGCCGATCCTCGAAGACGAGCAGTACCTGCGGCTCGCCGAGGATGAGCAGGCCCGTGGGCTGATCGCGGCGATCGATGCCGAGGTGGCGCGGCTGCACGGCGTGTGCATGAGCTCGGAGCGGTGAGCGTGCCGCGCTCGCGGGCAGCGCGAGATTTGTGCTCCATGTCAGTTATCAACTGACATGGAGCTCATTCGCTGCACCCCGTCACAGCACGCCCTGCGCCTCGCTCCCCACCGGGATCGGCGTCATGCGGGTGACCACCGTCGGCTTCTCGAGCAGCTCCTCGACATCGCCCCGCAAGAGCGTCCCGGCGGCGCCGTTTCCCGCTCGCCCCGGCGGACTGTCAGCTGGCGAACCAGATCGTGGTCGGAAATGGTTCGCCAGCTGACAGTCGACGCAGCGGGCCCTGGCGACCACCGGGCGTCGAGCGTCGGGCGTCGAGCGTCGAGCGTCGACCGCCGTGCGTCGGGCGTCGAGCGTCGGGCGTCCTGGGTCGCCGACGAGTCCGCGATCAGGCGCTCAGGCCCCGCGCGGCGTCGTCGGCCGCCGGCACTCGTCCCCGAGGTGGTGCGGCTGATGGTCATCGTCGATCCCGGTGCACGGGTCGATGCACGTCAGCCGGGCAGCTCGGCACCCCGACCTCAGGGAGAGAGCGCGGGGACGGGGCCGTTCACCACCAGTGAGCAGTCCGGCCGATCCGTCGGCGTCGTGAGTCCCGGAGCCGGCCCGCCCCGCCCTCACTCCGCGACGTCCGGGAACGTCCCGTCCCCCAGGTCCGGATCGGGCAGGGTGCCGCGAGGGTCCCGCAGGGTCACGCCCCGGCCGTCGAGCCGGATCCGGCGCAGCCCCTCGAGCAGCATCCGTCGGCCGAGGTCGGTGACGGAATGGACCCGTTCGAGATCCAGCAGCACGTCGGTGGCGGGATCGGAGTCCTCGAGCAGGTCGAGCATCTCGGAGGCGGCGGTGAGCTGCACGACCCCCTCGAGGGCGACCGAGGTCGTGCCCTCGGCCGTGGACGCGCGGGCCGCGTCCTGCCGCGAGCCGTTCGGCGAGAACAGATGCATGTCCATGTCCTGGGAGAGCCGCTCGAACAGGCGCCCGCCGCGACGGCTGTTTCCCTGACGGTCCAGGCGCGGCGAGAAGGTGCCGATGCCCACGAGGTCGGGCAGGACCCCGACCATGCCGCCGGCGACGCCGCTCTTGGCGGGGATGCCGACCCGCACCAGCCAGTCCCCCGCCCCGTCGTACATCCCCGCCGACGCCATCACGGCCATGACCTGCCGTGCCGTCGCGGCGTCGAGGACCTGCTCGCCCGTGACGGGCTGGATGCCGCCGGTGGCGAGGGTCGCGGCCATCGCGGAGAGGTCCCGCACGGTCACCAGGAGGGAGCACTGCCGGGTGTAGCCCTCGACGACCGTGGGCACGTCCCCGGTGAGGATCCCGTAGCTGCGCAGCATGTGGGCGAGGGCGAGGTTGCGGTGGGCGGTCTCCAGCTCGGAGGCGCACACCGCCTCGTCGATCCGCAGCTCGCGCCCGGCGAGGCGCGAGAAGAGCTCCCGCACCCGCTCGACCCGCGCGGCCGGGTCCGCATCCTCGCCCACCAGGAGCGAGTGCACGGTGAGCGCGCCGGCGTTGATCATGGGGTTCTTGGGCCGACGGGTGTCCTGCTCGAGCGAGAGCTCGTTGAACGCCTCGCCGGAGGGCTCCACGCCCACGGCGGAGAGCACCGTCCCGGCGCCGCGGTCCATGAGCGCGGCGGCGTAGGCGAAGGGCTTGGAGATCGACTGGATGGTGAACTCGACGTCGGCGTCGCCGGCGGCGTAGGTGCGACCGAGCGCCGTGGTCAGCGCGATGCCGAGCTGATCCGGCTCGGCCGCCGCGAGCTCGGGGATGTAGTCCGCGACCGCGCCGGCCCGGTCCTCGCGCAGCCCGTCGAGCACCTCCTCGAGGTAGTCCGGGACCGGGGACCTCACAGGGCGCCCCCGTCGGCCTCGGCGCTCGCCTCGCGCACCGCCTCGAGGTGCACCGGGCGCACGCGGTCCACCGAGTCCGCGACGTCGTCATGACCGCGCAGCCAGCGCACCACGTACGGGCAGACGGCCACGATGCGGTGCCCCTGCTCGACGCTCGTCGTGAGCGCGCCGCGGGTGAGGAGCCCTGCCAGACCCCGCCCGCCGAAGGCGTCGTCGATCACGGTGTGGTAGAAGATCCGCTGGTCCTCGCTGCTGTCGGCGGCGGAGGTGTACATCGAGAAGCCCGCCTGGCGACCGCCGACGAGGATGTCGAAGCGGTGCCGCTCGGGGTTGTCGCACACCTCGACCGTCTCGTCGTCGGCGAGTTCTGCGGGGGTGGTGCCGTCGGTCATCACGGTTCCTCTCGTCGGGGGCGCCGCTCGGTCAGCGGGCACCGTGTCCGGGGGTCTCCTGATCGTAGGCGTCCTCGAGCTCGACCGGCGGGTTCCCGCGGATCCCGCCCGGCGGGGTCCTGCCGATCCCGCCCGGCCGCTGGCGACGGCGGCTCACCGCGGCCGCTGGTCGTCCGTCGCGAACCCCGTGCGCCCCTCGCGCTCCTCGAGCGTCTCGAGCTCCTGGAAGAACGTCACCTGCCATCCTGCCGGTCCCTGGATCCTGGCGTTGAGCGTGCGGAACGGGGTGCGGGTGGGCGGCGCGAGCAGCTCCGCGCCGTGCGCGGCGGCGGCGTCGACGGCCTGCTCGGTGTCCTGGACCTCGAGGGCGAGGCGGAGCGTCGGCCCCTCCGTGGCCGGCGCGTTCTCGACCTCGTCGATCGTCCGCGCATGCGCGGGGCTCGCGAGCTCGAGGGTCGCGATCCCGGCGTGCAGGATCGCCACCCGGTCCTCTCCCTCGGTCGCGAAGGCGGCCTGCTCGGGCATGCCGAGCACGTCGCGGTAGAACCGCAGGGCCTCGTCGAAGTCGTCGGTCTCGATGATCAGTCGCAGCTGGCGGGGAGCGTTCGTCGTCATGGGGTCCATCCTCGCCGCTGGCGGGCGGATGCGGGGCGCGCGGGCCGATCGCTCAGCGGTCCGCGAGGCTCCGGCTCAGCCACCGGCACTCGTCCGCGACGTGATGCTCCTGATGGTTCTCGTCCACCCAGGTGTAGCGGTCGGTGTACGTCGTCCCCGTCTCCTGGTACCCGAGGCGCAGGTAGAGGGCGCGCGCTCGCGGGTCGTGCACGCCCAGTCCGATCGACCCGCAGCCGCGGCCCCGCGCCGCGTCCTCGACCGCCCGGATCAGCGCGGTGCCGATCCCCTGGGACTGCATGCTCTCGGGCAGCACCTGCAGACCGTTGATCTCGGGCTCGCGCGGGACCGACGGCTCGGCGCAGCCGTCCCATCGCACCTCGCAGGAGCCGACGAGCTCGCCGGTGCCGTGGAGGGTCGCCAGGAAGTACGTGCTGGTCCCCGCGAGCTGGCGCCCGAAGCGCCGCTCATGCGTGCGGGTGTTCCCCGTGGGGTCCCACGCCTCGAGCGCGGAGAGGTCCTCGGTGGTGCACGGCCGGATGACGAGGTGGTGGCGGGTCATGCTCCGATCCTCCACCGAGCAGCTCCGCAGCGAAAGGGGGGACGGCGTCGTCGGTCCTCGGTGCGCTCTCCATCGGCGAGAGGCTCGCGGGCCATGCTCTATGGTCAGAGGCCAGGGGGCCATCCGGTGCCCGGAACGGACACGTGTGCAGCCCTCCCAGAACGACCACGAAGGATCATCGACCGACACCCCTCTCACGCTCGGACTGATCGGGTCCTCCCGCAAGCCGGATGAGCGCCGGGTGCCGGTGCATCCCGCCCATCTCGAGCGCATCCCCGAGCGTCTGCGCCGCCGCCTGCTCGTCGAGAAGGGCTACGGGCTCCCCTTCGGTGCCTCCGACACGGAGATCGCCGCGCTGGTGGGCGGCGTGGGCACCCGCGCCGAGGTGTTCGAGGCAGCCGACGTGCTCGTGCTGCCCAAGCCGCAGCTCGAGGACGTCCGCGCGATGCGCGAGGGGCAGACCCTCTGGGGCTGGCCGCACTGCGTGCAGGACCGTGAGCTCACCCAGCTGGCGATCGACAAGCGCCTCACGCTCATCGCGTTCGAGGCGATGAACCACTGGGGCCCCGACGGCTCCTTCGCGTTGCACGTGTTCCACGCGAACAACGAGCTGGCGGGCTACTGCTCGGTGCTCCATGCCCTCCAGCTGCGCGGCACGACGGGGAACTACGGTCGGCGCCTCACCGCCACGGTGATCGGCTTCGGCGCCACCGCGCGCGGCGCGATCACTGCGCTCAGCGCGCATGGCATCTCTCGCGTCCGGGTGCTGACCAATCGGGCGGTCGCCGCGGTCGGCTCCCCGATCCACTCGGTGGAGATCGTCCAGTTCGGCCATGAGGAGGGCCCGTACCTGAGCGAGGTCATCACCGAGGACGGGCCGGTGCCCCTGGCACCGTTCCTCGCCGAGAGCGATGTGGTGGTCAACTGCACCCTGCAGGATCCCAACGCCCCGCTGCTGTACCTGCGCGAGAGCGATCTGCCGACGTTCCACCCCGGGAGCCTGATCGTCGATGTCTCCTGTGACGAGGGGATGGGGTTCTCGTGGGCGCGCCCCACCTCCTTCGAGGCTCCGATGATCACTCTGGACAACGACGTCCACTACTACGCGGTGGACCACAGCCCCTCGTACCTGTGGAACTCCGCGAGCTGGGAGAACAGCTCAGCGCTGCTCCCCTTCCTGGAGACCGTGATGTCGGGGCCGGCGGCCTGGGCCGCCGAGCACGTCATCGAGAACGCGATCGAGATCCAGGACGGCGTGATCCGGAACCCCGCGATCCTCGAGTTCCAGGCACGGGAGAGCACCTACCCCCACCGGTGACGGGCGGGCCGGCCCCGTCGGCCAGCCACTCACCACGGCGCCAGCTGCACGCCGCGCCGGTCCTCGACCCCCGCGAGCACATCGAGCATCCGCTCGGCGAGCGCGAGGCGCACCTCGCGGTGCTCGGCGCGCCGTGGTGGGCGATGAGCTTCCAGTGGTCGTGGCGCAGCATCGTCAGGTGCGCCCCGGGGTTCGCGGGGTCGCCGCTGGAGCGGTACTGGCAGAGCGCCCAGTCCCTCCACTCCACGTCCTCGCCGCGCAGCAGAGGCAACAGGCTCTCCCCCTGGTAGGAGTGGGGACGCTCGATCCCTGCGGCCTCGAGGAAGGTGGGGGCGAGGTCCACCCACTGCACGAGCTCGCTGCGGCGCAGGCCCGCGGGGACCACGCCGGGCCAGCGGACGATCAGCGGCACGCGCACGGAGCAGTCGTAGAGGAACGGGCCCTTGCGCAGCAGCTGGTGGTCGCCGAGCAGCTCGCCGTGGTCGCTCGTGAACACCACGATCGTGCTCTCGGCGAGCCCCTCCTCCTCCAGCGCGGCGAGGATCCGGCCCACCTCGTCGTCCACGAGGCTCACCATCGCGTAGTAGGCGCGGCGCACCTCGTCGAGCCCTGCCTCGTCGAGGTCGGTGAAGCTGGGCATCCCGCCCCCGCCGTGCCGGGAGGTCCACCGCTGGATCTCCGGCTTGTCCTCGAGCTCGCCCTCGCGGGTGTTCACGGGCGGGAGCTCCACATCGTCATAGCGGCGCATGTACTCCTCCGGCGCCCCGAAGCCGTGGTGGGGGTCAAAGAAGTTCGCCACGAAGAAGAACGGCTCGTCCCTGCGGCGGTCCGTGGTCAGGAAGGAGATCGTCTCCTCCGCGATCCAGTGGCTGTAGTGGGCCTTCGTGGGCATCGTGTCGAAGCTGCCGTTGGTGCCGAACGCGTTCTCGTACAGCTCGGGGAACGACGCCCGCAGCCAGCGGTGGTAGACGTTCTCGCTGGAGCCCGGGTACGGGTCGTGCGCCCAGCGGAACACCCGGAACCCGTCGTCCAGCCGCGGCTCGGTGCGGCCGTGGAAGCAGGAATGGAGGTGGAACTTGCCCACCAGGCCGCAGTCGTACCCGGCCTCGGCGAGGTCCTTCGAGAACACGCGGGTGCCCGGGTCGATGTCCACGCCGTTCTCGTACAGCCCGTGGGTGGAGACGTAGGTGCTGGTCATGAGGCTCGCCCGCGAGGGCGAGCACACCGGGTTCTGCACGTAGCAGTTCTCGAACAGGGCGCCCTCGACGGCGAGCCGGTCCACGTGCGGGGTGCTCACCGCCGGGTTCCCGGCGGCGGCGACCATGTCGTAGCGCTGCTGGTCGGTGGAGAGGAGGAGGATGTTCGGTCGATTCATCGGGGTCCCTTCTGGGGGCGTGCACGAATGGCCGTCAATGGAGTCCAGCGCCTCGGCCCGACGGACGACCTCCGTCAGAGCTCGAACGTCAGCAACGTGACGCTGTGCGCGGGGAAGGTGTGCTCCCCGTCCTCGAGCGCGACGGTGCCGAGGTCGCGCAGCGCGCAGCTCTCCGGATCGCTCAGCGTGTTGGTCTGGAAAAGGTCCGTGGCGTCCGCTCCGAGGACGTGGCAGGTCGCCGCGCCCGGCAGCGCACCCTCGGGCCCGGCCAGGCGTGCGGTGATCGGCTCCGTGGCGGAGCGGTTGATGGTCGCGACGGTGAGGGTGCGGCCGTCGTGGGAGACCGAGGCGCTCACATCGAGCAGGCTCACCGCGGTGGGGCGGGTGGCGCGCGGGTAGCCGCGGGCGTCCTGATGGGCGGAGCCCTGCCGCACCTGGCGCCAGGTCGCCGGGGCGGTCACGTCGGCCCGCACCGCGAGGGGCTGGAAGAGGTTCTGGTAGAGGTTCCAGATGTGGAACACGGGCGTGCGGAGCACCCCCTCCGGGCGCACCTGCAGGATGCCGTTGGCGTTGATGAGGTTCACGGCGCTCGCCATGCTCACCGGCACGTCGTGCCCGGTCGCCCGGTGGATCGCGTGGAAGACCCCGGAGTACATGAGCGCGTCGGCAAGGGTGCGGGTGCTGTGGCGGTTGACCTCCTTGCGGTCCTCCACGGCGCCGGTGCCGCTGGGCTCGAAGCCGCCGTCCGCGGCGGGGACCGGCTCGCCGAGCTCCACGGACTGCATGTGCCGGTTGTTCCACTCGTCCATCGCGATCGACGGCACGGACTCCAGGTGGGCCCGCTCCGCGGCGAACAGGATCTCGTCGGCGTACGCGGAGATCGTCTGCTCGAAGTACACCGACTGCGAGACCACGTCCTCGAACTCCGCGGCCGACGGGTCGGTGAGGTGGTGGTCCAGGCCGTACAGGTGCAGCGAGACCGCGTCGACGCGGTCGCCGATGCCGGCGATGAGCGTGTCGGTGTAGGACTCCCGCTCCCAGCCGCAGGCGATGATCTTCAGGCCCGGGTCGACCTGGCGCATGAAGCGCACGTGCTCGCGGACGTCGGCCACGTACTGCTCGACGCTGCGATGCCCCATCTGCCAGGGACCGTAGACCTCGTTGCCCACGCCCCACCAGCGCACGTCGTACGGATCGGCATGCCCGTCGGCCGCCCGCAGGGCCGTCATCTCGGTGTCGCCGGCGTAGTTGGTGTACTCCACCCAGCGCACGGCGTCGTCCACGCTGCGGGCGCTGTGATGGAGGTAGGCCGCGGTGGGCGAGGCGTCGGTGCGCACCGCCTCGATCCAGGCGAGGAACTCCGGGGTGCCGAAGCGGTTGGTCTCCTCGGAGCCCCAGGCGAGCTCCAGACGACGCGGCCGCTGGTCTCGGGGGCCGATCCCGTCCCGCCACCAGTAGGCGGAGGTGAAGTTGCCGCCCGGCCAGCGCACCACGGGCAGTCCCAGCTCGCGGCACGCCTCGATGACGTCGGCCCGGCAGCCGTCCAGGGCGCCCTGGCCGGTGATCGAGAGCGGGGAGGACTCGTCGAACACGCCGCCCTCGATGTTGCCGAAGAACGCGGACTCGAGGAAGTGGCCGTAGACGTTGCGGTCCACCTCGGCGCGCTCGGCGGTGGAGATCGTGATGGTCGCCCGCTGGGTCATGAGAGTGCTCCTGGGGGTGTGGTCTGCGGGTAGGTGGCCTCGTCGAGACCACTCAGCATCGGGTCGTAGGAGACCTCCCCGATGTCGTGCATCGAGGTCATCCAGTGGAAGAAGTTGTCGCCCCGCTCGGCCAGCAGCTCGTACAACCGGCGCGACATCCGCCGACGTACGTCCGCCAGCTCCGGGTCCTGGTAGCGGTTGCGCATCTCGTCGGGATCGTTGGCGAGGTCGTACAGCTCGCTGACCGATTCCGGGTTCACCACCAGCTTGTAGCGGTCGGTGCGCAGCATCCGCTGCGGGTAGGGGAAGTGGTGGCCGTGGTACTCGCAGACGATGTCCTCCTGCCAGGGCACCTCGTCGCGGGTGGCCAGCGGCAGCAGGCTGCGGGAGTCGACGGCGAGGGAGGGATCCAGGCCCGCGAGATCCAGGAAGGTGGCGGTGCAGTCCAGCAGGCTCACGAACTCGTCGCGCACGATCCCGGGCTCCTGCCCCGGGACCCGCAGGATCCCGGCGGTGCGGTAGATGTCCTCGTACATCGCCGGGCCTTTGTCATGCAGCCGGTGCGAGCCGGTGAACTCGCCGTGGTCGGAGGTGATCACCACGGCGGTGTCCTCGACCAGGCCCAGGCGCTCCATCGCTTCCATCACCCGACCCATCTCGTGGTCGATCAGGGCGACGTAGCCGTAATAGACGGCGATCAGCTTCCGGGAGGTCTCCCGAGGCATGGTGTCGAAGGCCCAGTGCGCCGAGTAGTTCGCCTGCACCGGCGGCTTCCCGTCGAAGGTCTCCTCGACCGAGGCGGGCAGCTGCACGTCCCGGGCGTCGACCAGGTCGAAGTACTCGTCCGGGAGAATGTAGGGCAGGTGCGGCCCGAAGAAGTTCAGCTGCAGGTAGAAGGGATCGTCCGTACGTTCCTGGTCCCCGGCGTAGCGCTCCAGCAGCTCGATGGTGCGGGTGGCGAGGTAGTGCTCGAACGTCGCCTCGAGGGGCTGGTGCAGCCGGGCGGCGAGCAGGTTGCCCGGGCCGCCGTTGGGCAGGGTGCCGCGGATCCGGTCGCTGATCGCGTAGGGCGGGAGGTCGTGCTCGGCCAGGTAGGCGAGGTAGTCGGGGGCCTCGACGGGGTTGTGCCAGGCGTCCCCCGGCAGGTCCGGTCCGTCGAAGCCGAAGCTCGCCGCCGTCCGCTCGTGGCCCGCATGCCACTTGCCGACCAGGCCCGTGCGGTACCCGGCTTCCTGGAGCGCCGCGGGGAAGGTGAAGGTGTCCTCGGCGAGGTCCTCTAGGTAGCCGACGTTGCGCTCGTGGTTGGCCAGCACCTTGTGCCGGAAGGGCGCCATGCCGGTGAGCAGGCTCGCGCGGGCCGGGGTGCAGATCGCAGTGGGCGTGTACCAGCGGTCGAAGCGGGTCCCGGTGCGCGCGATCTCGTCGGCGACGGGGGTGAGGCTGCATCGGTTGCCGTAGGCGCCGAAGGTGTCGGCCCGGTGCTGGTCGGTCATGAGCAGGAGGATGTTCGGGCGGGTCATCCGATGGCCCTCCGGGAGGTCTCGCGCTGGACGGTGGGGAAGACGGTGCCGTCGTACCCGGCCAGCAGAGGGCTCTCGTGGATCGCGGCGATGAGGGAGCCGCGCGCTCCGGCGAACGGCCCGCAGACGGCGGCGCGCACCTCCGGTCGGGAGCCCGCCGAGCCGGCCGTGCCCTCATGGACCGCGGACTCGATGAGCGGGAGGATCTCCGGGCGCTCCGCGGGGACGCGCCCGCCGACGACGATCAGATCCGGGTTCAGGATCATCACCGCCGCTCCCAGCACGGTGCCGACGGCGTCGGCCGCCCGGCCCAGCTGGACGGGGTCCGCCTCGGCGAGCGCCTCGATGCCCGCGACCGTCTCGAGGCATCCGCGCTTGCCGCAGCGGCACAGCTCTCCGTCGGCCCGGACGACGACGTGCCCGAACTCGCCGGCGACACGATCCGCGCCCTGGTGCAGCCGCCCGTCGACCACCACGGCGCCGCCCACGCCGTCGCTGAGGTGGAGGTAGATCGCATGCGAGGACCGGCTCCCCCGCTCGCTGGCCTCGGCGAGGCCGGCGAAGCGCACGTTGTTGTCCACCGTGACGTCGACGTCGAAGGCCTCGGCGAGCAGACGGGCGACCACCGGTTCGGCGGCCGTGCGGCTGCGGCCGGTGACCCCGGCGGCCATCCCCTGCAGCGCGCCGAAGTGGAGATGATGCTCCTTCGCCAGGCGCCGGGCGAGCGCCACCGCGCGCTCCACCCGCTCGTCCCATCCGCTCCCCTCGTCGTAGGAGACCTCCGCCTGCGCGACCACCTCGTGGCTCGGGTCGGCGATCGCGAGGGCGACGCGGCGGTGCCCGAAGTCCAGGCCGAGGAACTGGGCGGAGCCGGGGTCGAGGGCGAGCAGCGCGGCGGGCCGTCCGCTCCCCCGCCGCTGTGCGGCATCGGTGTCGGTGACGACCACGGCGCCGCGGCCCACGAGGTCCGCGACGATCTCGGACAGCGTGGTGCGGGAGAGCCGCGTCGCCTCGGCGAGCTGGGCGCGGCTGGAGGGGCCCCGGGACCTGAGCGCGGCCAGGACACGCATTTCATGGGTTCGTCGCGTCAGTGCGAGAACACCGAGGTGATCGGTCATGCGGGCAACCGTAGGGTGGCGGCATTTTTCCGACAACCCTCCGGCAGAAAGATTCGGAGGGCGGGCGTCGAGGCGACTCCGCTCGACCGACGGAACCATCGACGCTCGAACCCCTTCCCGGCGAACCTCACGACTGCTACTCTCCCGTTGACGGTTAACCGTAGACGGTCAACGACGACAACGAGAGGTTCCTGCATGTCCATTCCTGAGATCCTGTCCGCGCTCACCACGCCCTTCGACGAGGACGGCGCGATCGACCACGAGTCCTTCGCGCGCCGGCTGGAGGACGTCGCCGCGACGCTCGACGGCGTCTTCGTCGCCGGCACCACCGGCGAGTTCCTCGCCCTGGACGTCACCGAGCGTGCCGCGCTCGCCGAGCAGGCCCTAGAGGTCCTCGGGCCGCAGCGGGTGGTGATTCACGTGGGCAGCTCGAGCACCCGGCAGTCCCTCGAGATCACCGAACGCGTCGCCGCCCTGGGAGCCATCCGGTTCGCAGCGATCACGCCCCACTACCTCGCCGCCAGCACCGCGGGCATCACGCGCCACTGGGAGGCGATCGCAAAGGAGTGCGGCGGCGAGCTCTACGGCTACGTCTTCCCGGATGTCGCGGTCACCGATCTCGCTCCCGCGGATCTGCCCGAGGTCCTCGAGAGCGGCATCACGGGCCTGAAGGTCAGCGGGGCGGCGAGCGCCCGGGTCGAGGAGTACCTCGAGGCCGCCCCCGACGGATTCAAGCTCTGGTCCGGCAACGATGCGGACCTCCCCGCCACCATGGCCGCCGGAGGAACCGGAACCGTCTCCGGGGTCAGCTCCGCTGCCCCGACGCTCTGGCAGGACCTCAGCCGGGCCCTGGCGACACAGGATGCAGCCGCGATAGCCGCGGCACAGCAGAGGATCGCCCGACTGGTCCCGCTCCTCGGCCCCAGCATCGCGAACATCAAGCACGCCCTCCACCGGACCACCGGTGAGGCCTCCACGTGCCGCATGACCATCGACCAGCCCGATGGCGAGCAGATCGCCCGGATCGACCAGGCGCTGAGCGATCTGGACCTCCTGGACATGGTCACCTCGTGAGCAGGATCCTGGTGGGCCCGGTCCGCTTCGAGACCCTGTGCCCAAGCGGATACGCCCAGCTGGTCGCGGCCGGGCACGACGTGGTGCTCAACCCGGGCTCCACGCCCTACGAGAAGGCGGATCTGCTCGAGCGGGTGCACGACATCGATGCGGCGATCGTCGGAATGGACGACTGGGACGCCGAGGTGATCGCCGCGGCACCGTCGCTGCAGATCCTCTCGAAGCTCGGGGTCGGCGTCGACAACATCGACCTGGACTCGGCGCGGATCCGCGGGGTCGATGTCACGAACGCCCCGGGGGCGAATGCGAACGCCGTGGCGGAGATGGCCCTCGCGCTGCTCCTCGCCGCCGTCCGCCGCATCCCGAGGCAGGACAGCACGGTGCGGGCGGGCGGCTGGGACCGCTTCAACGGATTCGAGATCACCGGCTCTTCGATCGGCCTGATCGGATTCGGGAACACCTCCCAGAACCTCGCCCGTCGGCTGCGGGGCTTCGATGTCACCCTCACGGCCTGCGATCCCCAGGCCGACGAGGCGGCAGCAAGCGAGCTCGGAGTACGTCTCACCAGCTTGGACGAGGTCCTAGCCAGCTCCCACGCCGTGAGCGTGCACGCACCGCACCTGCCGTCCACCCATCACATGCTCTCCACCGCGGAGTTCGCCGCGATGCGACCGGGCAGCGTCGTGGTCAACACCAGCAGGGGCGGCGTCATCGACGAGGCCGCCCTCGCCGAGGCCCTCCGCTCGGGACACCTCGCCGCCGCCGGCATCGACGTGTGGGAGGAGGAGCCCGTCTCCCCCGATCACCCGCTGCTCGCCCTGGACACCGTGGTCGCCACCTGCCACAGCGCAGCCGATACCCGCGAGGCCTACGAGCAGGTCGGCCGCGTCGTCTGCGCGGCGATCGTCGACCGTCTCGCCGGCAGGCGCCCCGACAACATCCGCACCACGGACACCACCAGACTCACGAAGGAGTGAATCCCATGTCCATCACCCGCAGAAACCTCATCCTCGCCGGTGGGCTCGGCACGGCCGGCCTGACCCTCGCCGCCTGCGGCGGGGGCTCCCCTGCGAAGCAGGACGAAGACGTCACCGACATCACCGTCGTCTCCGGCAACAACCCATGGGTCCAGGGCCTCGAGAAGCACCTGGACCGGTACGCCGAGGAGACCGGGGTGGCCGTCCACCTCGACACTTACGGCAACGAACAGCTCAACGACCAGTACAAGGTCAAGCTCAACGCCTCCGACGACACCTTCGACGTGATGGTCTTCCAGGTCCAGGACGTCGCCCGGGAGTTCGCCCGCAACGGATGGCTCCTCGACGTCACTGACCGCGTGGAGGCGGAGTCGGACTGGGGCTGGGACGACTTCCAGGAGGCCGCCCGCGAGGCCGTCACCGTCGACGACGTGGTCCTCGGAGTTCCCCTGATGACCGAACGCCACGTCGTCTACTACCGCAAGGACCTCCTCGAGAAGGCCGGCATGGCCGTCCCGACGACTCTCGACGAGCTCGAGGCCGCCGCCGAGGCCCTCCACGACCCGGGAAGCGGCATGTCCGGGATCGCGATGCGCGGCCAGGCGGTGGCTGCGGTGACCCAGTTCAGCTCGTTCCTCTACTCCTTCGGAGGCGACTTCCAGGCCGACGGCGCCTCGGCGCTCAACTCCGATGCCGCGATCGCCGCGTACGACTACTACGGGCGGGTCCTGCGCGAGTTCGGGCCGGAGGGCGTCACCTCGATGGGCTGGGTGGAGGCGTCCGCGCTGTTCGCCCAGGGCCGGGCGGCCTTCTACCTGGACGCGGACTCCCAGGCGTACACCTTCCTCGATGAGTCCTCCTCCTCCGTGGTGGAGACCGTCGACTTCGCCCCATTCCCCGCAGGCCCTGCGGGAAGCAAGCCGTACAGCATCGTCCCGTGGACGGCGGGCATCAACAGCTTCTCCCGCAAGCAGGACGCCGCGTGGAAGTTCATCACCTGGGCGACGAGCCAGGGCATGCTCACGACGCTCATGAGCGAGGACACCCTGCCCTCTCCCCGACAGTCCAGCTGGGACGACGACGCCGCTGCGGGCTCGTTCCCGGCGGGACTCGTCACGAACGTCCAGGCCACTCTCGACGGAGTGGTCGGCCACGACAGGCCGCAGGTCGAGCAGGTGGCACAGGCGCGCGAGTACGTCGGCGCCCCGATCATCGCCTCGATCAACGGTGAGGACGTCCCCGCCGCAGCGACCAAGGCCGACGAACAGCTCCAGGAGCTGATCGACGCCGAGGCACCGGCATGATCACCGGGACCGCGCCGGCGGGAGCGGAGCCGGACGCGGCACATCTCTCCGCACCGGGCCCCGTCTTCCGGCCCGAGGACCACCGCCCCGAGCGCCGACGAGGACTCCGTGACCGGCTGGGCAGCTGGATCGACCGGCACCTCAAGGTCCTCTTCATCGCGCCGTCGGTGGCCTACATCGCCACGATGATCGCGTTCCCGATCCTGTACACGGTGTACCTCTCGCTGACGAACTCGCAGGGCGCGGTCACCCGCCCCTTCGACATGGTCGGACTGGAGAACTACACCCACTGGCTGACCGACACAGACCGCTTCTGGCCGGCCACCTGGAGGACGATCTACTACACCGCGCTCGCCCTGGCTCTCGAGATGGTCTTCGGGCTGGCGATCGCCCTGCTGCTGCGCAAGAGCTTCCGCGGGCAGGGGATCGTCCGTGCGGCGATCCTGGCTCCGCTGGTGGCCACCCCGGTCGCCATCGGGATGATGTGGATGCTCCTGCTCGAGCCCAACATCGGCATCGTGAACCACATGCTGGGGAACCTCTCGCTCCCCCGCCTGGGCTTCCTCACCTCGCCCGGCCAGGCGCTCACGACGCTCGCCCTGATCGACGTGTGGCAGTGGACCCCGATGGTCGCGCTCATCCTGCTCGCGGGTCTCAGCTCGCTTCCCGACGAGCCCTATGAGGCGGCGTCTGTCGACGGCGCGAGTCGTCTCCAGCAGTTCTGGTACGTCACGCTCCCGATGCTCTGGCCGACGATGGCCGCCGCCATGATGCTGCGGGCGGTCGATGCGCTGAAGTCGTTCGACGTCATCTACGCCACCAAGGGGCGGGGCGGCGGCTCCGAGCACGAGGTCGAGACGCTGAACATCCTCGCCTATGGGCAGAGCTTCGAGTTCTCCCAGTACGGGCGCGCGTCGGCCCTCCTGATGATCTTCCTGATGCTGATCGTCGCCGCGCTGGCCGTGATCCACATCCTTCGCAAGGCAGGACAACAATGAACACCGTCACCACTCTCCCCCTGCCCCGTCGACGGACCTCCCGTCATCGGCTCGGCAGCACGCTGCGCACCGTCGCCATCGCCGTCGTCCTCGCGGTGCTCCTCCTCCCCATCGTGTGGATGGTGCTGGCCTCGCTGCGCACTACGCTCGACATCGTCGACCCTCAACGGTTCCTCACCGCCGGCTTCACGCTGGACAACTATCGGGGCGTCCTCTCCCGCTACAACTTCTCGCCGTTCATCGCGAACTCGTTCCTCATCGCCTTCGCCTCCACGCTCATCGCCCTGGTGGTGGGCGCTCCGGCGGCGTTCGCGATCTCCCGGTTCCACGTCCGCAACGCCACGGCCTTCCTGATGCTCGCCAGGGTCCTCCCCGGCGTCAGCCTGCTGGTGCCCTGGTTCTTCCTCTTCTCGACGCTGGGAGTGGTGGGCGGCTACCCGGTGCTGATCGGCACGCACGTCTTCGTGACGCTGCCGTTCGTCGTGGCGGTCATGGCGGGCTTCTTCACGAGCCTTCCCGAGGAGCTGGAGGAGTCCGCACAGGTCGACGGACTCACCAGGGCCGGGGCGTTCCTCCGCATCACGCTCCCGCTGTCCGTGCCGGGACTCGCCACCTCGGCGATCCTCGCGTTCATCTTCAGCTGGAACAACTTCCTGTTCGCGCTGGTGCTCTCCAGCCAGCAGACCCGCACTCTGCCCGTGGCGATCTCCAACTTCACGGCCTATGCGTCGGTCGACTGGGGCGGCCTCATGGCGGCGGCGGTCGTCATCACCCTCCCGGTCATCCTCGTCGCTCTGGTGGCACAGAAGTACGTGGTCTCCGGACTCGCGGCCGGGGCGACCAAGGGATGACGGCGCAGGCCAGTGCCTCGCGGGGACGATCTCGCGGGCACTTGGGGCCCGGGAGCGCGGTGTCCTCGAGGGACTTTCATGATCTGGTGTCCTGCACTTCGTAGACTCGAGGCCGGATCGTCCCCGGCGTCCGCACCCACTCACCGGAAGGACTCCCCGTGCCAGACACACCGAGCATCCGCGTCGGCTCCCTCGGCGATCGCCTCGCGCAGAATCTCAGGATCGCGATCATCCGCGGCGACCTCGCGCCCGGGAGCCGGCTGATAGAAGGTGCGCTGGCCTCGGAGTACGACCTCTCTCGCGGACCGGTCCGCGATGCGCTGCGGGTCCTGATCGACGAGCACCTGGTCCTTCCCGAGCGCAAGGGGTATCGCGTCCGCGGGATCTCGGAGGCCGACGTCGACGAGCTGTACGGCGTGCGAGGGGCGCTCGAGGCGCTCGTCATCCGGAGCCTGTCCGACGCCGAGGAGCCCATCGACTGGACGGAGGCCGAGCGGGCCCTGAAGCGGATGCGTCAGGCGGCGGACGTCGGCGACTGGTACGAGTTCGCGCGACATGACCTCGGCTTCCACACCTCGCTGTACCGGCTGGGCCCGAACCGTCGTGCCGAGTCGATGTGGAATCGCATCGAGCCGACCTTCGCCGTGGTGTTGCAGCAGACGAACCGGCAGGACGTGGACCTCCACCCGTCGATGCACGACCACGCCCAGCTCCTGGACGCTGTCCGCGAGGGGCGGGTCGATGATGCGCTCGAGTATCTCGAGGAGCATCTCAACGGCTCGCGGCGGCGGATGAAGATCGCACTCACCGAGCCGCGTCGCTGACGGTCCGGTTCCGAGCCCCGGCCCGTCGGGCGCAGGGAGACGTCGCCACCAGCACGAACAGCGCCTAGTCTCGGCTCATCGGACGTTCCGACTGCCCGACACTGCACCACCCATCCCCGCCTCGGGAGGCCCCGTTGATCGACCCCGTCGACCTCGCCGCGGATCTCGTCCGCATCCCCAGCCCATCGAACGATGCCGACGGCATGCGCGCCGTCCAGCGGCATGTCGCGGACGTCCTGCGGGATCATATGCCCGCAGCCCGGATCCGCACGGGCGGCGAGGATCGACCGTGGACGCTGATCTCCGTCGAGACGGGAGGCCCGGTCCCCCTGTTCGCCTGCCACACCGACACGGTGCCGGTGGGGGACGTGGGCAGCTGGTCGCGAGATCCTCACGCCGGCGAGGTCGACGGCGCCCACCTGCACGGGCGGGGCTCGGTGGATATGAAAGGCGGGCTGGCCGCTGCGGCCGTCGCGCTGATCCGCGCGGCGAGCCGCGGCGCCGGCGGGCATCTGCTCCTCACCGCTGATGAGGAGGTCGGCTCTCTCGGCGCCCAGCGCACGAGCGAGGCGCTGGAGGGCCTCGACCTAGCCGGGATCATCATCCCCGAGGCCACCGCCCTCGGCGTGCGGTGCAGTCATCGCGGTGCGTGCTGGCTGCGCCTCATCTCGCGGGGCCGCGCCGCGCACGGCTCGGCGCCCGAGCGCGGGGTCAACGCCGTGCTCCGCCTCGCCGGCGCACTGGGCCCTGCCTTGGCGGCGGCACCGCTGCGCGTCGACGAGACGCTGGGGGCGGAGACCGCCTCGATCGGCACCTTCCAGGGCGGTCACGCGACCAACATCGTCCCCGACTCGGCGATGGCGACCCTCGACCAGCGCACCGTCGCCGACTCCGGTCCCCTGCTCGCGCACTGGCGCGGGGCGGACGGCATCGACGAGGTGGAGACGATCCTCGATCTCGCCGCGCTGCGCACCGATCCTGACTCGTCGTTCGTGACGTCGCTGCCGTCGCCCGTCGAGACCGCTCCGGTCACCTACTTCACCGACGGATCCGTGCTCCAGGGCTTCCGCCCGGACATTCCGATCGTCGTCTGGGGTCCCGGGGATCCGATACAGATGCACTCGGTCGACGAGCACCTCGAGCTCGGCCAGATCACCGACGCCGCCCACCTGTACGAGCAGGTGCTGCTCTCAGCTCCCTGAGGGGCGGAGCCCTGCGACCGATTCGGCGATCCGCAGCTCCATCGGCAGATGCTGCACCGTCGGCTCCGCGCCGCGGGCCGCCGCCTCGACGAGGTCCAGAGCGCGGCGGGCGAGCTCGTCGAACGGCTGCACCACCGTGCTGAGGCGCGGCGTGACCCAGGACCCCTGTTCGATGCCGTCGAAGCCGATCAGCGAGAGGTCCTCGGGGATCCGGATGCCGTGCCTCGGCGCGGCGGCGGCGATGCCCACCGCGACGATGTCGCTGCCTGCGAAGACGGCGGTGGGGCGATCCTCGAGGCGGAGCACCTGCGAGAGGGCGTGGGCGCCGAAGGACTCCGAATACGTCCCCTCCAGCACCAGTCGCGAGTCCACCTCGAGCCCGGCGTCCCGCACCGCTCGGAGGTATCCGCGCAGGCGATCGCGCGCGGACTCCAGGTCCCCCGGACCGGCGACATGCGCGATGCGCTGGTGACCGCGGCTGAGCAGGAAGGTCGTCGCCTGATAAGCCCCTTCGAAGTTGTCGGCGCCGACGAACCCGCGGCGCTCGGCGAGCGCACCGCCCAGCTGTTCGTCGAGGGCCACGAACGGAAAGTCCTCCGGGACCTCCGCCAGCAGCTCGCCGCTGCCGGTCATCGAGACGAACACGATGGCGTCAGCACCCAGCCCGCGCCCTCGAGCGCACTTGGCGACGATCTTTCGCTCGCGCGCCTCGAGGCCGTCCGAGACGACCACGGAGACCTCCAGGTCCCGATGATGCGCGGCATCTGTGACGGCCTGCGCCAGCTGGGCGAAGTACGGATTGGACAGCTCGGGGACCACGAGCGCCAGGTGATGCACGGCACTGCGCGGCACGGCGAAACCCGTGGCCTCCATGGCCGTGCGGATCTTCGTCTCGGTCTCCGGGCTGAGCTGGAGCTGCCCCTTCAGGAAGCGCGAGACGGTCGACGTCGAGACGCCGGCTTCGCGAGCGACGGCAGATATCGACATGAGCTCCCTTCCGATGGCACTGGCTGATGGCACTGGCCGATAGCACTGGCCGATAGCACTGGCTGGACAGATTACGCGGGAACGGCTTGCCTTCCGAACGCCACGGGCCTATCGTCGACCACCATGAGCGTTGCGCAACCGTTGCGCAACGATGATGGGGATCGGGCTGCCGGTCATTTCGAGGAGGAACACACATGGCGAAGGTGCTGTTGGCAGGAGAGTCGTGGGTCAGCGCGACCATCGATCACAAGGGGTACGACCCCTTCCCCCACACGCAGGTGCAGATCGGCTGCGCCCAGCTGCTCGAGGTGCTGCGGGCCGACGGGCACGACGTCACCCACCTGCGCTCCCATGACGTGGCGGAGTTCTTCCCCCTCACCCGTGAAGAGCTCGACGTCTACGACGTCGTCCTGCTGTCGGACATCGGCGCGAACACCCTGCTGCTCCCGCCGCAGGTCTTCGACCAGGGCCGCCCGGCACCCAACCGTCTGCACCTGCTGCGCGACTGGGTCCGCGACGGCGGCGGCCTGATGATGGCCGGCGGCTACCTCTCCTTCCAGGGCTTCGGCGCCAAGGCGAACTACGCCGGCACCGCTGTCGAAGAGGTCCTCCCGGTGACCATCCACCGCTGGGACGACCGCGTGGAGTCCCCGCAGGGCGTGCAGGGCGCGCTGACCGGCACGGACCACCCCGTCGTCGCCGGGCTCGACGAGACCTGGCCGATCCTCCTGGGCTACCAGGAGCTCGTCGCCACGGAGGACGCGATCGTGCTCGCCGAGATCGAGGGCCATCCGCTGCTCGCCGTCCGCACCGTCGGCGCAGGGCGCTCGCTCGCCTTCGCCTCGGACGTCTCCCCGCACTGGGCGCCGCAGGAGTTCATGGACTGGGACGGCTATGGGAAGCTGTTCAGCCAGGCCATGACGTGGCTCGCGGCAGACGATTCGGACGAGGTGGCATGACATGAACACCTCTGCGGACAACGTCGTCCACGATCGACCGCCCGTCGCGAGGACGGCCTCCGTCGGCATCTTCGTCCTGTTCACCGTGCTCGCGGGCATGCTCGGGCCGATGCAGTCCGCCGTCAACGGCCGCCTCGGCGCCGATCTCGGGGACGGTCACCTGGCGTCGATCATCTCCTTCGGCAGCGGCCTGCTGCTGATGCTCGTGATCATCCTTCCGCGGGCCTCGACCCGCAGCGCCTTCCTGAGCCTTCCCGGTCACCTCCGCCGCGGCACCATCCCGTGGCCGAACTTCTTCGCCGGACTGTGCGGCGCGGTGATCGTGCTGTCCGAGGGCATCTCCGTGGGGGCCCTGGGCGTCGCGACCTTCCAGACCGCTCTGATCTCCGGCATGGTCATCTCCGGGGTGGTCTGCGACCGCCTCGCGATCGGCGTCCAGTTCAAGCAGGCGCTGAGCGTCTTCCGGGTCATCGGGGCGGTGCTCGCCGTCGTCGCCACCGTGCTGGTGGTCTCCCCGAACTTCCAGACCCCTCACGCCCTGGCGCTCGTCATCCTGCCCTTCGCCGGTGGTCTGCTCGCCGGCTGGCAGCCCGCCGGCAACTCGAACATCGGCACGCTCGCCGGGTCGATGCTGGTCTCGATCACCTGGAACTTCCTGATCGGCTTCGTGTTCCTCACGGCCGCGTTCCTCATCCGTCTGGTCGCCGGCCATGCGACCTTCGCCCTCCCCGACACCTGGTGGATGTACCTGGGCGGCCCGCTCGGGCTCCTCTCGATCGCCCTCATGGCGATCCTGGTGAGCCGCCTGGGCCTGCTGCTCCTCGCGCTCGCCTCGACCGCGGGCCAGCTCGTGGGCTCCATACTCATCGACTCGCTCATCCCCGGCATGGGCACCGTCCATGTCGTGACGGTCCTCGGTGCCCTGGTGGCGCTGTGCGCCTCGGCGATCGCCATGATCCCCTCGAAGCAGGTGCGCGACGAGGGCGGGGCACGGCAGATGACCGCGCACGACGGGCAGGAGCCGATCTCGCAGGACGCCCGCCCATGACGGAGCCGCAGCGCCCGGTGCAGACCGTGACGGGCCCCGTCGACGCCGCCGCGCTCGGCGTGGTCCTCCCCCACGAGCATCTGTTCAACGACCTGAGCGGATGCCTCGTGGACCCCTCGTTCCCGTTCAGCAGCGTGCTGACGGATCGAACCATCGAACCGTCCCTGCAGTGGGCTCTCCGGCAGGATCCCTACTGCAGCGCCGACAACGTCGCCCCGAAAGACCTCTCCGGGGTGCGCGGCGAGGCCCTCGCCTTCCAGGGCGTGGGAGGCGGCACGATCGTCGACGCCACCGGCTCCGCCGCGATCGGCCGCTCCCCGGCCCACCTGGTGCGGCTGTCCCGGGAGACCGGGCTGCACGTGGTGATGTCCACCGGCGCCTATCTCGAGAAGTTCGAGGGCAGCCGCCTCACCTCCCACAGCGTCGAGGAGCTCGCGGAGCAGATACTCCGCGAGCTCCGCGACGGCGTGGGCGCTGAGGGCGAGGACGACGTGGTCGTGCGTGCCGGCATGATCGGCGAGGTCGGCGTCTCGCCCGACTTCACACCGGGCGAGCGGACCAGCCTCCGGGCTGCGGCACTCGCCCAGCACGAGAGCCCCGGCACCGCGATGAACATCCACATGCCCGGCTGGCTGCGGCGCGGCGACGAGGTGCTGGACATCGCCGTGGGCGAGATGGGTGCTGACCCGGCGCAGATCTCCCTCGCCCACAGCGATCCCTCCGGCGCCGACCTCGACTACCAGCGCCGGCTGCTGGATCGCGGTGTCTGGCTCGAGTTCGACATGATAGGCCTGGACATCTCGTTCCCCGGCGAGGGGGTCTCCCCCTCGATCACCGACACCGCGGACGCCGTGGCCCGCCTCATCGACCTCGGCTACGGCGACCAGATCCTGCTCAGCCATGATCTGTTCCTCAAGCAGATGTGGAGCAGCCTGGGAGGAGGCGGATTCCTCCTCGTGCCCACCGTCTTCCTCGAGCTGCTGGTGGCGCGCGGAGTCGACCGCGCCCGGGCACAGCAGCTCATCACCACCAACCCCCAGCGCTACCTCGGAGGAGCACACTCGTGACCGCGCAGAACCGCACCGGCGAGGGCCGGATCCTCGTCGTCGGCTCCGTCAACGTGGACCTCGTGCTCGGGGTGGCCCGGCACCCCCAGCCCGGCGAGACGATCGCCGGCACCGGGTCCCGTCGATCCCCAGGCGGCAAGGGCGCCAATCAGGCGTGCGCCGCCGCCCGACTCGGCGGTGACGTCCGCTTCGCAGGCCGCACCGGCGCCGGTCCCGACGCCGAACTCGCGCTCGCGCTGCTGCACAGCGCCGGGGCGGACCTGACCGCCGCGACCGAGATCCCCGACGAGGAGACCGGCCTGGCGGTGGTCACCGTCGACGAGTCCGGAGAGAACAGCATCGTGATCATCGCCGGGGCGAACGGCTCCTGGACGCCGCAGGACGTCCAGGAGCTCCGGGCAGCCGTGGCGGAGAGCGACCTCGTCGTCTCCCAGGGAGAGATCCCTGCAGCCGCCGTGGATGAGCTGGCACGACTCTGCACCGACACCGGCACCCGGTTCCTGCTGAACCTGGCTCCCGTGATCGAGGTGGAGGAGGGCACGCTCACCGCCGCAGATCCGCTGGTCGTCAACGAGTCCGAGGGCCGCCTCGCGCTGTCCTCGCTGACGGGCGCCGAGGCGCCCGACGACGACATGGCCACCGTGCGGGGTCTCCGCGACGCAGGGATCCGCTCCGTCGTCATGACGCGCGGCGCGCGCGGTGCGATCCTGGCCGTCGATGCAGAGATCTCCGAGATCAGCTCGCCGGTCGTCCACTCCGTCGACACGACCGGCGCCGGCGACGCCTTCGTCGGGGCGCTCGCACTGGGCCTCGCCCGGGGCGAGAGCGCGGGCGAGGCCGGCCGACGGGCGGCGCGCGTCGGCGCGTTCGCGGTGACCCGGCACGGAGCGCAGCCGTCCTACCCGGGCCGGGAGGACGAGCTGCCGGAGTGAGGGGCCCGATCGTCGGCTGCAGCGGAGGAGATCGGACCCCTGGCAGCTCGATCGAGCCCGGGTGCCGGACTCCGGGAATCGCTGGGGTCCCCGGCGCGTAGCACCTGGAGGTGGATCACTGCGGTGGCCGCCGACCACGCCACGACCCGCACCCTCGAGGAGCTCGAACCATGCCGACGATCGCGATCATCGGAGCCGGACCCCCGCTCGGCTGCGCCATCGGAAGGACGTTCGCCGAGAAGGGCGGCTTCGACGTGGCCCTGGTGGCGCGCGGAGAGGCGCAGCTCAGCGCCATGACCGAGGCGTTCGCTCGCGCAGGCATACAAGCCGCCGCCTTCCCGGCCGACGTCACCGACCGCCCCGCCCTGGAGGACGCGCTGTCGCAGGCGGAGCAGCGCTTCGGACCGATCGACGTCCTGGAGTACTCCCCCGCCCCGTCCCTGGCGGACCTGGCGCGGCACCCGCTGGTCTCCGCCGTGGACCTCACCGTCGAGGACGCGCTGCCCGCGCTCGAGACCAGCTTCTTCGGCGCGATCACCGCCATCGGCCAGGTGCTGCCCGGGATGCTCGAGCGGGGCAGCGGCACGATCCTCGCCACCACCGGGGCGGGATCGGGGCCGATGGTCGTCCCGCAGGTCGCCAACGCGAACGTCGCGAACGCCGCCCTGCGCAACTGGCTCCTCTCCCTGCACGACTCCGTCACGGACCGCGGGGTGCACGTCGCCCACATCGCCCTCGGCGCACGCATCGGGAGCGGCCGGCCGGCCTCCGAGCCGGATGCGATCGCGGCGCTGTACTGGACCGCGCACCTCGAGCGGACCGCGCCGGAGATCTTCCACTACGACCTCGCCGATCCGTCCGACACCGAGCTCGCCGACAAGTTCCGGACCAGCTGACTCGACGCGGTGGAGGGCTCCGCCGGCCACGTGTACGTGACCTCCGTGAACACGGTGACGAACGCCCAGCTCACCCTCGGCGTGGCCATCCCCCGGGAGGATCTCGTCGATCGCGATGGCGGGCATGCCGGGGGAACCGCTCAGTGCACCGCTAGGGTGACCTCACCGTCCGGCAGGGACGGCAAGGGGCCGCATCCGGCGAGCTCCCGCCTGGTCCTCGAGGAGCGCCATGTCCACCACACCGCAGCAGCCGTCACCTCCGCCGGCCCCTGCCACCTCGTCCGCGGCATCAGCTGCGTCCGCGCCGACGGCAGACGGCCCGGCGCTCCCGAGCAACCCGCTCGGCACCGCCTCGTTCGTGGCGGCGATCCTGATGTTCCTGTGGCGGCTGGCGTCACAGGCGCTGTGGCCGCTGGCCCCGGACGTCCTGCAGAGAATCAACCTGCCGTACTGGATGTTCAACCTGATCCTCCAGGCGCCCTCGGCACTCCTCGCCCTGGTCGCGACGGTCCTCGGCATCGTCGCCCTGACGCAGAAGGGTCGCCGCCGCACGATGGCCATCATCGGCACCACCCTCGGCGTCTCTGCGCTGGTGAACCTGGTCGCAGGCTGGATGGTGACCTTCCTGTCGAGCGCCCTGTTCTACTGACAGGTCGCGTCGCGCGGGCCAGCACGTCGGTCGGCAGCAAGCCGCCCTCCCCGCCCCAGCAGGCCTCACGCTCGACTGCCACCTGACGAACCAGATCACGGTCGACTTCGGGTTCGCCAGCCGGCAGCCGGCAGTCGGCGACGGAGCCGACGCGAACGGCGGGGTCGACGCGGCCGGTGGGCCAGACGACGCCGACGAGCGCGCCTCACCCCACCGCGAGCATCGCCGCGACAGCGACCATCGTCACCGCGACCACCCCGTCGAGCACCCGCCAGGATCTCGCGCTGGAGAGCACCCGGCCCAGCCCGCGCGCTCCGACGCCGAGCGCCGTGAACCAGATCGTGCTGCCCGCGAGCGCACCGAGGACGAACAGCCAGGCGCGGTCGCCGTGGGTGGAGGCGAAGGAGCCGAGCAGGAGAACGGTGTCGAGATAGACGTGAGGGTTCAGCCAGGTGATGGCGAGGGTCGTGGCGACCACGGCACCGAGCCCGCTCCCCCGCCCCGACCCGTCGACCTCGAGCGCTTCGCCGCCGCGCAGCGCCCGACGGGCTGCGAGCGCCGCGTAGCCGAGCAGGAAGGCGACGCCAGCCCAGCGGGCGGCGACGACCAGTCCGGGCACCGCCCTGACCAGGGCTCCGAGGCCGCCGGCTCCGGCGGAGATGAGCACGGCATCCGAGCCGATGCAGACGGCCACCACGGCGAGCACGTGCTCGCGCCGGATGCCCTGGCGGAGCACGAACACGTTCTGCGAGCCGATGGCGATGATGAGGGTGAGGCCGGCGAGGAGGCCGTGGAGCAGGGGTGTCACCTGGTCGACGGTAGGACCGCCGCCGATGAAGCACCAGCGAGCATTCCTGCATCACCTGAAGCAGAGCTTCATCTAGGATCCGGACATGCGCATCGATCCCTCCCTCGCCGAGACGCTCCGCCTCGTGGCCGAGGAGGGCACGCTCGAAGCCGCGGCCCGACGCCAGCACATGACCCCGTCGGCCGTGAGCCAGCGGCTGAAGCTGCTCGAGCAGCAGCTGGGCCAGCGTCTGCTGGTGCGGGCGAAGCCCGTGCGGCTCACCGCGCCCGGCGAGGTGGTGGTGCGCTTCGCGCGCGGCCAGGCTCTGCTCGAGCAGGAGGCGAGCGCGGCCCTGGGACTCGAGGCGCAGGGCGAGCATCCCCGGATCGGGATCGCCGTGAACTCGGACTCCCTGGCCACCTGGTTCGTGCCGGCCCTGGCCGAGTTCGCCCGCGAGCACGACGCCCAGCTGGAGCTGCAGCGCGAGGACCAGGACGAGACCGCGCGACTGCTCACCACCGGTTCCGCCCTCGCGGCGGTGACGTCCTCGCCGCAGGCCCCGCCGGGGTACCGCTCGCTGCGGCTGGGCAGCATCGTCTACGTCGCGGTCGCCTCCCCGGCCTGGAAGGAGCGCTGGGCGGGGCCGACGGGACAGGTCGATCAGGACGTCCTCTCACGGGCTCCGCGGATCGACTACGACGCGAGCGACGACCTGCAGGCCACGTGGCTGCGCCGGGCGGGAGTGGACCCTGCGCTCGCTCCACGGCATCTGGTCCCCTCCACGCATGAGCTGGCCGACGCGGTGGTGGCCGGGCTCGGCTGGGGGATGGTGCTGACGATGCAGGCCGAGCCGCTGCTCGCGAGCGGCGAGCTGGTGGATCTGGGCGGGGAGCCCGTGACCTCGGCGTTGTACTGGCAGGTGGCGAAGGCGCCGTCGGCGCTGCTGGAGGGGTTGACCGAGGCCGTGCTGGCGACGGCGCGGCGGGAGCTGGAGCAGGCGTAGCGGCCGGCGGCCGGCGGCCGGGCAGCCGACGCCGCACGCCGGAGCGCGCGCCCAACTGTCAGCTGACGAACCACACCGGGGGCGAATGTGGTTCGCCAGCTGACAGTCGACGGCATCGACCCCGGGCGCTCGCGGCCAGGCCGGGACGGGGCAACCGGGCGACGCCGTCAGTCACCCTGGAGGACGCCGACGACCCGCCGTTCAGCGCTCACCATGTGCTCGACCAGCAGCTCCGCGAGTCGCTCGGCGTCACCGTCGGCGATCGCGTCGATGATCCTGCGATGGTCGCCATCACCCTGCTCGCGTCCGGAGGCGCTCTGGATGTTGTGCAGCGCGTAGGGCTGAGCCGCCGTGAGCAGCGAGCTGAGGAGCGCGGTCGTGCGCGGACGCTCCGAGAGCTCGTACAGGAGCGAGTGGAAGTCGAAGTTCGTGCGCAGCCACTCTGGTCCCTCGACCGTCTCTTCCATGGCCGCGGCCAGGACTCGCAGGCGCTGGAGCGCCCGTCCCGTCGCACCGTCGATGACCGCCTGAGCGATGGTGGGCTCGATGGCGATGCGCAGCGTATAGATCTCGGAGAGCTCGTCGGGCGTCAGAACCCGCACGGTCGCGCCGACGCCATCTCGGATGGTCACCAGCCCGCGCGCCTCGAGGAGACGAAGGGCCTCGCGCACCGGGTTGCGGCTGACCGAGTACCGCTTCGCGAGCTCTTCCTGCACGAGCTGGTCACCTTCGCGGTAGGCGCCCTCTCGTATGGCCTCGGCGATTCTCATCGCGATCGCATCTGGCGTCACTGGCGCTCTCCTGCTCCGGGTCGCATCGGTCCTGTCCCCGTCGAGATCCAGCGGGGAGCGACACCGGAAGTGTAGTGCTGGGACCCGCACTGCACACCGCCCTGCGGACATTGTCCGCAGTGTCCGCAATCGTGCTATCGTCGGCGCCTGCTCCGGTCGCACTGCGCCCTTGTGATGGCTGTGCCGGAGGTCCCAGTTCAAAGGAGAGACGGACCATGACCTCACCCAGGACCCCGCGCTGGCGACACTTCGCCTGGCTGGTCTTCCTCGCCACGTGCGTACTGTCCTTCGTGGGTTTCGGCCTGACGGTGAACACAGCCAGCATCTTCTGGGGCCCGGTGCAGGAGTCCCTGGGCGTGGATCTGTCCACGGTGACCCTGATGAGCACCGTCTCCGGGCTGGCCGGAGCCATCGCACTGGGCATAGCCTCGCCGCTCTTCGAGCGGATCAACCTCAAGGTCTTCCTGTCGGTGACGGTGGTGCTGCTGGCCCTGGCCTACTTCGCCTCCGCGGGGGCCACCTCGATCTACGTGCTGTACGCCGCGAACCTGGTGCTTGGCGTGACCAAGGCCGTGGCAGTGATGCTCTCGATCCCGATCCTGCTGGGCAACTGGTTCTCCAAGCATCTGGGCATCGTCACCGGCATCGCCGGCGCGATGACGGCGGTGGGCGGAGCCGTCTTCAGCCCGATGATCGGTGCCGTGATCGAGGATCAGGGATGGCGCTTCGCCTACGCCCTGACCGGCATCATCGTCCTGGTCACGCTGCTCCCGTTCACGGTGTTCGTCACGAAGCTGCGACCCACCGGAACCCAGACGCCGTACGGATTCGACCCCGGATCCGCCCCAGGCGAGGCTGCGGTCGCGACCGGCGTCCGCGCCCGCGACGCCTACACCAGCCTCCCTTTCGCCTGCTTCGTGCTCGCCGGAGTGCTCTACCAGTTCGCCGGCTCGCTGGTGCAGCACATCCCGACCTACCTCCATGGCCAGGGCTTCGCTCTGACAGTCGCCTCCGCGATCTTCTCCCTGCTGCTGCTCGGCGCGTCGGTGGGCAAGTTCGCGATGGGAGCGGCCATCGACCAGCTGCGCCCCGTCCTCGCCATCGGGATGTTCACCCTCATCGCTGTGTTCGGGTGGAGCGGCCTGTACTTCTTCGGGACGGAGGGTTCCCTCTCGACAGCGAGCTTCGCCGGCGGCATCGCGCAGGGCATCAACCTGGTCGCCGTCGTGGTGCTGGTCCGTCGGGTGTTCGGCACCCTCGAGTACAGCAAGATCCTCGGGCCGATCCTGATGGCGGGGTCGCTCGCCAATGCCGCCGGAGTCTATGTGCACGGCCTGCTGGTCGACGGCACGGGCGGCTACGGCCTCTCCTTCGTGCTGAACGTGACGATGTTCCTCGCGGCCTTCGGGCTGCTGATCCTGGCGCTGCGACGGAACCCGGGAGGCTCGGTGACACGCGGATCGGCCGACGGGAGCTCTACGGACGCCGACACCGAGTTCGCCACGGGCCCCATCGCTCGGCGATGATCCAAGCTCCGGCTCGACCGAGCCGGAGCTGCATGCCGCCCTAGCGGGAGGAAATCCCGCTGCACCGATCGACCACGGAGGGATGACCGATGACGACTGGTTCGGATGCCGGAGCAGCAGCGACTGCGGGGACCGGAGGTGCTCTCCGTCGGCTGCTCGGCGTGCGCTACGCGACAGCGGAGCGCTTCAGCGCGCCGATCGTCGCCGAGGGGTGGGGTGACGGGGAGCACGGGGAGCACGGGGAGCACGGGCCCGCTCCTTTCCAGATCGAGGACCCGAACCAGCCCCTCGGTGCCGAGCCCGGGGAGGACTGCCATGTCCTGAACATCTGGGCCCCGAGCGAGATCTCCTCGCCCCTGCCGGTGTACGTCGCGATCTACGGCGGCGGGTTCGAGCACGGCTCCGCATCGAGCTGGCCGCTGAACGGCTCCACCCTCGCCGCGACCGGCGAGATGATCGTCGTCTCTGTGAACTACCGAGTGGGCGCCCTCGGTTTCATGACCCTCGCGGCGGCGAGCACCCCGGGGATCGCCCAGGCTTTCCCGGAGGCGAGCAACCTGGGCCTGAGAGACGTGATCGCAGCGCTCGCCTGGATCCAGCGCCACATCGCCGACGTGGGCGGCGACCCGTCACAGGTGACGGTGGTCGGCGAGAGCGCCGGCGGGTTCCTCACCGCCGCGCTGCCCGCGGCCCCGTCGGCGCGAGGCCTCTACCGGAGGCTGGGCGTCTTCTCCGCCGGAGCCTCGCGGATCCTCCCGCTCGCGCACGCCGCCGAGATGGCCGATGGATTCCTCACGGCCCTAGGCGACGATGTGTCGCCCGACGTGCTGCGGAACTGCCCGCCGGAGGAGACCGTCCACGCGCAGGCACAGGTGGTCCTCACAGACATCGGGCTGCGCAACGGGCCTCGTCCGGGAGCTCTCGGCGTGGTCGATGACCATGAGCTCCCTCAGGGTGTGCTCGCCTCGCACCCTGTGGAGGCCTTCGCTTCCGGCAAGGCGGCCGGGACGCCTCTGCTGGTCAGCACCACGCAGGACGAGATCGCCCTGTTCCGCCAGCTCATGGGAGCGCCGTTCGATCCCCCGGATCTCCGATCGATCAGCGATCAGCTGCGCAGCTTCGACATCACCTCCGAGCGAGCTGACGAGATCGTTGCGGACTACGCCGCAGGGATCGCCGGCGGGGATGCCGAGCCCGGTGCGGTCCGCGCCGATGTGCTGACCGATTACATCTACCGCCTCGCAGCCGTGCGCCTGGCAGCCGCCCATGCAGAGGGTGGTGGATCGGCTCATCTGATGCTGATCGGTGGCGCAGACGGGGAGCTCGCCGGCCATGCCGTGGACGTGCCCGCGCTCATGGGCCTTCACTGGCCCGGTGCGAGCGCCGCAGCTCGCCGCCGCGACGGCGAGATCACGAAGGCCCTCACGGACCACGTACTCGGTCGCCGGCACGAGTGGGACCCGGTGCGGCATGACCGGCTGTCCGCCGCGGGCGTCGGGGAGCTGCGTGAGCCGGCCGAGGAGGTCTTCGCACGGATCGCCTCCCGGTGGGAGGGAGTCCCCCGGCCCTGACCTCCGCCACCCGTGCACGCCCGTCAGCTGACAGTCGATGACGGAACGAAAGCAGGGTTGCGGGTGGGCACGGACAGCACGATGGGACGGCAAGGACTGCTTTTAACTGCTGCACCTAAATCAGCCAGAAACCCGAAACGGCGTTTTGATGATTTGGCACACACGCAGCCCCCAAGGCCCCCTGCAGATAGAACCCCTATTTGACGGTTCGGGAGTTCGGCCTATACTTCACTAGCCTCCACTCGACTAAACTTGGACTACCGACTAGATCCGGTCCGGCAAGAGGGACCCAGTCGCCATTTTCGAGATCTAGGTGCAATGGGTCGAAGTTCGAACGCGAAACGCTCCCCGTGTCGTCAAGGTAGCCCGCTAGACCGCAAGCCATAGAGGCTATAACGCCCGCGGCCGCGAGGAGCGAATTTACCGTCTGAGTTTCATGGAGTCGCCAATCCAACACAGGGTCATCCGGGTACGGGGAAGGCGTCAGCGTCCGGACCGCGACAACCGCGGTCATGCGCTCTACGAAATCCACCTCATCTTCGGTGGATGCTTTTCTCTTAGCCAGCGAGTTGCGCATCATTTCAACTTCCCTCTTGGAAAAGAGGGTTATTGATGAATCTTGATGGGCAAAGGAGTGTCAAACCTTCACAAATCGATCCCACACCTCTGCAGCATCAGAGCCTTCCCACCACCGCGTCTGGTTATAGATAGTCCAGAGCTGATAGGCCTCCTTGGAGCCGACCTGAACTCGCTTTCTATATGCTGGCGCGGACGTACGAAGGTGAACCTTCCACGCAGAAATTGGGTCATACCCAAGGAACGACCGCATTAGTTTTCGCACCTCGTCCGCGTTAGGGGTCTGCATTTGCCGAGCAACCGCAGTTTCGAGCAAGACAATCGCGGCAGGCTGGATTCCTTGTGCACGCAGCGCCTCGGTTACAAGTGCTTCCGCCGTCTCCTCTACCGCGCCTACAGAGGCTGCAACCACTGCTCGGTAGAGAGACGATTGCCGGGCGTCAGAGCGTCCCGAATGAGATTTGCGCCCCTTGGCAATCTCGATTAGGTCTGTAACGGTCCGTAGAGCTCTAGATGAACGGTCCAACGCGGGCTGGAGCGGATGCATTGCCATGAAGTCGAGCATAGGCAACGGGTCTCGGAAATTTAGCGTTACGACTCACGCTGCAACCGCTCCGGCAGCCGATCGCGGTGCGCCTCGAGCAGCTCGTCGGTCATCGAGCGGGCGTCCTCGAGCGTGAGCAGCGCGGCGGTCAGCGGGTCGAGCGCGACGGCGTGGTGGACGTTCTCCACGTTCCCCTCGAGGGCGGCGCGCACGGCGAGGGTCTGCACGTTGACGTTGGTGCGGTTCAGCGCGGCGAGCTGCGGCGGGAGGTCGCCGATGGCGGTGGGCTGCACGCCGCGGGCGTCGACCAGGCAGGGCACCTCCACGCAGGAGTCGGCCGGGAGGTTCGTGATGAGCGAGCCGTTGTTGGGGACGTTGCCGTGCACCACGCTCGGGGTGCCCGAGACGATGGAGTTGGCGATGCTGGCGCCGTACTCGACGCTCGGGGCGAGCTCCGCCTTGAGCTTCTCGAGCTGCGCGTCGATGTCGCCCTGGTCGTCGTGGGCCACGCAGATCTCGTAGTAGTCCCAGCGCTCGGGGATGAACTCCCGGGCGAGCTCCGGGGTCTTGCGGAAGTAGGGCAGGTACTCGGAGGCGTGGTGGCTGGACTCGGTCTGGAAATAGCCGAAGGCGTTCATGATCGAGGTGCGCACCTGCTCGTTGCCGCCCTCATAGGTGCTGGCGGCATCGGCCGCACCGGAATGGTCGCCGTCGTCCCCGGCGAGGTCGTCGGCGCCCTGGCCGCGGCGATGCTTCGCGGCCATCACCTCGCGGACCTTCGGGTACAGGTCCTCCTGGCCGTGCATGAACTCGAGGATCCAGGCCTGGTGGTTGATGCCGGCGCAGCGGTAGGTGACCTCGTCGTAGGGCACGTCGAGGGTGCGGGCGAGCATGCGGGTGGTGCCCTGGACGCTGTGGCACAGCCCCACGGTGCGCAGGCCCTTCGCATTGAGGTACGCGGTGGCCATCGCCATGGGGTTGGCGTAGTTGATGAAGGTGGCGTCGGGGCACACCTCGAGGGCGTCGGCCGCGATCGCGTCGTACGAGGCGACCGAGCGCAGGAAGCGGAACACGCCGCCGGGGCCCACGGTGTCGCCCACGGTCTGGTCGATCCCGTACTTGCGCGGGATCTCGACGTCGTGGCGGTAGGACTCCACGCCGCCCACCTGGAAGGTGATGATGACGATGTCCGCGCCGTCCAGCGCCGCCCGTCGGTCCGTCGTCTCCTCGACCGTGGTCGGGAAGCCGTGGTGGGCGACGAGCTCGCGGGTCGCGGCGGCGACGGGGCCGAGCTTGTCGGGGTTCACGTCCATGAGGGTGAGGGTGGAGTCGCGCAGCGCGGGGAAGGAGAGGATGTCCCCGATGAGGCGGAAGGGGAACACGAATCCGCCGGCGCCGATGAGAGTGATCTTGGGGTTCTTCACGAACGTCGTTGTCATGGTTCCACGCTAGGGGCGCACGGTGCCGGAGGTCTGCCCGGATCCTTGGCGAGAGTTCCAGGATCCTGCGGTGGCGAGCCGAGGTTCTGGGCTACGGTGACGCCATGACGCAGTGGCCGCTCAGCGACACGGTCGAGGAGATGCCGCCGGGGCTGTGGATCCGGCGGGGCTCCCCGCCGGCGATGCTCTCGATGCATCGCCACGACGACGTCGAGATCAACCTGGTGCTCGACGGCCAGCTGCACTACCTCTTCGGCGGCCAGCCGCTCACGATCCGCGAGGGCGAGATCGCGGTGTTCTGGGCGGCGCAGCCCCACGGCCTGGTCGGCTCCCGCACCGGCGACATGTGCTGGGTGCACGTGCCCTTCAGCCTGTTCCTCTCCTGGGGGCTCCCGGAGGCGCAGACCGCTCCCCTGCTCAGCGCCCAGCCGCTGATCACCCATGCCCCCGACCTCGCCGAGCGCATCGCCCGCTCGGCCGAGCGCTGGGGCGAGGAGGTGGGCGGCGCGGAGCCCGGCGGCGGGGACGACGACGTGGGCGACAGCGCCCAGATCGCCCTGCTGGAGATCCAGGCGGCGGTGCGCCGCGTCCTGCGGACCTCCTCGCTCGCCCACCCGGAGCCGTCGGCCGACGGGCCCGGCTCCGTGCCCGCCGCACGACTGCGGCAGGTCAGCGCCATGGCGCAGTTCGTGCGGGACAACCACCGCTCGCCACTGGCGATCGCGGACATCGCAGAGGCCGTGCACCTCACGCCCTCGCACGCGATGACGGTGTTCCGTCGCACCGCCGGGGTGACCCTCGGCGACTACGTGACGATGTGCCGGGTCGCCGAAGCGCAGCGGCTGCTGCTGACCACGCCGATGACGGTCACCGAGATCGCCGAGGCCGCCGGGTTCGGGTCGCTGAGCAGCTTCTACGCGCACGTGAGCGCGGCGTGCAGGATGACGCCGCGGGAGTATCGGAGGCAGGGACGGTGACCAGCTGTCCGCCCGGCGCCCCGGGTCACCGCCCGGCGCCGGCCCCCTCGACCCGCGCTTCCACCGCATCGCGCGCGGTGGTGCGGATCCGGTAGATGCTCGTGCTCGCACAGATGTACAGCGTGCGGCCGTCGGCCCCGCCGAAGCAGCAGTTGGCGACCTTCTCGGGGACCGGGATCTCGCCGAGCTTCTCGCCGTCGGGGGTGAACACCTGGATCCCGCTCTCCGAGGAGCTCCACAGGTTCCCGTCCGCGTCGACCCGGAACCCGTCGGGCAGACCGGGGTCCACCTCCACGAGGGTGCGGCCGTTCTTGGCGTGGCGGCCCTCGACCACGTCGTAGGCGTGGATCTCGTGACCGCGGGGGCGGTCGGGGTTCGGATGCTCCGCATCGGCCGGGGAGAGGGAGGAGTCCGAGATGTACAGGACGCTCTCGTCGGGCGAGAAGGCCAGGCCGTTCGGCGCCTCGACGTCGATGACCACCGGGGTCAGCGAGCCGTCAGCCGGGTCGAAGCGGAACACGTACCGGTCGCCGTACTCCTCCTCCCCCGCATGCCCCTCCACGGGGCGCTTGATGCCGTAGGCGGGATCGGTGAACCAGATCGTCCCGTCGGACTTCTCGACCACGTCGTTCGGGGAGTTCAGCCGTGCCTGCCCGAACCGGTCCACCAGGACCTCCGGGGCGTAGGGCGCCTCAGGGTCCGAGGCACCGCGGTCGATCTGCACGGCGCGGCGGCCGTGCGAGCACTCGATGACGGCGCCGTCCGCGGCGAGGATGCGGCCGTTGGTGAACTCCGCGTCCGTGCTGACCTCGACGACCGCCCCGTCGGCCTCCGCGATCTCGACCACGCGGTTGCCGGGGATGTCGCTGAAGCGCAGCACGCCGCGGGCCGGGATCCAGGCCGGGCCCTCGCACCAGGTGAAGCCGCTGGCCACCTTCTCAAGCTGGGCGTCCGGGGCGAGCAGTGCGTCGAGGGTCATGGTCCTGCCTTCGGTGGGAGGGGTGGCCGGTCGGGGTGCGAGTCGGGCGTCGGGCGTGACTGCCGTGTCAGGCCGACGACCCTGCGGAGCTCGTCCACGCGAGCGTAGCCCGGTGAGGGATCCCTGGACGGGCGCATCCGCAGCTCGTCCGGATGCCCCGCCCGCACCTCCCCGGCTACCCGGCGGTCATGCGCGGTTCTGATCCATTTTCTGGTTCAGGACCGCGCATGACTCGGCGGTAGCGGCGAGGGATCGACCGAGAAAGCTCCGCCCGGAGCTACCTGAGCTGCCTGATCCGCCGCCTGCCTCCGCGCGGAGGCCTGACCTAGGCCGCCGGCGGCGCGGGCGGGGTGCCGCCGGGCGGCTTGTCCTCCCCCACGTTCACATCCACCCGCCGCGCCGCCACGGCGCTCACGCCCAGGCTGAGCGTCAGCACCCAGAGCACGCCGCTGCTGCCCATGGTCCCGGCGACGCTGCCGGCGATCGCGGGCATGGCGGTCTGGGCGAGCCGGTTGCCGGTCAGGCGCAGCGACATCATGCTGCCGCGCAGGCCGGGCGGGGCGATCGCCGCGACCCAGGCCATCGTGATCGGCTGGGCGAGGCCCAGGCCCAGCCCGAGCGGCACCATGAGCAGGGCGAGCACGAGGACCAGGTCGACCAGCGGCACCGCCGCCATCGCCGCGACGGCGAGCAGCACAGTGCCCAGCAGCAGCCGGTTCGGGCCGAACGCGAGCTGCATCGGCTCGAGCAGGATCCGGCTGGCCATGGAGGTCGCGGCCCGGATCACCAGCAGCAGGCTGACCGTCCCGGCGGTGTAGCCGCGCTCGAGGCCGAGCACGGGAAGGTACACGGTGAACACGTCGATCGCCGCCAGGACGATCCCGCTGATTGCGATGGCCGAGGGCAGGCCCTTGAGCCGCAGCAGCTGCCCGACCGCGAGCCGCGACGGCGCCCCCTCCTCACGGGACGTGCTCCGTCGCGGCAGGAGCAGCACGATCGGGATGGCGCAGGCGCTGAGTGCGAGCACCACGAGGAAGATCGCCTGCGTGTCCGGGATGGTGCGGCCGGCGCCGAACAGGGCGATGAGGCCGGGGGCGAAGGTCTGGCCGATCGCGCCGGTGAGCGAGTAGTAGGCGAACGCGGCCGAGAGCCGGGACCGCGGCACCAGGGCGCCCACCATCGCCTGCTGGCCGATCGCCGCCGCAAGGTGGGAGGCCCCGAGCAGCACGCTCGCCGCCGCGAGCACCCAGACCCCGTGGCCGATGCCCGCGATCAGGGCGATGGCGAGGACCATGCCGAGGGGGCCGGCCAGCATCAGCCGCCGCTCCCCGACCCGATCGCTGAGGGTGCCCAGCGGGATCGCGATGAGCAGCGGGACCAGGGTGAACGCGCCGGCCAGGACGCCGATCAGAGTGCTGTCCAGACCGATCTCCAGCGCGCGGTAGGAGATCGTGGGGCGGACCACGAAGATCGTGCCCTGGGTGATGACGGCGTGGGCCATCAGCGGGATGAGGCTGCGCGGCAGCCGACGGGCGGGGTCGGAGCGCCGTCTCATCCGACCATCACGACCCCTGACTCCTGACGACTGCGGACGTTCCCCGGCATCGGCCCCCGAGCGGCGGCCGCCCTGCTCGTGCCCACCGGCCCTCGTACCGTAGGCGCGGGCTTCTCACGGAGGCAAGCGGTTCTCAGGGCGGGGCCAGCCGCCGCTCAGGGCGAGCCGTCCCGGCACCCCCACGGTTCCCCGATACCCTGGAGCGATGGCCACCCGTCGACGCTCCAGCACCCGTCGGCGAGGCGGATCCTCCCGCCGCAGGAGCACCCGGCACGCCCCGCGGGAGCTGCCCTTCGTCGGCCCGGGCGAGCGGCTGTGGGTGCTCGACGTCCCCTACGGGACGCAGGTCGAGGGCGCCACCTGGCACCCGGCGGTGCGGATGCACCTGCACGTGGGCCGCACCCTGCCCGAGCATCTGGCGCCCTACTCCCCCGGCCCGCACACCCTCGGCCGGTTCCTCGAGAACACGCTGAACCCCGAGGACCCCACGCCCGCTCCCGAGCCGGCGGAGGATCTCGAGCCCCGGCAGAACCAGTTCGAGGCGGCCGATGCGATCGCGGAGCACGCCCAGGCCGGCGGCCGCCTGTTCCTGCTGGCGGACGAGCCCGGGGTCGGCAAGACGATCTCCGCCGTGCTCGGCGCGACGGCCGTCGGCTCCCTCCGGGAGGCGCAGCGGGTGCTGGTCGTCGCGGATCGCCCCGCCGCGATCACCATCGGGCACTGGTGCCGCACGATCACGGCGCTCGGCGACGGCGACCTGGAGTGGGTGGTGATCACCTGGGATCGCCTGGAGAAGGTCGCGGAGCACGACTGGGACGTGATCATCGCCGACGAGGCGCATGCGCTGCGGCGCACCACCACCAAGCGCTGGAAGCTCTGGGCGCGGATCTCGGGGCACTCCCGCCCGCATGAGAAGGCCCCCTTCGTCATCGCGACCACCGCCACGCCCGGCCACACCCCGCTCGAGCTTCCCTATCTCGCCCCCGCCTACGCGCAGGCGCACGGCGAGCCGATGGCGCAGTGGACCTCGGTGAAGCAGCCTGCAGCCGACTTCGCCGACGCCCTCGAGCGCCATGGCGTGGCCCTGGAGCGCGGGCGCTACGGCGCCACCTGGACCAACGACGCGACCCGTCGGGCGGAGGATCTCGCGCGCGTGCGCGGCTGGCTCGAGGGCCGGCGGCCGACGGCCATGCTGCACCGCGCGGCGCCCTGGGGGCCGGTGCCGATCTCCGGGATGCCGGTGACGCTCACGCCCGCGGAGCGCGAGGCGTACGAGGCGGAGTGGGGCGAGTTCTGCCGCGAGATGGACATCGCCCGCCGTGGCCGGAACACCGCCAAGGGGCGTGCCGCGCTGCTGCGGTTCCGGCAGAAGGCCGGGCTGATCAGGGTGGACTCCACGGTCGCGTGGATCGCCCAGCAGGTCGAGGCCGAGCGGCAGGTGGCGTGCTCGGTCGAGTTCGTCGGCACCGCCGCGGATCCGATCGCGGAGCGGCTGCGGGACTCCGGGATCGAGGTCGCCTCGATCTACGGCCGGGACCGGTTCGACGCCGAGGCCGAGCGGCTGCGGTTCCAGACCGGCGAGGCGACGGTCTGCGTGTTCACCACCGTCGCCTCGATCAGCCTCCACGCCGGCGAGACCCTCGAGGGCGGCCGGCGGGCGAGCACGCTGCCGCGCGTCGGCCTCTTCCACCAGGCGCGCTTCTCCGGCATCGCCGGCCGCCAGGTCACCGGGCGCACCCACCGCGACCACCAGGTCTCCCCCTGGCACATCGCCTACGCGCAGGGCACCGTCGAGGAGCAGGTCAGCAAGGTGATGGTGGAGCGCATCGCCGCCGCCAGCGACACTGTCGGCGGAGACACCGCCGGGCTCTGCGACGTGGCGGAGCTGCTCGGGGCGGACTGGCTGCCGGCGACGAGCCTGACCGAGGGCAGCGCCTGACGGAGGCGGTCCATCGTCCGGTGACCCGCGGGGGCGTCCCGATCCGGGCGCCCGCCGAGGTCACGTCAGGAGTCGGAGCAGCAGTGCGGGGATGCGCACCAGGAAGTGCACCACGAGCCCGATCACGTCGAGCATCTCCAGGAACAGCGAGGTGCGCTCACCTCCGGTGAGCCGACCTCGTCGACGTCGTCGCCCCATCGATCCGCCCCTCTCCCTGGCGGGTCGCGCTCTTCGCACGATCGCCGCTCGACGCGCAATGCTACGACGTGGTCGGCCTGCTCGCAGGGGACTGCGCCGGACCGTGGACGACGGGCAGGCCGTGCCCCTCATCTCCTGTCGATCGCCCGGACGGCCCTCCCCCCGGGCTCAGGCGCCCTTGCGCACCGTGATGCTCCAGCTCGCCTCGTCCACGCGGTCGAAGGCGACGACCTCGTGGCCGTCCTCGGCCGCCCACTGGGGCAGGGAGTCGGTGGCCTGGGTGCAGTCGAAGCCGATGATCAGGTCATCGCCGGTGTTCAGCTGCTGCATGGCGTTCTTCGCGTCGATCAGCGGGAAGGGGCAGACGGCGCCGTTGGTCTGGAGGGTGTAGGCGGGCATCGAGGGTCCTTTCGGTGGGGCCCGAGGTCGGGCCGGGGGGCGAGTCGGGAATCAGACGGCGGCCGTGCGGCCGGCGGCCGCAGGCGATCAGCGCGAGCCGGTCACGCCGCGGGGGTGAGCGCCGGGGCGGGCCGGTTCGCCGCGGCGGCCTTCTGCGGTCGCACCAGGAAGAACCAGGCGGCGCCCCAGGTGCCGAGCATGATCGCTGCGAAGGAGACCCAGCCCTGGTAGCTGAACAGGCTGGTCTCCACGAGGGAGTTGCCGATGGTGCAGCCGCCGGCGAGCGCCGCGCCCACACCCATGGCGACGCCGCCGCCGGCGCTGCGCAGGATCGTGCTCGCATCCGGCACGCGCCAGCGGAACTCTCCGGCGAGCTTCGCGGCGATGAACGAGCCCACGAGGATGCCGAGCACAAGCATCACCGACCAGTCCACGAGGGTGACATCCCCGGTGGTCAGGAAGGTGACGATCTTGGCCGAGGGCGTGGTGATGCCGAGCCCGCCGTTGCGGCCGGCCGCGGTGGAGAGCACCCAGGCGAGGATGCCGATGAGGCCCAGCAGCACGCCGCCCACCCAGGGGCTCCAGGGGATGTCGGCGAGGTAGTGGCCGATGCCGGTGCGCCGTGCGGGCAGGCGCAGGGCCGCCGGGCGGCCTGCGCTGCGCGCGGCGCTCGCGCGCACCTGGCGCACCACGAGCACGGCGACCAGGACGCTGAACAGGATCGTGGGCACCCAGACGCTCACTCCCAGGGTCTCCTGGATCGTGGAGTCGGCGGTGGTGCGGGCACGGGCGGCCTCGGTGAATCCGCCGAGCGGCCCGTACTTCATGACCGCGGCGAACAGGGCGTAGAAGATCAGCGCCACCCACGAGCCGATGAGGCCCTCACCGGCGCGGTAGTAGGTGCCGGTGGCGCAGCCGCCGGCCATGATGATGCCAATGCCGAACACCAGCCCGCCGCCGATCACGGCGAGCGGGGCGAAGGTGGCCGGCTCCGGCGCGATGACGCCCACGCCGGTCAGCGCCGCGACGCCGATCGCCTGGATCGCGATCGCGAGCAGGAAGGGGATGAAGTAGCGCGCCGAGCGGGTCAGATAGAGGTCGCGGAACGCGCCGGTGACGCAGAACCGCGAGCGCTGCAGGACATAGCCGAGCACGGCGCCGAGGAGGAGGCCGGTGAGGATCATGTCGGGCACGCTAACTTATGGACTTCATAAGCGAAACCCGTGAGCCGGTCGGTGAACATCACCGCGGGCCTCACCTCACATCGACGAGCCCCGCATCAGCCGCGCCGCCCCGGCGGCGATCCACGCCGCACCCACCCCGACCACCAGCGAGAGCAGCAGGTCCGAGTACCAGATCACCGGGGTCGCGACCCCGGCCAGCAGCAGGCCGAAGCGCACCAGCGCCGGGATCGCCGCGCCGAGAGCCAGCACGTACAGGAACGGGGACCTGCCGCGCACCACGAGCCACCCGAGGATCGCCACGCCCAGGGCGAGGGTGCCGGGGGTCAGCAGGGTCCACAGCCAGATGGGCCGCCCGGGGAGGGCGCCGGTGACTCGGAGGTGCACGATCAGCGCGGCCAGCGGGATCACCACCACGGCCAGGAGCGCCGTCGGCGCCGTCCTGATCGGGGACGCGGGCGCGATGGCGAGGCCGCCGGCGAGCAGGAGCGCGCCGAGCGCCAGCTGGATCACGACCTGGGCCGCGAGCAGCGGATCGATCGCGCCGACGCTCAGCAGCGGTCCCGGCCGCCACTGCAGCACCAGGTAGACACCGAGCACGACCGCCACGAGCGACGCGCCGTAGCGGGCGCCGCGGCGACGCTCCCGGGAGTCCGCCCGGGCGCCGGGAGCGCGGGGCTCCCCCGGCGCATCACCGGAGAAGACGGGCGGCTGGACGGGATCGGACATGGTGACTCCCTGGTGGGATGGAGGCCAGCGCGCAACGGATCGTGCGGCGAGGTCCATCATGCCGTCCGTCCGCCCGCTCCCCCGGGATCCGTGCTGCGTTTCCGCCCCGTCGACTGCGGCGAGGTCCGGGCACGGGCCCGCTCCGCCTACGGGCCCGCCGGTCAGTGCGCGGCGGCAGTGATCCCGATCGGTGCGACATCCTCGCCGCCGAGCGCCACCTCGACCCCGCCCTCGGGCCAGTCGAACCCCTGCGGCAGCGCCGAGGCCTCCACCGCCAGCGCGCCCTCCGGACCGCTGAGGAACACATGGCAGCTCCCGTCCTTCTCGACCGCGCGAGCCCAGTCCGCACCGGGGATCTCGAGCTCGCCGAGGCCGCGGGAGCCGGCCAGATGCGCCTTGTGCTCGGCCATGAACTCGCCGAGCGACTCGAGCGCCGCGATCTGCAGCTCGTGCAGCGACCCGTCGGCCCGGGGCCCGACGTTCAGGAGGACGCGCCCGCCCTGGGCGACGGCGTCGACCACGTGGCGGACGGCCTGCGCGCCGCTCATGTACTGCGAGGCGTCCTCGACCTGGTTGTAGCCGAAGGAGAGCCCGATGCCTCGGCAGTTCTCCCACGGCGTGCCCTCGGGGATCTCCCCGGCCTGGTACTCCGTGGTCGCGTAGTCCTGATGCACGCCGGAGAAGCGGTCGTTGATCAGGCCTTCGGGGCGCTGGTCGTAGAAGTGCTGCAGCAGCTCGCCGAGGCCGCCCTCCTCGAAGTGGAAGTTCTCGTCCGGCCAGCCGATGTCGTTCCAGAACACGTCCGGACCGTAGCCGTCGATGAGGTCGCGCACGTGGGCGGCGCAGTACTTCCCGTACTCGTCGTCGCGGGGGCGCTTCAGGTCGTGCACGTCCTGCCCGGTCTCCAGCGGGTCCGTCGGCCGCACGTGCCAGTCCAGACCGCCGGAGTAGTAGACGCCGAAGCGCATCCCGGCCTCGGTGGTGGCCTGCGCGATCTCGCCCACCAGGTCGCGGTGCGGGCCACGGCGCACGGTGTTGCGGTCACCGGTGCCGGGGGCGTCCCACAGCGTGATGCCGTCGTGGTGCTTGGTGGTGGGGATGACGTAGTCCGCGCCGGCGCGGCGGAAGAGATCCGCCCAGGCGGCCGGGTCGAACGCGGAGGTGTCCCACTGGTCCAGGAAGTCGTCGTACGGGGCGTCGCCGTGCACCTCGCGATGGTGCTCCGCGGCGGGAGATCCCTCGAGGCGGATCGTGTTGAAGTACCACTCGGCGTAGGGGTTGTGCGCGAACCAGCCCAGGTCGTCGGCGACCGCGCCGAGCTCGGCGGTGGGCTCGGCCCACGCGGGCACCGAGTACGCGCCCCAGTGGATGAAGATCCCCAGCGGGGCATCGCGGAACCAGTCGGGCAGGCGCTGCGGGAGGGCGTCCCAGGGCGTGGAGTCGGACATCGTCGTCTCGCTTTCTCGGTGGTCGAGTCAGCGGGAGCACCCCGGGATACATGGGATGTCTGCTCCGCCGGAGAACACACTTCCGCAGGCCAGCATCAGAGTCAAGCCCCTTCCAGGGCGCAGAGGAAGGATGCTCGGGCCAGTCCTGGTCCCTAGAGCTGGATTCAGCGCATCCCGCCGCGCTGGGCGAGCTTCTCCTTGACGCCCTGCAGGGCGCGACCGAGGCCGGAGGCCTCCTCCTCCTCGGCAGGGGTCTCCACGAAGTCGACGATGGAGCGCATGGTCGCCAGGTCGATGCTGGGCATCCCGCCCCCGAGGAGGGTGGCGATCCGCTCGCCGACGAGGGTCTCGAGGCGGTCGGCGGCCTCGGCACCCCGCTTCTCCCGTGCGGTCTCGAGGCGCTCGCGGAGGAGCTTCTCGGCGACGGGCGAGGTGGGGACGGGCTCGGGGCTGCCGGCGACGGTGATGTGTTCCATGTGGAGGTCCCAACGTGTCGTGGAAGAGCGCGCGGTGCGTTCTGCCCGCAGCGGCCGGGCTGCTGCGACCGGCACACGTGCACAGTACTCGGACCGCCGGTGCTCGCCACGGCCGTCCGGGCTGCGGGCATCCGCCGGTGGTGGTGCCGGCGCCCGACGTTCGCTTGCCCACACGCCCCTCCGCGGCCCCTTGGCCTGGACAAGGGGGCTCATTAGGCTGGATGAGCACTCTCCGCTTCCAGCGTCGGCAGCGATCCCCGTTCCCCTGTGCGCTGGAGGCCCTGCATGACGACGACCCCGACGCCGACGATGCCCACGGCCGCCCCGCTGTCGCCCGGCCGTCTGCGGCTGGTGATCCTGGCGATGTCGCTGGGCGCTTTCGCGATCGGCACCACCGAGTTCGCGAGCATGGGGCTGCTGCCGCAGATCGCCCGCGACCTCGAGGTGTCCGTCCCGCAGGCCGGCATGCTCATCACCCTGTACGCGCTCGGCGTGGTGATCGGGGCGCCGCTGGTGACGATCGCCGCCGTGAGGATGCCCCGTGCCCGGCTGCTGGTGCTGCTGATCGGCCTGATCGGGCTCGGGAACCTGCTCTCCGCGATCGCGCCGGACTTCGCCACCCTCGCCATCGCCCGCTTCATCGCCGGGCTCCCCCACGGCGCCTTCTTCGGCGTCGCCTCGCTGGTCGCCTCCCGCCTCTCCCCTCCCGGCCGCCGCGCACGGTCGGTCTCGCTGGTGATGCTGGGGCTGACGATCGCGACCATGGTGGGCGTCCCCGCCTCGACCGCGCTCGGCCAGAGCGTCGGCTGGCGCTCGGCCTACGTCATCGTGGTGGTGATCGCCGCGGCGACCACCCTCGCGATCTGGCGCCTGGTCCCCGAGCCCGAGGGCACCGGCTCCGCCGGATCGATCCGCGGGGAGCTGCGCGCCCTGCGCCGCGCCCAGGTGTGGTTCGCGCTCGGCATCGGCGCCATCGGCTTCGGCGGCATGTTCGCCGTCTACAGCTACATCGGCGAGATCGTGCCGGGCGTCATGGGCCTCGGCGAGCGCGGCGTGCCGGTGGCGCTGTTCGTGTTCGGCCTGGGCATGACCCTGGGGAACATCCTCGCCGGGCGGCTCGCGGACCGCAGCGTCTACGGCACCATCTTCGCGGGACTCGTGGGCATGGCGGTGAGCCTCGCCGTGTTCGGCCTGGTCGCCCACAGCGCGATCGCCGGGATGCTCCTGCTGCTCGCGATCGCGATCACCTCCCAGCTCATGGGGCCCTCGCTGCAGCTGTTCCTGCTGGACGCCTCCCCCGACGCCCCCTCGCTCGCCGCGGCCCTGCACCACTCGGCGCTGAACATCGGCAACTCGCTCGGCGCCGCCCTCGGCGCGGCCGTGCTCGCCGCCGGCTGGGGCCTGCTCGCCCCGGCCTGGACCGGCGTGATCCTCGCGGTGCTGGGCCTCGGGATCGCCGGCTGGTCCTTCGCCGTGCACCGCCGCCAGCAGGCCCGCGCGGCGCGTTCGCTCGAGCAGGCGGCCGCGGCCGAGGTGCCCGCTCCCTGCTGAGCCGCCTCCGGCCGTCGGGCGGCGGCGAGACCTCCTACGACGCGGCGCTCTGACCGAAGCGCTTCGCCGAGCGGATTCGGGCCTTCTCCCGCTCCACCTCGCGGTCCTTCGCCGGAGCGGAGGTGACGAGGTCCGCCAGCAGATGCTCGGTGGCGTGGGCGATCTCGGCGACGGCCCGCTCGAACACCTCGGCGTTGGCCTGCGAGGGCTTCGTCATCCCGCTGACCTTGCGCACGTACTGCAGGGCGGCGTCGTGCACCTCCTGCGAGGTGGCCTCGGGCTCGAAGTTGTGGAGCGGTCTGATGTTCCGGCACATGGGATCAGGCTGGCACGGGCGGACCCCGGCGGCAACAGGTGCTGCGGCCCGACGGCACCGGGGCACCTCGGCCGCTCGAACTTGAACTTCGCCGCCGCGCCCCGGAGACTCGCAGTCCACGCTCCCCCACCCAACGAGGTCATCGATGCCCGAGCATGCCCCCTCCGCCGCCGAGCGCACCGTCGGGTTGGAGGACAAGTCCTTCCCCGCGGCCCTCGTCGGCCGCCCGATCTCCGAGCTGGACGCGCCGCTCAGCACCTTCTCCACCCCGCTCCTGGTGCTCGATGCGGCGGCGATGACGCACAACCTCGAGGTCATGGCGCGGTGGACCGGCGAGCGCGGGCTGGAGCTGATGCCGCACGGGAAGACCACGATGGCGCCGGTCCTGTGGCGCCGTCAGCTCGAGGCGGGGTGCACCGGGATCACCGTGGCCACCGGCTGGCAGGCCGATCTCGCGCTGCGCGCGGGCGTCCCCACCGTGCAGCTCGCCAACGCCTGCACCGACCCGGCACTGCTGCGACGCCTCGCCGAGCACCTGGCCGAGCACCCCGAGCAGGAGCTCGTCTGCTGGGCCGACAGCCTCGCCACGATCGATCTGCTCGAGCGGGAGCTGCCGGCCGGTTCGCGGCTCGGCGTGCTCGTGGAGCTGGGGGCCGACGGAGCCCGCACCGGCGCCCGCGAGGAGTCGACCGCCCTGGAGATCGCCGAGCGGGTCACCGCCTCGGAGGTGCTCGTCCTGCGCGGCGCCTCCGGCTACGAGGGGGCGATCGCGCACGACCGCTCCCCCGCGGCCCTCGCCGCGGTCTCCGCCTACTGCGAGCGCCTCGCCGCGCTCGCGCAGCAGCTGGACGCGCTGGTCGAGGGCGAGACCTGGGTGACCGCAGGGGGCAGCGCCTACTTCGACCTGGTGGCCGACGCCTTCGCCCCGCTCCGGGGCATGCGCCGCATCCTGCGCTCCGGCGCGTACATCGTCCACGACTCCGGGTTCTACCGGGGCATCTCCCCGCTGGACACCACGCGCGACATCGCCGAGTCCGAGGCGCTGCTGCCCGGCATGCGCGCCTACGCCCGTGTGGTCTCGATGCCCGAGCCCGGCCTCGCGCTGCTCGACGCCGGCAAGCGTGACGTCCCCTACGACGAGGGACTGCCCGTTCCGCTCGCCGTCGCGGGCGAGCTCGGCGGCCCGGAGCGGGAGCTGGACGGGGAGATCACGGCGCTGAACGACCAGCACGCCTTCCTCCGCCACACGGGGGAGCTCGCGATCGGCGAGGTCGTCACGCTCGGTCTCTCGCACCCCTGCACGGCCTTCGACAAGTGGCGGCTCATCCCGGTGGCCGATGCAGCCACCGGCACCGTGCACGAGGCGGTCGAGACCTTCTTCTGAGCGACGGACCCCGTGCACCGGCCCGTGCGGGGCCGGGGCACGGGGTCCGAGCGCGCGGACGACGGGGGCTCAGCGCCCTCCGTCGATCCTGCGGTGCCGCTGCTGCGTGCCGGCCGCACCGTAGGGGTAGTCCTCGATCACCGGGGCGCTCGCGCTCGTGAGCCGGTCCAGCTGCTCCGCGCTGAGGGCGAGGGAGGCCGCCCCCATGTTGTCCTCCAGCTGCTCGAGCGTCCGGACCCCGAGGATCACCGAGGTGACGGCGGGCTGGGCCGCCAGCCAGGCGAGCGCCACCTGCGAGGAGGAGGCGCCGAGCTCGTCGGCGACCTCCGCGACGGTGTCGATGACCCGCCAGGTGCGCTCCTCCGCGTTGCGCGCCTCCCAGGCCTCCATCCCCCGCTCGGGGTTCTCCCCCAGCCGCGTCGCGCCGCTGGGCCGCTGGTCACGGCGGTACTTGCCGCTCAGCCAGCCGCCGCCGAGCGGCGACCAGGGCAGCAGGCCGATGCCGGCGTCGAGCGCGGCCGGGACGATCTCGTGCTCGATCCCGCGCACGAGCAGGTTGTACTGCGGCTGCAGCGTCACGGGCAGCTCCCACCCGTGCTGCCGGGCGACGTGCACGGCCTTGGTGAGCTGCCAGCCGGTGTAGTTCGAGAAGCCGTAGTAGCCGATCTTGCCGGCCGAGACGGCGTCGTCGAGGAAGCGCAGGGTCTCCTCCACCGGGGTCAGCGCGTCCCAGGCATGCATCTGGTAGAGGTCGATGTGCTCGACACCGAGACGGCGCAGGGAGTCGTCCAGGGCCGTGCGGAGGTGGCGCCGAGAGGTGCCGAGGTCGTTCGGCCCGGTCCCCATCGGGAACCGTCCCTTGGTGGCCAGGACCACCTGGGCCGCCTCGGCGGGCCGGGATGCCAGCCAGCGGCCGATGATCTCCTCGCTCGTGCCCGCGCTGTAGACGTCGGCGGTGTCCAGGAGGTTCCCTCCCGCGGCGACGTAGGCGTCCATCAGGGCGTGCGAGGTGGCCTCGTCGGCCTCGGCCCCGAAGGTCATGGTGCCGAGGGCGAGGGTCGAGACCGCCGCGCCGCTGCGGCCGAGGGTGCGGTGGGTGGTGGCGGAGGGCTGGGACATGGGTGGTTCTCCTGTCGGGGGTGAGGGGCCTGCCGGGGCGCCGGGGCGGCAGGACCGCCCCGGCGCGTCACCGGTCAGGGCACGCGGTGTCCGGCGGCGCGGAAGAGCTCGTACCACTCGGCGCGGGTGAGCGGGACCTCGGAGCCCTGGGCCGCTCCCGCGACGCGCTCGGGGCTCGTGGTGCCGAGCACGACCTGCATCTGCGCGGGGTGACGGGTGATCCAGGCGGTGGCGATCGCGATCGGCGGCACGTCGTACTGGGCGGCGAGCCGGTCGATGACGGCGTTCAGCTCCGGGTAGTCGGGCGAGCCGAGGAACACGCCGTTGAAGAAGCCGGCCTGGAACGGGGACCACGCCTGGACGGTGATGTCGTGCAGACGGCAGTAGTCGAGGATCCCGCCGCCGTCACGGGTGACGGACTGCTGCTCGTCGAGCATGTTCGCGGCGACGCCCTGGGCGATGATCGGCTCGTGGGTGATGGACAGCTGCAGCTGGTTGGCGACGATCGGCTGCGTCACGTGCTTGCGCAGCAGATCGATCTGGTGCGGGGTGTGGTTCGAGACGCCGAAGCTGCGCACCTTGCCCGAGGACTCGAGCTCGTCGAAGGCGCGGGCCACCTCCTCGGGCTCGACCAGAGCGTCCGGGCGGTGCAGCAGCAGGATGTCGATGTGGTCGGTCTGCAGGGCCTTCAGCGAGCCCTCGACGGACTCGATGAGGTGCTCGTAGGAGAAGTCGAAGTACGGCCCCTCCGGCACGATCCCGGCCTTGGTCTGGATCGTGATCTCGTCGCGCTGCGAGGGCGTCAGCTGCATCGCCTCGGCGAAGCGACGCTCGCAGCCGTGCAGGTCCCCGCCGTAGACGTCGGCGTGGTCGAAGAAGTCGATGCCGGCGTCGCGGGCCGTGCGGACGAGCTCGCGCACCTCGTCGTCGGTCTTCTCGGCGATGCGCATGAGTCCGAGCACCACGTTGGGCACGAGGAGCTGGGATCCGGGCAGGGTGAAGGTCTTCACGGTAGGGGGATGTCCTTTCGAGGGGTGGGGTGGGGTCGGGGCGTGCGGGTCAGCTCGCGGCGGAGAGCAGCGCGATCTCCTCCGAGGTCAGCTCGAGCTCGGCGGCCCGCACGGAGTCGGTGATGCTCGCCGGACGCGAGGCGCCCGGGATCGGGATGACCACCGGCGCCAGGGACAGCTCCCAGGCGAGGGCGATCTGCTGGGGGCTCACGCCGTGGGCGTCGGCGACGCTCTGGAACGCGGAGTGGTCCTCCCCCACCGCGCCCGCACGGCTGATGCCGCCCAGCGGTGACCACGGGAGGAAGGCGATGCCGAGGTCGGCGCAGTGCCGGAGCTCCTCGAGGCTCGAGCGGTGGGCCGGCGAGAACTGGTTCTGCACCGAGACCAGGCGACCGCCGAGCACCTCCTGGGCCTCGTCGATCTGCGCGACGCTCGCGTTGGAGATCCCGGCCATGACGATGACGCCCTCGTCGAGCAGCTCGCTCAGGGCGCCGACGGACTCCGCGTAGGGCACGCCGGGGTCGGGTCGGTGGAACTGGTAGAGGCCAATCGCCTCGACGCCGAGCCGGCGCGCGGAGGCCTTCGCGACCTCCTTGAGGTGCTCCGGGCGGCCGTCCTGGGTCCAGGAGCCGTCACCGGGGCGCAGGTGCCCGCCCTTGGTCGCCACGAGCACCTCGCCGCTCGCCCCGGGGGCGGTGCGCAGGGCCTCGGCGATGAGCTCCTCGTTGTGGCCCACCTCGCCGGCGTCGCGGTGGTAGGCGTCGGCGGTGTCGATGAGGGTGACGCCGGCGTCGAGGGCGGCGTGGATCGTCGAGATCGAGCGGGCCGCCTCGGGCCGGCCCTCGATGGACATCGGCATGCCGCCGAGCCCGAGGGCGCTCACTGTCCGCTGCCCGAGAGTACGTTGCTGCACTGGAGTGCCTTCCGGTCGATGTGGTGGTGCGATCACGGTAGGCACCGCCATACTAGAAGTAAAACAACTACGTGTTCTGCGATTGAGAAGGAGCGTCGATCAATGGATCTGCGACAGATGGAGTACGTGGTCGCTCTCGCGGAGGAGCAGCAGTTCACCCGCGCCGCGGCGGTCTGCCACGTCTCGCAGTCGGGGCTCTCCGCAGCGATCCGCAGCCTCGAGGACGAGCTCGGCACGGCGCTGTTCTCGCGCACCACCCGTCGGGTGGACACCACCGATGCCGGGCTCGCCCTGCTCCCCTTCGCCCGGGCCACCCTCGCGCAGGCGGCCGCGGGCCGCGATGCCGTGGTGCGCGCGACCCATTCGCTCTCGGGTCGCCTGCACGTCGGCGCGGAGCAGTGCCTGGGCGCCGTGGACGTCCCTCCCCTGCTCGAACGGTTCCATCGCCGGTTCCCGCTGGTCGACATCCACTTCACCCAGGCGGGTTCGCACGACCTCGTCTCGCAGATCCGCGCCGGGGAGCTCGACATCGCCTTCGTCGCGACCACCGAGCACCTCGCGACGGTGCACAGCACGGAGCTCGGCCGTCGCCCGGTGGTGCTGCTGGTCCCGCCCGAGCATCCCCTCGCGGCAGGGGCGAGCGTCGAATGGGCCGCGCTGCACGACGAGGAGTTCATCGACTTCCGCGAGTCCTGGGGCGTGCGGTCGCTCAACGACACCGCGTGCGCGGAGCACGGGATCGCCCGACGGGTGCGATGCACCGTGGACGACATCCACACCCTGCTCGACCTGATCCATCGGGGCCTGGGCATCGCCCTGGTCCCCGAGCACGTGGCGGAGAAGCCCCAGGCGGCAGGGCTGGTGACCCTCCGTCTGCCGCGCGGCTCCGCCCCCTGGTGGGTGGTCTCCGCCGTGACCGGCACGCATGCGGACGCGGCGGCGGCGAGTCTCGTCGATCTCCTCGAGCCGCCCTCCCACGGCCCGCAGCCCGACCCGGCCCTCGCCGGCGCGGACCGCGACGTCGCCGACACCCTGCAGCGCGCATGATCGGGGAGGCGTGGCTGCTCCGCGGGGGTCGCGTCGTCGAGGGCGGCGAGGTCGTCCCCGCCGACGTCCTCGTCGAGGGCGGGCGGATCGCGGCCGTCGGTGGCATCACCGCCTCGCGCGCGAAGGGAGCGCGCCTCCTCGAGGCCGACGGGCGGCTGATCGTCCCGGGCTTCGTCGACACCCACGCGCACGCCGAGGGCGCCGTGTTCGAGCAGGAGGTGCAGCTGGCGCTTCTGCGCCAGGGCATCACGAGCGTGATCGGCGGTCAGGACGGCGTCTCCTACGCGCCCGGCGACGGCGCCTATGCCTCGGAGTACTTCGCGGCCATCAACGGACCCCACCCCACCTATCGCGGCGCCCGGGTCTCCGAGCTGCTGGCCACCTATGACGGCACCGTGCCGCTGAACGTCGCCTATCTCGTCCCCGCCGGCACGGTGCGCCACCTCGTGATGGGCAACGCCGAGCGTCCGGCGGGTCCCGAGGAGATCGCCCGCATGCGCGAGCTCGTCGCCCAGGGAGTGGCCGACGGCGCCGTGGGCCTGTCCACGGGGCTCGACTACACCCCCGGACTCCACGCCTCCGCCCAGGAGATCGCTGCCCTGTGCGCTCCGCTGGCCGGGGCGGGCCTGCCGTATGTGACCCACATGCGCGGAGGCTACGAGGACAACTCGCAGGAGGGGGTCGAGGAGGTCGCCCGGATCGCTCTCGAGTCCGGGGCGTCCGTGCACATCTCCCACTTCCACACGCGCGCCGACGAGGCCGATCGGCTCATCACCTGGCTCGCGGAGCAGGGCGTGGACGCGACCTTCGACGCCTACCCGTACACGCGCGGCTGCTCCATCCTCGGCATGACCCTGCTGCCACCGGCCGTGAACGCGATGGACCCCGACGCGGCGGCGGCGCTGCTGCGCGACCCGGCCGAGCGCGAGCGGCTGCGCACGCAGTGGTTCCCCCGGGTCGACGACCACCCGAGCCTGGGACCGCAGTGGCCCGAGCTGATCACCCTCGCCCACACCGTCGCTGCGGAGTTCGACTGGGCGCACGGGCTCACCCTCGCCCAGATCGCGCGGCGGCGCGGAACCGACCCCGTCGAGACGGCGCTGGACCTCCTCGCCGCCTCCCGTCTGCAGGTGAACGTCGTGATGGCCGTGCGGGACCAGCGGCCGGTCTCCGACCTCGGCCGCCTCATCGCCCAGCCGCGGCACCTCGGCGGCTCCGACGGGATCTTCGTCGGAGCCCACCCTCACCCGCGGGCGCGCGGAACCTTCGCCGCCTATCTCGGGACCTACGTGCGCGAGCACGGCGTCCTCTCATGGCCGGAGGCGGTGCAGCACCTGTCGACCGGCCCCGTCGACCGCTTCCGTCTCGGCGCCCGTGGGCACATCCGCCCCGGCCACCTCGCTGACATCGCCCTGATCGACGAGGACGCCGTATGCGACACTGCGACGTACGAAGAGCCCCATGGCCTGGCCGTGGGCATCGACGACGTGCTCGTCGCGGGCCGCCCGGTGCTCCGAGCGGGCCGGCTCACCCATGACAGGCCCGGCCGCGGTCTCCGTGCCGCGCCGACCGCCTCGCAGGACACGCCCCCTGCACAGACCCAGATCCGCACCGCACCCCCGGGAGAACGATGACCCCCAAGGAAGCCCTCCACACCGAGAACGCCCCGCAGCCCGCGGGCCCCTACAGCCAGGCGATCGTGAGCGGCGATCTGCTCTTCACCGCCGGCTTCGGCCCCCAGGACCCGGCCACCGGCGAGGTCGCCGAGTCCGTCGGAGAGCAGACCCGCCAGGTGCTGCGGAACATCCAGGCGGTGCTCGCCGAGCGCGGCGCCACCCTGGACGACGCGCTGAAGACCACCGTGCACCTCGCCGACCTCGCCGACTTCCAGGAGTTCAACGCGGCGTACCGCGAGTTCTTCTCCGAGCCGTTCCCGGTGCGCACCACCGTCGGCTCGCAGCTTGCGAACATCCTGGTGGAGATCGACCTGGTGGCGCGGCTCCAGGGCTGACCGCTCCCGGGGCGGCCGGCGCGCATCGTCGGCCGCCCCGGCCCCGCCCATCCCGGGCGATGGAACCCTGCCCGCTCCGCTGACCTTCACCGATGAGCTCCAGGACGCGCTGGACCCTCTCCACGCCGGCCACCATCTGTTCCTCACCGGACGAGCCGGCACCGGCAGGTCGGCGCTGATCAGGCACTTCCTGGAGACCACCGGACGCTCCGCCCTCACCATCGCGCCCACCGCTCGACGAGAAGCTGGCGCTCTTCGACGTCGAGCTCAGGCTTCAGGCTCAAGCGCACCGGAATCGTCGCGCCGATGCCGCTGCGCCTCGATCAGCCCCTCGACGCCCTCTCTCCCCCACGCAGAGCGCACCGGGCTGCGCGCTCGGACGGCGCTCGGGCGGTCCGTGAGGCGGTGCCGCGGATCCCTCCGGTGTGCTGGTGCCCGGCGCCCGCGGGTGCTCCACCGCGGAGGTGGTCGCCGGGTCCGGACAGCTCCTCCGTCGCAATCGCCTGGAGCGTCTTTCCGAGGATCACGGTGGCGACGAGGAGCCTTCCGTCGGGCCTGCCTCGCGAGCATGACGGGCGGAGGCCACATCGTCGACGATGACGGCGATATGGCGCAGGCTGACCAGCAGGGAGCCGTAGAGGGGCCAGGAGCTCCCGCCCAGGATCCCGTGGGCCGAGAGGTCGTCGCCGAGCGCGTCGAGGCGATCGGCGATCGGCTCGACCTCCCCGTCCGGATCCGCGATGGAGCGGCCGGCGTCACGCAGGATCGGAAGCAGGCGCTTCTTGAACCCGTCGTCCCATCGGCTGCTGTCCTCTCCCGCCTCATGCAAGGTGCGCAGAAGGTGGCGCAGATGGGAGATGCCCTCGTCCACGCGCCCGAGGATGTTCTCGTAGGAGGGTCGCTCCGCGTCACCCTCCTGGTCGGGGCCCGCCGGGCCACCCGGCGCGGAGGTGTCTGCGAGGGCGCGGAATCGCGAACGCGGGTTGGCCCGCGCGCTCTCGCGAGCGATCCGGACCGTCTGGCGCGCGCCCTCGAGCTGCTCACGCATCAGGTCCGTCTCCGCGAACCATGCCTCCACCCGATCGGTGTCCCACGAGCCGGCGAGATCTTCCGACATGTCCGTCAGGACCCTGCCCATCCGCCTGTTGATCGCGTCCACGTACCAGGCCGCCTGACGGTCTCTCAGCGGAGGAACGACCACAAGATTCACCACGACCCCGATGCCGACCCCGAGCACCACCTCGAGAATCCGATCGACGAGCAGAGGCGCCTGCTCGCCGAAACCGCTGCCGAGCACGAATACGGCGGTGGTCGCGACCGCCACACCCTCGTCGCGGATCCAGGGGATCCGAGCGGCGACGAGCCCGATGAGCAGAGCGAGGGCGAACGTCCACAGATGCACACCCAGGAGCGACCCGATGGCGAACGAGAGGCCCACGCCGAGCACGGACGCGACCGTGGTCTGCAGGCCGAGCGTGAGGGAGCGGTGAACCGTGACATGCACGGTCAGGAGCGCCACCCACGGAGCCAGGAAGGGCAGCGCCGAGGAGAGGATCGCGGTGGAGAACCACCACGCGAGGGTCGCGGCGAGAACGCTCTTCAGGATCTGCAGCGCCGCCGTGATGGTCTCCGGAGAACGCGCGGCGGAGATCTGGCTCTGGAGAGTGCTCTTGAGGCGCATGATCACGCCTTCACGCTCTCACAGGCATTCTCGGCCTGCACCATCTCGACCGCGTGGTCGACCACGGGCGATTTCCGGCGCAAAAAAGGGAGTGGAGGAGGCGAACACCCAGACAAGGGGTTCAAGCACTCCTCCACTCCCAGTGAAGATGTCCGGCGGCGACCTACTCTCCCACACCCTCCCGAGTGCAGTACCATCGGCGCAATCGAGCTTAGCTTCCGGGTTCGGAATGGAACCGGGCGTTTCCTCGACGCTATGACCGCCGTAACACGATGAGACAACCATCCCTCACACCCCACACCCTCACAGGCCTGGAACGTCAGGGGTTGTTTCCCGAGAACCGCACAGTGGACGCAAACACACACAGCAAACAATCAACACAAAGAAATGTTGTTGTAAGTCATCGGCCATTAGTACCAGTCAGCTCCACACATTGCTGTGCTTCCACATCTGGCCTATCAACCCAGTCATCTACTGGGGGCCTCACGCACCCGAAGGTGCACGGATATCTCATCTCGAAGCAGGCTTCCCGCTTAGATGCTTTCAGCGGTTATCCCTTCCCGACGTAGCCAACCAGCCATGCCCTTGGCAGAACAACTGGCACACCAGAGGTCAGTCCATCCCGGTCCTCTCGTACTAGGGACAGGACTTCTCAAATATCCAACGCGCGCAGCGGATAGGGACCGAACTGTCTCACGACGTTCTAAACCCAGCTCGCGTACCGCTTTAATGGGCGAACAGCCCAACCCTTGGGACCAACTCCAGCCCCAGGATGCGACGAGCCGACATCGAGGTGCCAAACCATGCCGTCGATATGAGCTCTTGGGCAAGATCAGCCTGTTATCCCCGGGGTACCTTTTATCCGTTGAGCGACACCCATTCCACAATGAGGTGCCGGATCACTAGTTCCTGCTTTCGCACCTGCCCGACATGTCTGTCTCGCAGTCAAGCTCCCTTGTGCACTTACACTCAACACCTGATTGCCAACCAGGCTGAGGGAACCTTTGAGCGCCTCCGTTACTCTTTAGGAGGCAACCGCCCCAGTTAAACTACCCATCAGACACTGTCCCTGATCCGGATCACGGACCGAGGTTAGGAATCCAGAACGACCAGAGTGGTATTTCAACAATGACTCCACACTCACTGGCGTGAATGCTTCCCAGTCTCCCACCTATCCTACACAAGCCGTCCCGAACACCAATATCAAACTATAGTAAAGGTCCCGGGGTCTTTCCGTCCTGCTGCGCGTAACGAGCATCTTTACTCGTAATGCAATTTCGCCGAGTTCGCGGTTGAGACAGTGGAGAAGTCGTTACGCCATTCGTGCAGGTCGGAACTTACCCGACAAGGAATTTCGCTACCTTAGGATGGTTATAGTTACCACCGCCGTTTACTGGGGCTTAAATTCTCAGCTTCGAGCTCCGAAGAGCTCTAACCGGTCCTCTTAACCTTCCAGCACCGGGCAGGCGTCAGTCCGTATACAGCGTCTTACGACTTCGCACGGACCTGTGTTTTTAGTAAACAGTCGCTTCTCCCTGGTCTCTGCGGCCCTCAGAGCTCTCACTCCTTGGGCCCCCCTTCTCCCGAAGTTACGGGGGCATTTTGCCGAGTTCCTTAACCACGATTCTCTCGAACGCCTTGGTATTCTCTACCTGATCACCTGAGTCGGTTTAGGGTACGGGCGACCGTATTCGTCACGCCGGAACTTTTCTTGGCAGTACAGGATCACTCACCTACGCCCATACGGGATCCCCATCACGTCTGACCCTTGATGACCCCAGCATTACCCGGGGTCGGGCTGCACGCTTAGACGGACTATTCCATTAAGTCCGCGGAAGCTACCTCTCTGCGTCATCCCACGCGCTGACCTACTACAACCTTGGTTCCCAGCCTCACCACTCTCCACACCCCGAAGGGCATGGGAACAGCTCGGGTGGTTAGCATCGACTGCCTCGGTATGGGTCCTCCTACGATCGGTTCGGGAATATCAACCCGATGTCCATCGACTACGCCTGTCGGCCTCGCCTTAGGTCCCGACTAACCCAGGGCGGATAAACCTGGCCCTGGAACCCTTGATCAATCGGCGGACGGGTTTCTCACCCGTCTTTCGCTACTCATGCCTGCATTCTCACTCGTGCAGCCTCCACCACTGGGTTCCCCGCGGCTTCGCTGGCTGCACGACGCTCCCCTACCCATCCCGGAAAAATCCGAAATGACACAGCTTCGGCGGTGTGCTTGAGCCCCGCTAAATTGTCGGCGCAGAATCACTTGACCAGTGAGCTATTACGCACTCTTTCAAGGGTGGCTGCTTCTAAGCCAACCTCCTGGTTGTCTCAGCAACTCCACATCCTTTTCCACTTAGCACACGCTTAGGGGCCTTAGCTGATGTTCTGGGCTGTTTCCCTCTCGACCATGAAGCTTATCCCCACAGTCTCACTGCTGCGCTCTCACGTACCGGCATTCGGAGTTTGGCTAAGGTCAGTAACCCGGTGGGGCCCATCGCCTATCCAGTGCTCTACCTCCGGCACGAAACACGCAACGCTGCACCTAAATGCATTTCGGGGAGAACCAGCTATCACGAAGTTTGATTGGCCTTTCACCCCTATCCACAGGTCATCCCCTCCATTTTCAACTGAAGTGGGTTCGCGCCTCCACGCGGTCTTACCCGCGCTTCACACTGCCCATGGATAGATCACTTCGCTTCGGGTCTAGAGCCGGCGACTGAACGCCCCGTTCAGACTCGCTTTCGCTACGGCTACCCCACACGGGTTAACCTCGCCACCGACCACTAACTCGCAGGCTCATTCTTCAAAAGGCACGCCGTCACCCCTAAAGGCTCCGACGGATTGTAAGCGCACGGTTTCAGGTACTATTTCACTCCCCTCCCGGGGTGCTTTTCACCTTTCCCTCACGGTACTTGTCCGCTATCGGTCAAGAGGTAGTATTCAGGCTTACCAGGTGGTCCTGGCAGATTCACACCGGATTTCACGGGCCCGGTGCTACTCGGGAACAGCGTCACGCCATGCATTGGTTTCGTCTACGGGGGTCACACCCTCTACGCCGTCGCACTCAACACGACTTCGACTACCACTACACGTACACGTCGATGAGCCGGCAGACCCATCAGACACGTCCCACAACCCCCAACCTGCAACCCCTGCCGGGTATCACACAGACCAGGTTTAGCCTCTTCCGCTTTCGCTCGCCACTACTCACGGAATCACTGTTGTTTTCTCTTCCTGCGGGTACTGAGATGTTTCACTTCCCCGCGTTCCCTCCACACCGCCTATACATTCAGCGGCGGGTACCACGACATGACTCGTGGTGGGTTTCCCCATTCGGACATCCTCGGATCACAGTTTGGTTGTCAACTCCCCGAGGCTTAACGCAGACTCCCACGTCCTTCGTCGGCTCCTCTTGCCAAGGCATCCACCGTGCGCCCTTTAAAACTTACGGCAACACAAAGACTCTTTGCGCTTAAAAATTGCTTACAAGATGCTCGCGTCCACTATGCAGTTCTCAAAAAACAACCCCACACCAACACCACCCCGCATTCGCAGCAGTGACATCAGGGAGGAACAGCCACACACCCCACAACCCCCACCAGACTCCGAAAAGCCCGACAAGGATCATGAAGCCGCGTGCAGCCTCACAACCCAATAGCGTGTCTCCACCTCAAACCCCTCCAGCAATCCGTGTTCCAGACCATTCCGAAGAACAGCCGTACTGACGAACAACGCCGAGAAGCGAAGTGCCCATTCATTGATGTTCCACCCTTGAGCAACCACCCCCACCACACTCGGGCAGGCAGATGGCCACCATAATTGGTGATGCTCCTTAGAAAGGAGGTGATCCAGCCGCACCTTCCGGTACGGCTACCTTGTTACGACTTAGTCCCAATCACCGATCCCACCTTAGACAGCTCCCTCACGAGGATGGGCCACTGGCTTCGGGTGTTACCGACTTTCGTGACTTGACGGGCGGTGTGTACAAGGCCCGGGAACGTATTCACCGCAGCGTTGCTGATCTGCGATTACTAGCGACTCCGACTTCATGGGGTCGAGTTGCAGACCCCAATCCGAACTGAGGCCGGCTTTTTGGGATTCGCTCCACCTCACAGTTTCGCAACCCATTGTACCGACCATTGTAGCATGCTTGAAGCCCAAGACATAAGGGGCATGATGATTTGACGTCGTCCCCACCTTCCTCCGAGTTGACCCCGGCAGTCTCCTATGAGTCCCCACCATGACGTGCTGGCAACATAGAACAAGGGTTGCGCTCGTTGCGGGACTTAACCCAACATCTCACGACACGAGCTGACGACAACCATGCACCACCTGTGCACCAGTCCGAAGAAAACTCCATCTCTGGAGTCGTCCGGTGCATGTCAAGCCTTGGTAAGGTTCTTCGCGTTGCATCGAATTAATCAGCATGCTCCGCCGCTTGTGCGGGCCCCCGTCAATTCCTTTGAGTTTTAGCCTTGCGGCCGTACTCCCCAGGCGGGGCACTTAATGCGTTAGCTACGACGCGGAAAACGTGGAATGTCCCCCACATCTAGTGCCCAACGTTTACGGCATGGACTACCAGGGTATCTAATCCTGTTCGCTACCCATGCTTTCGCTCCTCAGTGTCAGTAATGGCCCAGAGACCTGCCTTCGCCATCGGTGTTCTTCCTGATATCTGCGCATTTCACCGCTACACCAGGAGTTCCAGTCTCCCCTACCACACTCTAGCCTGCCCGTACCCACCGCACGCCCGAGGTTGAGCCTCGGGTTTTCACGGCAGACGCGACAAGCCACCTACGAGCTCTTTACGCCCAATAATTCCGGACAACGCTTGCGCCCTACGTATTACCGCGGCTGCTGGCACGTAGTTAGCCGGCGCTTCTTCTGCAGGTACCGTCACTTTCGCTTCTTCCCTACTGAAAGGGGTTTACAACCCGAAGGCCGTCATCCCCCACGCGGCGTCGCTGCATCAGGCTTTCGCCCATTGTGCAATATTCCCCACTGCTGCCTCCCGTAGGAGTCTGGGCCGTGTCTCAGTCCCAGTGTGGCCGGTCGCCCTCTCAGGCCGGCTACCCGTCATCGCCTTGGTGAGCCATTACCTCACCAACAAACTGATAGGCCGCGAGTCCATCCTTCACCGATAAATCTTTCCAACCCCCGCCATGCGGAAGGAGCTCATATCCGGTATTAGCCACGATTTCCCGAGGTTATCCCGAAGTGAAGGGCAGGTTACTCACGTGTTACTCACCCGTTCGCCACTAATCAGGTGATGCAAGCACCACCGTCATCGTTCGACTTGCATGTGTTAAGCACGCCGCCAGCGTTCGTCCTGAGCCAGGATCAAACTCTCCATGAAAAAACATGAAAAACAATATCCTGACAAAATAAACAAACAACCAGCAAATTAAACTGCTGTATCATCCGTATAATATTGCCATTCAAACTAAATGGCATCAATAAACAGACACGCTATTGAGATATCAAGCAACACGCGCACTCAATGCTCCGTACCCTTCCGGGCCTTCGCTCTGAGGCAACTCCGCTAACTTACGCGGCCCAGTTCTCCGAGTCAAATCGGTGCGGTGTGATCCGCGCCGCGATCCTCTCTCGGAAGATCTGACATGCCTGGCCAGTGCGGGATTCTCGGTCCGGATCGATGTCCGTTCCTCGTTCCCGTTGTCCGGGGCACGAGGAAGAACATTACGGGCCCTGCGCACCCCCGTCAAGCCAGAACGGCCTTTTCCGGAGTGGCCTCGGCCACACCCCCTTTTCTGGACGTCTGCGCTGGTCGGAAAAGGGGTTCGTTCCGTGCCTGGAAAGGCCTTTCGGAGCCCTCCGGGCGGGTCAGCAGACCGCAGCGCGCAGTCGCCACAGCACCGTGGACTCCTGCGAGCGCGCGGCGTGGAGGAGGTCCCGAGGATCTGTGGCCCGGGGATGGCGCGCGGAGGTCGAGAGCCGGCCGATCACCTCGAGGCCGGCCGCCGCGATGAGGCCCTCGAGCTCCCCGGCCCCTCGCAGCCGCAGATGCTCGGCGAGGTCGGAGAGGACCAGCCAGCCCTCTCCCCCAGAACGGAGATGGTCTGCGAGGCCGTCGAGGAAGCCGCGGAGCATGGCGGAGGAGTCGTCGTACACCCCGAGCTCGAGCGCGGAGGTCGCGGCGCCGGGGAGCCAGGGCGGGTTGCAGACCACGAGATCTGCGCGGCCGGGCGGGAAGAGGTCGGTCTCCACGACGGTGACCCGGTCCTCGAGGCCCAGCCGTCGCACGTTGTCCTGGGCGCAGGCGACGGCTCGCGGGTTGATGTCCGTGGCGGTCACCTGGGTCGCGCCACGACGGGCGAGGACCGCGGCGAGCACACCGGTGCCGGTTCCCAGGTCGAACACCGTCAGGTGGCCCTCGGTCGGTGGCAGCGGGGCCTCGGCGACGAGGTCGACGTACTCGGAGCGCACCGGGGAGAACACTCCGTAGCGCGCGTGGATGCGCCCGTCGAGGGCCGGGATCGGCACGCCCTTCTGCTGCCACTGGTGCGCGCTGAGCACACCGAGGAGCTCGGAGAGGGACACCAGCGTCGGCTCCTCCCATGAGCCGTAGGCCTCGCGGCACGCGTCCGCCACCTCTGGGGCCCGGCGCAGCTCGAGGCGGTGGCCGGGCTCGAGGAGCACCACCAGTCCGCCGAGGAGGCGTGCCCGCTCCGCCCGCTGGGCCCGGTGGGCCCGGAACAGCCGGGCGATGTCGTCCTCCCGGGGGGCAGAGCGCTTGTCGATCCTCCGACCGAGGGCGCTGAGCAGCTGACGGGCACCGGGATAGTCGCCGCGCCACAGGAGGGTCGATCCGGCCCGGCGCCGGCGCAGGGCGATGTCGGCGGTGAGGGTGTCGTCCACGACCTCGATGCGCGTCGGTGCGGGGGCGCCGTTCTCGGAGTGCCAGCGCGCGCTGTGCATCTCGCCGTGCTCGCTCCAGCTGATGGTGGACATCGGCAGTTCCCCCGGCCCTCTCCACAGCGAGGCCCGGCGTGCTCGACAGGGTCGGGTCGGGCGCCGGGGAGTCCTCGCGACGAGGCCCTCTCGTCGGGTGCCGTCATCTTCTCATCCGCTGCCCGCTCGACCGTCGACCCCTGCCGTTGCCGCAGGTTGCCGTCCAATGCGCCGTCGATTCGGTGACCCGCCTCGGCGAACGGTGAGCACCGAGACTGTCGGTCGCTCCGCCTCGCAGCCTCCTGACCTGGCGGTACTGCGGGTCCACCGCGAAGAGGCCCTCTCTGCCTTCCATCTGCCGAAGGAATCCCCGGCTGCAACTTCCGGCAACTGGTTCCGCGGGATGTGTCGCCGCTCAGGACTCAGCGAACGCGGCGGCCCATCTCGCCGCACCTGCCACCGATCATCGGCGGCGCACCGACGCGGCCTCGCTCCGCGGGGTGCACGAACAACGCTGTTCACCCTGCCTGCGGGCAGATGTCGAGAGGACGCACGATGGACGAACTCCCCTCCGGGCAGGGCTCCGGCCGGCCCGACCGGTTCCCCGGCTCCGTCTCCACCGAGACCGGCACGATCGTCGCCGCCTCCGCCTCGAGCGATCCCGGCGTGGACGTGGTCGAGAGCGACCGGCGCCGCCCCGGCTCCCTGGGCGCGCAGTCCGCCAAGGGCAACGGCAGGGCCATGACCGCCATGGGGTTCTCCCAGGCCGTGGACAACTCCGAGGGCGGCCTGATCAACACCTTCTTCCCGCTGATCGGCGCCGCGTTCGGCGTCGGCGAAGGGATGCTGGGCCTGCTGAGCGCCATCAGCAAGTTCGCCCGGATGATCTTCGGCCCCTTCTGGGCGATGATGGCGGACCGGTACGGCCGCAAGAGGATCCTCATCCTGGTCACCGGGGTCTGGGGCCTGTGGACAGTGGCCTCCGGCTTCGCACCCAGCTTCACCTGGCTGCTGATCCTCTACGCGATCAGCGTCGTGGGCACCGTGGCCTCCGAGCCGATCATCAACGGCCTGCTGCCGGACCTGTTCAAGCAGTCCCAGCGCGGCAAGGCCTACGGCACCATCCGCGCCATCGGCGGCGGCGTGGGCATCCTGCTCGGCCCCGCGATCGGCCTCTTCGCCCGCGGCGACGACCCCAGCCCCGACGCCTGGCGCTACGCGATGTGGACCATGGGGGCGATCTCCATCCTCTCCGGCGTGCTCATCGCGATGTGGGTGAAGGACCCGCGGCAGAACACCGCCCGCGAGGACATGCTCGCCGAGGCCGGCCGGTTCAAGCTCTCCGATGCCGCCAAGCTCTTCAGAATCCCTACGTTCTCCCTCATGGCCGGAATGGTCGTGCTGGTCACGAGTCTGGTGCTGCTCGCCTTCTACCCGAACTTCCTCGTGGTCGAGCGTGGCCTGAGCATCTTCGAAGCGACCCTGGCGATGTCCTGCTTCAGCATCGGCGCCGTCTTCAGCGCCTACCTCGGAGGGCGCCTGGCGGACCTCTTCGTGGCGAAGTTCGGCGAGAAGGGCCGCGTCATGCTGATGCAGATCTACCTGGTCGCCTTCGGCGCCACCGTCGCGCTCGTGACGCAGCTGCCCTACGAGGGCATCGCCTTCGCCTACCCCCTGACGTTCCTGCTGGGGCTGATCTTCTCGATCGGCTTCTCCGGCTGCGTGCTGCCGATGGTCTCCAACGTGGTGCCCCGTCAGCTCAACGCCACCGCCTTCGCCCTGCTGTTCTCCTTCATCCAGGGCGGGCTCACCGCCCTGATGGCTCTGGGGCTCGGCTTCCTCGCCGAGGCCTTCAGCAGCCAGATGATGTTCCTGTGGTTCGTGGTCGTGCCCTATCTGCTGAACGCCGGGTACTGGACGCTGTTCTACCGGACCTACCCGCGGGACGTGGAGCTCCAGGAGGAGCGCACCGCACTGGTGGAGGCCGGCGAGTTCTGACCCGAACCGCCTCCCCTCGCCCCGCACGAGCACACGGATCCCCGCAGCACCGGTTCACCGGGCGCTGCGGGGATCCGTGCGTCAGCGCTCCGGGGGCGGGAGCGAATCGGGGACGCCCTCGGCCTCCAGGTGCTCGGCCATGGCGAGCAGGAAGTCGATCGCGGCCTCCCGGGCCGGGCCGGGGACGTCCTGGGCGATCTCCAGCATCCGTCGGTGCATGTCGCCGAGGCGCTCGCGCACCTGTGCGTGGGCATGGTCCGTGGCCACGACGATCCGCGAGCGGCCGTCGCGCGGGTGCTGGACCCGCTCGAGATGCCCGGAGGCGGCGAGACGGTCCAGCAGCTTCGAGGTCGATGCGCCCGAGATGCCGAGCTCGCGGGCGAGCTGCAGCGGAGTCACCGGCTCGGCGGCCGCCTCGTGGGCGATGACGATGCGCAGCGCCGCGAGATCCGTCGTGTTCATGTCCATGCCGGCGCTCATCCGGCGGCGCATCTCGCCGTCGGCGGTGCGGAAGCGACGCAGGGCTGAGAGCAGCAGCACCGCGGAGTGGTCGCCCTCGTACCAGTACGACGTCCCCGGACCCGTGTCCGGGCCTGCGGTGGGCTCGTTCATGGGGGGATGCTACAGTCATTTTTGATAGCCCGGCTAACGAGCAATGAGGAGTTCGGATGATCGAGAACGCCGGCAGCACTCTGGCGATGGACGACCACGTGATCCTCGTCGACGCCGACGGCACCCCCAGGGGCCTCGCCCCTCGCGCCACCGTCCACTCGACGCGCACGCCGCTTCATCTGGCCTTCTCCTGTCACGTCGTGCGGGCCGACGGTGCGGTGCTGCTCACCCGGCGGGCGCTCTCCAAGCGCACCTGGCCCGGGGTGTGGACCAACTCGTTCTGCGGCCACCCGCGCCAGGGCGAGTCCTTCATCGAGGCCATCGACCGCCACGCCCGTCACGAGCTGGGGATCGCGGTGCGACCACCGCTCCGGGCGCTGCCGGACTTCCGCTATCGCGCGGTGGACGCCTCCGGGGTGGTGGAGAACGAGGTGTGCCCCGTCTTCGTCGCCGAGCTCGCGGACGCCGCTGCCGACGCGGTAGGACGGACGGGCGCAGCCGGTCCCGCGAGCCGCCTCTCCCCGAACCCCGAGGAGGTGATGGACCATCGATGGGTGGCCCCGGAGGAGCTGCGCGCGCTCGTGGAGCTCGCACCCTGGGCGCTGAGCCCGTGGGCCGTCGAGCAGATCCCTCAGCTGGACGCCCACCTCCTGCGGAGCGCGGCGGGTGCCCGGTGAGCACCGCGCACCATCACGCCGTGGAGGAGGAGATCCAGCGCCTTCTGGCACTGGGCTCCTCTCGTCCCGGACCCCTCCCGGTGCAGGACCACGGCGAGCTGTGGGGTGCCCTCTCGAGCGCAGTGCAGGGCGGCAAGAGGTTCCGACCCGCGCTGCTCGTGTCCACCCATGAGGCGCTCGGCGGGCGTCGCGACGCCGCCGCGGTCCAGGTCGGCGCCGCCCTCGAGCTGCTCCACACCGCCTTCGTGGTCCAGGACGACGTGATCGACGGGGACCTGGTGCGTCGAGGCATGCCGAGCCTGCCCGGGTCCGTGGCGGCCGCGGCCCGCGACCGCGGCGCCGACCCTCGTGGAGCGCAGCGGATCGGACAGGCGGCCGGCATCCTCGCCGGAGATCTCGGCCTGGTCGCCGCTCTGCGGGCCGTCGCCCGCTGCGAGGCCCCCGCCCCCGTGGTGGACCGCCTGCTGGACCTCTTCGAGAGCACCCTGCACGGCTCCGCCGCGGGCGAGCTGGCGGACGTGCGACTCCAGCTGGGCCGCGCGGACTCCCCGACCGTGCTGCGGGAGGCGCTCGCCGTGGCCGAGCTGAAGACCGCGCTCTACTCCTTCCAGCTCCCCCTGCGCGCCGGGGCCCTGCTGGCCGACGCCTCCCCCGAGGTCCTCGAGGTCCTCGACGAGATCGGAGGCCTGCTCGGGATCGGGTTCCAGCTGTTCGACGACCTGCTGGGCATGTTCGGTGACGAGCAGCGCACCGGCAAGAGCGCGCTGGGGGACCTGCGCGAGGGCAAGCGCACCGCCCTGATCGCGCACGCCGCGACCACCTCGGCCTGGGACGAGCTGGCAGGCCTGCTGGGCGATGCCGAGCTCGGCGAGGCCGAGGCGCTCCGCGCCCGCGCGCTGCTCACCGACTGCGGATCTCGCACCTGGGTCGAGGACCTCGCCCGCTGGCACGTGGCGCGCGCCGCCGAGGTCGCCGCCCGCTCCCGCCTTCCCGCCGCGATGGTGGCCTCCCTCGATCTCGCCACCGCGGAGATCCTCCGCGCCGCCGATCTGACCCTGCCCCGGCCCACGGCCCTCCCCGCCTCGGAAGGCCTCCCCGCGTGAGCACTCCCGCCCGCTCCCCGCTGGTCCTGGTCACCGGTGCCAGCGGATACCTCGGCGGGCGCCTGGTGCCCGCGCTGCTGGACGCCGGGCTGCGGGTGCGCGCGATGGCCCGGCACGCGGACCGGCTCGAGGACCGCCCCTGGCGCGACCGGGTCGAGGTCGTGGAGGCCGACGTCGAGGACCCCTCGACCCTGGAGGCGGCGCTCGAGGGCGTCGACATCGCCTATTACCTGATCCACGCCATGGGCGGTGGGCGCAGCTTCGCCGACCGCGACCGCCGCGGCGCTCGCGCCTTCGCCGACGCGGCGGGGCATGCGGGCGTGGGCCGGCTGATCTACCTGGGCGGGATCCATCCCGAGGGCGAGGAGCTCTCCGCCCACATGGCCTCCCGCAAGGAGGTGGGCGAGATCTTCCTGGCCGGGCCCGTCCCCGCCGTGGTGCTCCGTGCCGCGGTGATCATCGGCTCCGGCAGCGCCTCCTTCGAGATCATGCGCCACCTCGCCGAGCGCCTTCCCGTGATGGTGGCCCCGCGCTGGGTGCTCAACCGGATCCAGCCGATCGCCGTGCGGGACGTGCTGCACTACCTCGTCGGCGCGGCGGGGCTCGAGGGCTCGCCGAACCGCACCTTCGACATCGGAGGGCCCGACGTGCTGAGCTTCGCGGACCTCCTGCACGCCTATGCCCGCGCCGCGGGCCTGACCCGGCGGCGGATCCGCACCGTCCCGGTGCTGACGCCGCGCCTGGCCAGCCACTGGATCGGGCTGGTCACGCCGGTTCCGACCGGCATCGCGAGGCCTCTGGTCGAGTCGCTGATCCACGAGTCGGTCGCCGCCGAGAGCGATCTGCGCGAACTGGTGCCGGATCCGGAGGGCGGGCTGACCGGCGTGCACCGCGCGATGGAGCTGGCGCTGACCCGGGTCCGGGAGCTGGACGTCGCCACGGCATGGCACTCGGCCACGCCTGCGGGCGCCCCGTCCTCCCCGCTGCCCGAGGACCCGGCGTGGTCCGGCGGGATCGTGCGCGGCGACGAACGGAGCCGCCACGTCGACGCCGCGCCGGAGACCGTGTGGGCCGTGATCGAGGGGATCGGCGGTCGACGGGGCTGGTACTCCTGGCGCCTGGGATGGCTGGCGCGCGGTCTCATGGACCGCATCGTCGGCGGGCCGGGCCTGCGCCGCGGCCGCCGCCACCCCGACCGCCTCGCCGTGGGCGACGCGCTGGACTGGTGGCGGGTCGAGCGGCTCGAGCCCGGCCGCCTGCTGCGCCTGCGCGCCGAGATGAGGGTGCCCGGCGGGGCCTGGCTCGAGCTGGGGGTCGAGCCCGAGGACGGGGACAGAGGCGGGGCGATCCTGCACCAGCGGGCCATCTACCACCCGCGCGGACTGCTCGGCGACCTCTACTGGTGGGCCGTCTGGCCCTTCCACGGCATCGTCTTCGGCGGGATGCAGCGCAACATCGCCCGCGCCGCCGAGGCCGCCGCGGGGCGGACGGCGGCCACCCCTGCTGCCGGTCCCGCCACCGCACCCCCACCGCGTCATGATCCCGAGGAGACCGCATGACCCGCTCACCGCGCCCGCTCGCCCGCCGGCTCGCCGTGACCGCGAGCTTCCTGCTCACCCTGGCCGCCACCGCCGTCGGGGTGGGCGCCTTCGGGGGAGAGCCGATCGCCGAGGCCGCGAACGGCCTTCTCGCAGCGGATTCCACACACCTCGCCCCCGCCTCCCCCGCCTTCACCATCTGGTCCGTGATCTATGCGGGGCTCGGGGCCTACACCCTGTGGCAGTGGTGGGACCGGGACGACGAGCGTCGCATCGCCGGGCATGCGATCGCCTCGCTGCTGCTGAACGCGGCGTGGATCCTCACGATCCAGGCCGGGTGGGTGGGGCTCAGCGTCGTGGTGATCCTGATGCTGCTCGGGGTGCTCGCGGACCTCTTCCGCCACATCTCGGCGCGACCTCTGCCGGGCATGGTCGGCCGGATCGTGGTGAACGGCACCTTCGGCCTGTATCTCGGCTGGGTCAGCGTCGCGACGTGCGCCAACATCGCCGCAGCCCTCAAGGGCGCCGGCTTCGGCGGCGCCGGCAACCCCTCCCTGCTCGCCGTCGCCGTCCTCGGGGTCGTCGCCCTGATCGGTCTCGCGCTGCCGCTGGCAGGCCGCCGCGCCGTCGCCGCCCCGCTCGCGATGATCTGGGGCCTGGCCTGGATCGCGGTGGGCCGCGCGACCGACGAACCCCACGCCCCCGTCGTCGCCCTCACGGCCATCGCGGTCGCCGTCGTGATCGCGGCCTCCGCCGCGATCCAGCAGATCCGACCCGCCTCCCGAGCTCGGGCCGTCGCGCCCGGGACCGCCGCCGCCACGAGGAGCGGCCGATGATCCGCCGGCGCGCCTCCGCGGACCCCGGCAGCCGCTACGACCAGGTGGCCCACCGCAGCGCCGGCATCGTGATCAGCGGATACTCCACATCCTTCGGCTGGGCGGCCCGACTGCTCGACGAGCCGGTGCGCACCCACGTGCGCAGCATCTACGCCCTCGTGCGCATCGCCGACGAGACGGTCGACGACCCGGATCCCACCCTCTCTCCCGCCGAGCGCTCCCGCCTGCTGGAGGACCTCGCCGCCGAGACGGCCCGCGCCGTCTCCGGCTCCCGATCCACCAACCTCGTCGTGCAGGCCTTCGCCCACACGGCCAGGCGGCACGGGATCGGTCCGGCGCTCATCGACCCCTTCTTCGCCTCCATGCGCGCGGACCTCGCCGTCTCCGCGCATGACGAGACCAGCCTCGCGGCCTACGTGCACGGCTCCGCCGAGGTGGTGGGGCTGATGTGCCTGCGGGTGTTCCTGTCGGGGGACGAGGACGAGTTCACCCGACTCGCCCCGCACGCCATCGCCCTCGGCGCCGCCTTCCAGAAGGTGAACTTCCTGCGGGACCTCGCCGAGGACCGCGACCAGCTGGGCCGCTCCTACGTCCCCGGCCTGACCGCGGACGAGCTGGACGACGCCACCCGCGACCGCCTCCTGGACGACATCGACTCCGACCTCGAGCTCGCGGCCGCCGCCCTGCCGCATCTTCCCGCCTCCAGCCGACGGGCGGTCACCGCCGCCCACGCGTTCTACAGCGCGCTGTCGCGCCGTCTGCGCGCCACCCCGGCCCACCGGATCCGCACCACCCGCATCCGCGTCCCCGACCACGAGAAAGCAGTGATCATGGCCCGTGCCCTGCTCAGGTCGCGCCGATGAGCGCCCCGCGAGCCGTCGTCATCGGCGGCGGCATCTCGGGGCTGGCGACCGCAGCGCTCCTCGCCCGCGACGGCCACCAGGTGGAGCTGGTCGAGGCCGGCGATCAGCTCGGCGGCCGCGCCGGGTCCTGGGAGCAGGACGGCTTCCGCTTCGACACCGGGCCGTCCTGGTACCTGATGCCGGAGGTGTTCGACCACTTCTTCCGCCTGCTCGGCACCTCCGCCGCCGAGCAGCTGGACCTGCGGCGCCTGGACCCCGGCTACCGGGTGTTCTTCGAGGAGCACCCGGATCCGCTGGACATCCACGCCTCCGCGGCCCGCAACGCCACCGCCTTCGAGGCGATCGAGGTCGGTGCCGGCCGACGCCTGGACGAGCATCTCGACTCCGCCCGCCGGACGTACGATATGGCGCTGGAGCACTTCCTCTACACCTCGTTCACCCGCCGTCGGAACCTGCTCTCCCCCGCGCTCGTGGCCCATGCCCCTGAACTGCTGCAGCTGCTCGCCGAACCGCTCGAGCGCTTCGTGGGCCGACGCTTCCAGGATCCCCGCCTGCGGCAGATCCTCGGCTACCCCGCCGTCTTCCTCGGCTCCTCCCCGGACCGCACCCCGAGCATGTATCACCTGATGAGCGCCATGGACCTCACCGGCGGGGTGCTCTATCCGCAGGGCGGGTTCGCGCATCTGATCGACGTGATCGCGGCGCTCGCCGAGCAGGAGGGGGCGCGCCTGCGCACCAGCACCCGCGCCACCCGGATCATCACCGCCCCGCAGCCGGGCCGCCGTCGGCCCCGAGCCGTCGGGGTGGAGGTGCAGGACGCCGACGGCGCAGTGCGCACGCTGGCGGCCGACGTCGTGGTCGCGACCGCGGACCTCCACCACGTGGAGACCACCATGCTGCCCCCGGCCCTGCAGACCTATCCCGAGCGCTGGTGGCGGCGCGCGACCTCCGGACCCGGCGCGGTGCTGCTCCTGCTCGGCGTGGCGGGCACGCTGCCCCAGCTCTCCCATCACACCCTGTTCTTCACCCGTGACTGGCAGGAGAACTTCGGCGCGATCAGGCAGGGGCGGGTGCCCTCCCCCGCCTCCCTGTACGTCTGCCGCCCCTCGGCGACCGATCCGTCGGCCGCCCCCGACGGGCACGAGAACCTGTTCGTCCTGGTCCCGATGCCGGCGGATCCGGGACTCGGCCGCGGAGGGATCGACGGAGCAGGCTCCGCGCAGGTCGAGGCCATCGCCGACGAGGCGATCGCGCAGATCGCGGAGAAGGCCGGGGTCCCCGATCTCGCCGAGCGGGTGGTGGTGCGCCGCACCCTCGGACCTGCCGAGTTCGCCGCGGACCTGGGCACCTGGAAGGGCGGCATGCTCGGCCCCGCGCACACCCTGCGACAGAGCGCCTTCCTGCGGGCGGGCAACGCGTCACGGAAGGTCGAGTCCCTCCTCTACGCCGGCTCCAGCACGCTTCCGGGGATCGGACTGCCGATGTGCCTGATCAGCGCCGAGCTGGTGGCGAAGAGGCTGCGGGGCGACGACTCCGCCTCGCCGCTGCCGGAACCCGCACCGGGCCGCGCCGCAGCTGACCGGGCGCGGACAGCGGACCCCGGGCGGACGGGGGCCGAAGCATGACCGCCGGGGTGTACCTGCTGACGCTGCTGGTCCCGCTGCTGTGCATGGCCCTGCTCGATGCGCGCTTCCGCCTGGTCCTGTGGCGGGCGCCCCGGCGCGCGGCGATCGTGCTGGGCGCGGGGATCGGCCTGTTCCTGCTGTGGGATCTCGCCGCCATCGCCTCCGGCCACTACCGGATGGGGTCCGGACCGTGGATGACGGGGATCGTGCTCGGCCCCGAGCTGCCGCTCGAGGAGCTCGTGTTCATCACCTTCCTGAGCTACCACTGCCTGGTGCTGTGGACGCTGGTGGACCTGCTGCTCACCCGGCGGGCCCGCGCCGGGACCGGGGAGGCGGCGCGATGAGCTACGCCGCCCTCGCCGCGCTGTTCCTGCTGCCTCCGCTCGCGGTGCTCGTGCTCGCTGTGCTGGTCCGCCGTCCCGGTCGACGCTGGTGGCTGAGCACCACGATCACCGTCGGTCTGCTGCTGGTGCTCACCGCTGTGTTCGACTCCCTGATGATCAGTGCGGACCTCTTCCGCTTCGCCGAGGAGGACCTGCTGGGACCGAGGATCGGGCTGGCCCCGATCGAGGACCTGGCCTGGCCGATGGCCGCCGGACTGCTCCTGCCCGCGCTGTGGCTGCTGCTGTCACCGAGGGAGGAACGATGACCATCGCGAGCTCCCCGCCCCGAGCGGTGCGCCAGCTGCTGGGCACCTCGCGCCCGCTGAGCTGGATCAACACCGCCTACCCCTTCGCCGCCGCCTATCTGCTGGCCGGGGGCGGTCTCGACGTCGCGCTCGTGGTGGGCACGGTGTTCTTCCTCATCCCGTACAACCTGCTGATGTACGGCGTGAACGATGTGTTCGACCACGACTCCGACCTGCGCAATCCGCGCAAGGGCGGGGTGGAGGGGATCGTGCTGGACCGGCGGGTCCACCGTCTCACCCTGTGGTCCGCGGCGCTGCTGCCGCTGCCCTTCCTGGCCGTGCTGCTCCCGCTGGGCGGCGCCGTCGCGGGTCTCGTGCTGCTGGTGGTGCTCGCGGCCGTGGTCGGGTACTCCGCGCCGGGACTGCGCCTCAAGGAGCGGCCCGTGCTGGACTCGCTGACGTCCTCGACGCACTTCGTGGGACCGGCCGCGTACGGGTTGGCGCTCACCGGAGCCCCGGCGGGTCCCACCGCGGCGGCCTCTCTCGCGGCATTCTTCCTCTGGGGGATGGCCTCGCACGCCTTCGGCGCGGTGCAGGACGTGCGGCCGGACCGGGACGCGGGGATCGGGTCGATCGCGACGGTGCTCGGCGCCGCGCGCACCGTGCGACTGGCCCTGGTGCTCTACGCCGCCGCAGGCCTCGTGATGCTCGCGACAGGATGGCCCGCCGCGCTCGCCGGGCTGCTCT